>DATATP010000092.1:0-6994 GCA_036268715.1 Rhizomicrobium sp. | reverse complement strand
ACGAAAATACTCTATCTCTTTGTTTTGTCGCGGTTCCGGACGGAAAACCGCTATACACTTTTCCTGGAACCGCTCTAGCCGTGTTTCAATCGCTGTTCGTCACCCGGCTTTACCGCGCCCGGCTTGGGGCGCGTCTGGTCCGGGAGATCGAGCCGGCAACTCTTTCCATCGCGACGGGTGACCGGGCCGGGCAGCGCTGGTCCAAGGCGCATGGCTATGCCGGCTATACCTCTTTGCCTCGCTGGACGACCTGACGATCCGCGCTCCGGAATTCGCCGCCTTGGAGGGGGAGCTCATTGTCTCCCGGCCTGGATTGGGCGCCCTGACGCGGACAAGCCGGTTGGGCTATAAGGGATGGGCGCAAAAGAGGAGGCTCGGGGTGGGGATGTTCGGCGGTTCGACCGAAATCGAGATGCTGTGCTGGAGCACTGCACTGGGAATTTTGCAACTTGTCCTTGCCGCGGGTATGGCGGCGCTGGACCAGGGCCTGCCCTACAATTTCAGTCCGCGGGATGCGCCGGCTCCCCCTCTTGGCAAGGTCGGCGGCCGGCTGGCGCGCGCCTTCCGCAATTTTCTGGAGACGTTTCCGCTGTTCGCCGCCGCCGTTTTCGCTGTAACGGTACTGAACAAGGAGGATGTGGCGTCGGGCTTGGGCGCGCAGATATATTTCTGGGCGCGGCTGGTCTATGTGCCTCTCTATGCCGCCGGCATTCCCTTGGCGCGTACCCTGGTCTGGGCGATATCGCTGGTCGGCCTGATCATGGTGCTCACCGCGGCTGCTTGAACAGGGGTCATCGCAAGCGATGCGGGGTCAGTTCCGCGCCGCGCCGCGCACATTGAACCGCTTGAGGAGGCTCTCCAGTTTGGCGGGAAGCTGGGAGACGTAATATTCACGGTCCCAGGCGATATTGGCTTCGGCCAATATCTTCTCCCTGGTATCCGGCGGCAGGCTGGGCCACACGCTCATCAGGCCGACCCCCAGCCGTCGCACCAGGCATTCGTCTTCGGCCGGATATTTGAAAGATTTGGTTCCGACATACGCCATAACGCACTCTTTGCTTGAAGATGAAAACCCGGGCCGGAAGGGGACTTCGCGCGCGGCGGGAACGGGCAGGCGCGGCCGCGAGCAGCCCGGATCGTAGTGTGAGCGAAAATGCGGCGTTATTTTGACGAGCGGGCGAACGGGCTGCGCCCGCGGCCTGATGGAAGGCGGCTCAGCGCTTCTTCTGCCGGGCCTTGCGCGCGGCATAGCGTGCGTCGCGGGCCGTTTTCTGATCGGCAAGAAGACGGACCATCGACTGAAGCTCTTCTTCCTTTTTGCGTTGGGCCTCTAAACGCCCTTCTTCCGCAGCCTTGCGCGCGGCTTCCTCGGCGGCGGCCTTGCGGGAGGACTCCTCGGCGGCAAGCTTCGCCTTTTCTTCGGCGCGCTGGCGCTGGCGTTCGTCACGCGCGGCGGCGATGGTCTGGCGCTCTTTCGCCCGCTCGTCGGCGGTGGCCTTGGCGGTCTCGGCGCGGGCCCGCGCCTTTTCCAGCATCGCAGCGCGCGCCTTTTGAGCCGTGCTGAGACGATCGTCGAACTTTTCTTCCTTGAAGCCGGCCATGTCGCTTAATTGTCCAGGAACGAACGCAGCTTGCGGCTGCGTGAAGGATGCTTGAGCTTGCGCAGCGCCTTCGCCTCAATCTGACGGATGCGCTCGCGGGTGACGCTGAACTGCTGGCCCACTTCTTCCAAAGTGTGGTCGGTGTTCATGCCGATGCCGAAGCGCATGCGTAATACGCGCTCCTCGCGCGGGGTCAAGGTCGCCAGCACCCGCGTCGTGGTCTCGCGCAAATTGGCCTGGATCGCGGCATCGATCGGCAGCACCACATTGGGGTCCTGGATGAAATCGCCCAGATGGCTGTCTTCCTCGTCGCCGATGGGCGTCTCGAGGCTGATCGGTTCCTTGGCGATCTTGAGAACCTTGCGCACCTTCTCCAGCGGCATGGCGAGGCGCTCGGCCAATTCCTCCGGCGTCGGCTCGCGACCGATCTCGTGCAGCATCTGGCGCGAGGTGCGCACCAGCTTGTTGATCGTTTCGATCATGTGCACCGGAATGCGGATGGTGCGCGCCTGGTCGGCAATGGAGCGGGTGATCGCCTGCCGTATCCACCAGGTCGCGTAGGTCGAGAATTTGTAGCCGCGGCGGTATTCGAACTTATCGACCGCCTTCATCAGGCCGATATTGCCTTCCTGGATCAGGTCGAGGAATTGCAGGCCCCGGTTGGTATATTTCTTGGCGATGGAGATAACCAGGCGCAGATTGGCTTCGATCATCTCCTTCTTGGCGACGCCCGACTCGCGCTCGCCCTTCTGCACCGTCTGCACGTTGCGGCGGAAATCCGATACCGATTGGCGGGTTTCCTGGGCCAGCGCCTGAATCTCGTCGCGCAGCGCCTTGATCTTGTCACGCTCGTCGGTGACGAATTCGTGCCAGCCTATGCCGGTCAATCGCCCGACGCGGCGTGCCCAATTGGGGTCCAGCTCGTTGCCGAAATATTGTTTGAGGAATTCTCCGCGATCCACGCCATGTGCCTCGGCCAGGCGCAGCAGGCGTCCTTCCAGCGATACCAGACGGCGGTTGATGCCGTACATCTGGTCGACCAAGGCTTCGATGCGGTTGTTGTTGAGCTTGAGCGACTTGACGAGATCCATCGTCTCGTTGCGCAACTTCTTGAAGCGTCGTTCCTGGCCGGTGGAGAGTTCGTCAGAGGCCAGCGCCGCCTCCACGCTCGCGTCCTGCAGCTTGCCCAGCTTCTTGTAGAGATTGGCGATCTGATCCAGCGCCGCCAGCACCTGCGGCTTGAGCGCGGCTTCCATCGCCGAAAGGGGCAAATTGCCTTCATCGTCGAAATCATCGCTCTCGCCGGCAGCGTCGGCCGCAGCAGCGGCTTCGCCGGGATCGACCGGCTCGCCATCAGGCTTGGGAGCGGGCTGGGGCGCGGGCGCCAGGGTGAGCGGCGGCGGCACCGGTATTGGCACCGGTACCGGTTTTTTGAATTCAGCAGGCTTGAACTCGGTGGCGGGCGGGGCGCCGCTGGTGGCTTCGCCTTCGCCAGCCGGCGCGGCGCCGTCCGGGCCGCCGCCATACATCGCTTCCAGGTCGATGATGTCCCGCAGCAGCACCTTGCCTTCGTTGAGTTCGTCACGCCATACCGTCAGCGCCTCGAAGGTGAGAGGAGATTCGCACAGGGCGCCGATCATCAACTCGCGACCGGCCTCGATGCGTTTGGCGATGGCAATCTCGCCTTCGCGGGACAGAAGTTCGACCGAGCCCATCTCTCGCAGATACATGCGGACGGGGTCGTCGGTGCGGTCATACTGCTCGCCGGCCTGCTTGGTGGTAGCAAGCGCTTTGCCTTCGGCCACAGCGGGCAGGTTCTCTTCGGCGCCCTCCTCGGCCTCTTCGCTTTCGATGACATTGATGCCCATCTCACTGAGCATTGCCATCGTGTCTTCGATCTGCTCGGACGAGGTCTTGTCCGACGGCAGCACCTTGTTCAGCTCATCATAGGTGACATAGCCGCGGGTCTTGGCCCGTGCGATCATCTTGCGCACGCCGACATCGGACATATCCAGCAGCGGACTGTCGGCGTCGCCCGGGGTTTCGTTCTCGCCTGGCTTCTTGGGCAGAATCTTGGCGCCGGGCTTCAGCAACGGAGCGGGTGGCGTGCCTTGTGCCTTTTTCGGCTCGGCCTGTGCCGGGGTGGATTTTTTCAGCTTGGGATCTTCAGCCTTGGCCGCCTTGGCAGGAGCGGGCTTGGCGGCCTTCGCAGGGGCGTGCGTGACCTTGGGGGCAGGTTTTACCGGCCGGGCGGCCGCCTTCACCGGCTTGGGGGCAGGCTTGGAATCCTTGGCGGATTTCTTCACGGCCACGGGCTTGGCGGCCGCAGCTTTGGCGGCGGGCTTCTTGATCGGCTTGGCGGGCTTGGATTTCGCCGCTTTTTTGGACTGGGACGCTTTGCTCACTGAGGTTCGCTACCTGTAAAATTGCGGCGCAGGCCGCTTTGCGCGTTCCGGATCGGCCATTTCGCGCAAATCCTGGGCGGCGCGAAGAAAGCGGGCTTCAGGATCATGCTCTGGGGCCGTATCCCCATCGGGGCGTCCGGCAAACTGCGCCAGCAGATCGGCCATCCCCAGCCTGGCAAAATGGGTTTGAACCCCAGCCTTTTCAAGGCTGGAGCCGGAGGCGGCGAGGTTTAGAAGCTCATGGCGCAGCCTGTCAAGCGAAGGCTCGTTGAGAGGGAGGGCCGCCAGAAGCTCGCCATGGTGCATGGCGATGCTGGGGTCCTGGACGAGGAGGTTGCCAAGTTCCGTCTCCTTGACCCGGCGGGCCCCTCCCTGGCGGGCCAGCAGGCTCTGCCGGACCGCCGGGGAAACCGCCTCCGGGGTGCCGGGCATCGGCCGGGGCACCCGGAAGGGTGCGCCCTGGCGGGCGCGGCGGGCCGGGGGCGCGGCACGCTTTTTGAAATTCTCGAACACAAGCTGATCGAACCCGCGGCGGTAATAGTCGGCCACCTTGGCATCGGTGATGCGGGCAGTGATCTCGCGCAGATTGTACTCAAGGCCCGCCCGCCGCTCGGGGGTGGAGAAATCACGCCCTTCGGTTTCGCTGCGCCACAAGAGGTCTGACAGCGGCAGCGCAAGGTCGAGCAGCTTCTGCATCGCGGACGGGCCCGATGCGGCGATCAGGGAATCGGGGTCGTCGCCTGGCGGCAGGAAGGCGAAGCGCAAGGAATGACCGGGCTTCAAATGTGGCAGGGCGAGATGGGCGCCGCGATGCGCGGCCTTCTGACCCGCCGCGTCGCCGTCGAAGGCAAGGACCGGTTCTGACGCCATGCGCCACAGCATCTGGAGCTGGTCCTCGGTCAGGGCCGTGCCGAGCGGGGCAACCGCGTGGACGAACCCCGCGCGCACCAGCGCGATCACATCCATATAGCCTTCCGCGAGGATCACCGTGCCGGCCTTGATCGCAGCGGCGCGGGCGGCGGCGAAATTGTAGAGATTGGAACCCTTGGAAAACAGCGCGGTTTCGCCGGTGTTGATGTATTTGGGCTTGGCATCGGCCTGAAGCGCACGCGCGCCGAAGGCGATAGGGCGGCCGCGCCCGTCAGATATTGGAAACATCACCCGGCCGAAGAAGAAATCGCGCAGGGGGCGGCCGTTCTCAGCAGGCCTGGCCAGGCCGGCGGCGATGATGTCTTCCTGGGGAATATTGTGGCCGGTCAGATGCGCGATCAATGCCTGGCCCGAGGCCGGAGCATAGCCAAGCCGGAACTGTTTCGCCGCCGCGCCATCGAGGCCCCGGCCCTTGAGATAGTCTCGCGCCTCCCGCCCGCCGGGCTCACGCAACTGCGCCTCGTAAAAGGCCCCGGCGAGTTCTAAGATCTCATAGAGCGACTTGCGCTTTTTTTCCCGCGCCTCGTCTTCCGGCGACCATTTGGGCAGGTCCACGCCCGCTTCGCCTGCCAGCTTCTCGACGCTTTCGGGAAAGCTGAGACCCTCGCTTTCCATCAGCCATTTGAAAGCGTCACCACCCACGCCGCAGCCGAAGCATTTGTAGAGCCGACGTTCGTTCTCGACCTTGAAGCTGGGCGATTTCTCGGCATGAAAAGGACAGCAGCCCCATAGCACCCGGCCCTTGCGCACCAGCTTGACGCGCCGGCCAACCAGCGCGACCAGATCGGTCCGCCGCCTGATCTCCTCCAGCAAGCCTTCGCCATAGCGCATGGCACAGATATAGGCCAAAAAAATGCCGACGGTGACTGTGGCGGGGCCTGTCCACCAAATTTTAACGACGAAGCGCCGATTCGGGTCTGGGAAGCAGCCCCCAGGTCAGAGAGTCGAGATTCGACTGGCGTTCAGTTTTTCCTGCGGCGGCGACGGCGCAGCGCGCCCGCGCCCGCCAGGCCGGCGGCGAACAGCGACAGGCTCAGCGGTTCCGGCACGCCAGTGACGGCGCGGCTGCCAAACAGCAGTTCGGGAATATTGAAACTTCCCGAAGACGAGTCGGTGCTGGATAGGGTCACGCTGGAAAATGCCGTGTCGGAGATCAAGCCATCGAAAACAAATGTTGCCGTATCAAAAACGCTGCTGTCTGTCGCTATGCCGCCGACCGCCGAACTCAATGCATAGGTTCCCGAATTGGAATTCACATTGAAAAACGCCCCGAATGCGGTGACGGGGCTGGCGAACGAAATGGTGACGCTATCGCCGCCGAAGAAATATTGCTCGCCACCGGACTGACTGCCGCCGAGGCTGAGGCCCGAGAAGGAATTGAACTGATCGGATATGATGCTGCCCGTCAGAGTTCCGATCGGTCCAGGGGTGGTTGTATAGGTCAGGCCATCGAAAAGGCCGCCATTCGCGATAAGCTGACCAGCCGTGCCCGAACCGTAATTTTCCGTCGTCAATGAAATGCCGCTGGCGGCGCTCTGAAAGGCGGTCGAGCTGGTATAGGTCGTCACTCCGGCGAAGGCGGGGCAGGCCGCGAAACACGCCGCCGACAATACCGCCGCTGCGACGAGCGCCTTCCCTTTGGACAGAACGATCCGATCTACATTCATGGCAGGCTCCCCTCGATCGACCGGTCGCGCGTCGGACGGCCTTAGCAGGGGCCACGCAAGCCGCATGCCAGCCGGCTAACATGTTGGAATTTCAGCAACTATGATTTCCTGGAAACGATATCTGTAAACACGGTTTACAGAGGATCAGACGCGGCCGGCCCGGCAACATTGTCTATTGGGTCAGCGCAGCCTTGGTCGCGGCGCTCGCCTTGCCGAAATCCATCCGGCCGGCATAGCGCTCTTTCAGCGCGGCCATCACCTTGCCCATGTCCTTGATCGAGGCCGCGCCCAATTCGGCGATCACGCCCTTGATCGCGGCATTGGTCTCCGCCTCATCCATTTGGGCGGGCATGAAGGAGCGGATGACGGCGATCTCTTCCCGCTCGCCCGC
>DATATP010000091.1:0-3027 GCA_036268715.1 Rhizomicrobium sp. | reverse complement strand
GCTTGTCGTGGCTCTAGTGGTGGTGGGGCCAAAGGATTTGCCGCGCCTGATGCACATGGCCGGCAAATGGGCAGGCAAGGCACGAGCAATGGCCAACGAATTCCGCAAGAGCTTCGACGAGATGGCGCGGCAGGCCGAGCTGGACGAGTTGCGTAAGGAAATCGAGGACCTGAAGAAGAATAATCCGGTGACCGACATGCAGAACGAGCTGAATCGCGCCGTGGAAGGGGTCAATTTGGAAAGCGGGCCGTCCATGACCGAGGCCGTGTCCGCCGAGCCTGTGCCGGACATCGGTGCCGAACCGCGCAGCGGCGAGTTTGAGATCACCGAGAGCAAAACCCCCGCGCCCGCGGAGATTGAGCCACCGCTGCCGTGATCCATCCCACGCCTGAAGATGAAGCCGCGCTGGAGGCGACAAAGGCGCCGCTGATGGAGCATTTGCTTGAGCTGCGCCGGCGGCTGATCTATGCGCTGATCGTTTTTTTCCTCTGCTTCGTCCTCTGTTTTGCCTTCTCCACGCCGATCTTCAATTTCCTGGCGCGGCCATTGCACGCCACCACCAATCATCTGATCTATACGGCGCTTCCCGAATATTTTTATACGCAGATCAAGATCGCCGCGTTCGGCGGACTCTGTCTGGGCTTTCCCGCCATCGCCTGGCAGCTATGGGCGTTCGTGGCGCCCGGCCTCTACAAGCACGAAAAGCGGGCTTTCCTGCCCTTTCTGATGTGGACGCCCGTGCTGTTCATCCTGGGTGCCGGCTTTGTCTATTATCTGATGCTGCCGAATCTGGTGCGCTTCTTCGGCGCCTATCAGACGCAAGCCTCGGCCAACACTATGGGGATCGAGCTTCAGGCCAAGGTCAGCGATTATCTCGATATGGTGATGACCCTGATCATTGCTTTCGGCCTCACCTTCCAGTTGCCCGTGCTGTTGTCGCTGTTGGGCAAGGTGGGAATCGTGACCTCGACCGGCCTCAAAAGCATGCGACGCTTCGCCATTGTCGGGCTGTTTGCGGTGGCGGCGATCTTCACCCCACCGGACGCGGTGTCGATGATGAGCCTGGCCATTCCGCTGGTCGGGCTGTACGAAATTTCTATCTTGAGCGTGATGATGATCGAGAAGAACCGCGCCAAGGAAGACGCCGCACGTGCCGCCAAAGACCTCGTCCCATCATAAGGCCGTCAGGGGAGCCAAATGCACGATATCCGCGCTCTACGCGAGGACCGCGCCGGTTTCGTCCGCGGCCTGACGCGCCGCGGCATCGCCGGTGCGGAGACGGTCGCTGATAACCTGCTGGAAAAGGACAAGGCGCTACGCGACCTCCTGACCCGGCTGCAAATCCAGCAGGCGCGGCGCAATGAGGCATCCAAATTGATCGGCCACGCCAAGGCCAAAAAGGATGAAGTCCAGGCCAAGGCCCTGATGGAGGAAGTGGCGGGGCTGAAACAGGCGATCCAGGACGGCGAAGCGGAGCAGCGCGAGCGGGAAGAGTCGCTGAAACAGGCGCTGGCGGTGATTCCGAACTTCCCTGCCGACGATGTGCCGGACGGCATGGACGAGAGGCACAATTTGGAAGTGACGGCCCGCGCCTTCGGTTTGCGGCCGGGGGTGAACAATCCCAAGCAGCATTTCGAGATCGGTGAGGCGCTGGGGCAGATGGATTTCGAGCGCGCGGCCAAAGTGTCCGGTGCGCGGTTCGTCTATCTGAAGGCCGATCTGGCGAGGATGGAACGGGCGCTGGCGAATTTCATGCTTGATACACACACGGGAAAGTTCGGCTACACCGAAGTCAATCCGCCCGTGCTGGTGCGGGATAATGCCTTGTTCGGTACCGGGCAACTTCCCAAATTTGAAAACGACCTTTTCTTTGCGACTTCGCTGGAATCGAATGCTGGAGAGGCAATTGCCCAGCGAAATTTAGGCGGGTTTGTCAATTTTCGTCCTAAGCATTTTGAGGGTGTGCGTGGAAAATATGAAGTCTCTGGTCACGATTCTCAGGCTATAGCCTTAAGGCACTGGCTCATCCCCACCGCCGAAGTGCCGCTGACCAATTACGTCGCTGACGAAATTCTCAACGAAGCCGACCTGCCGTTACGTTTCACCGCCTTCACCCCCTGCTTTCGCGCCGAGGCAGGAGCGGCGGGCAAGGACACGCGCGGCATGATCCGCATGCATCAGTTCTCGAAAGTGGAACTGGTCTCGATCACCACGCCCGATCAGTCGAATGGCGAACATGAGCGGATGACTGACGCGGCGCAGGAAATCCTCAAGCGCCTCGACCTGCACCATCGCGTCGTCACCTTATGCGCCGGCGATATGGGATTCGGCGCCCGCAAGACCTATGACATCGAGGTCTGGCTGCCGGGGCAGGGCATGTTCCGGGAGATTTCCTCCTGTTCCAATTGCGGCGCGTTCCAGGCGCGGCGGATGAACACGCGGTATCGGGGCGCGGACGGCAAGGTGAAAGGACCGGTGCATACCCTCAACGGTTCGGGTCTGGCCGTGGGGCGCACCCTCGTCGCGATCCTAGAAAATTACCAGCAACCGGATGGATCGGTAGCCATTCCTTCAGTCCTGCAGGCCTATATGGGCGGCAAGACCCGGATCGAAAAATCCTGACCATGCGCATTCTCGTCACCAATGACGATGGCATCCATGCCCCTGGCCTTCTGGTCGGGGAAAAGATCGCCCGCACCCTCAGCGATGATGTCTGGATATTCGCGCCCGAGAACGAACAGTCCGGCGCTTCGCATTCCTTGAGCCTCACCGTGCCCTTGCGCTTGCGCAGGATCGCCGAACGGCGTTTCGCAGTCAGTGGCACGCCGACCGACTGTGTGATGATGGGCTGTCTGAATGTGTTGAAGGGCCAGCCACCGGACCTCATCCTGTCTGGGGTCAATTGGGGCTCCAATCTCGCCGACGACGTGACCTATTCGGGCACCGTCGCGGGCGCGATGGAAGGCTGTGCCCTGGGCATCCCATCTATCGCCCTGTCGCAGGAGCCGGCGGAGAATTCGCGCACCG
>DATATP010000090.1:0-21758 GCA_036268715.1 Rhizomicrobium sp. | reverse complement strand
TTCGACAAGGTGAAGGTCAATGCCGACGATGCCGCCGTGCGGGCCAACCGCCTGAACCTGCTGGCGGCGCTGCGTGCGACGCTGCACAAGGTCGCGGATTTTTCGAAGATCGAAGGATAGTTTTTTCATGTCATGGCCGGGCGTTCGCACGCTGTCGCTATGAACCCCGGCCATCCATAAGGAACCTTCGGCGACCCGAGTTTGTATTGAGATGGATGGCCGCCTCGAGGGCGGCCATGACAAAGTAGGAAGGTGGCCAGCATGCTTGTGGCCATGACAAGCTAGGGATGATGTGGCGATGACAAAATGGCTCTATGCATTCGGCGACGGCAAGGCTGAGGGCGCGGCGGAGATGAAAAATCTGCTGGGCGGCAAGGGCGCCAACCTCGCGGAGATGAGCAACCTTGGCCTTCCCGTTCCCCCTGGCTTCACCATCACCACCGAGGCTTGCATCTTCTACTACGCCAACAGCCAAACCTATCCGGCCGGGCTGAAGGGGCTGGTCGATGCCGCGCTTGCCACGGTGGGCAAGACGGTCGGCGCGGTGTTCGGCGATCCCGCAAAGCCCCTTCTGGTCAGCGTCCGCTCCGGTGCGCGGGTTTCGATGCCGGGCATGATGGATACCGTGCTCAATCTCGGTCTCAATGCCGCGACCGCCGAGGGGCTCGCCAAGCTGACGGGCAATGCGCGTTTCGCCTATGATAGCTATCGCCGCTTCATCCAGATGTATTCCAATGTCGTGCTGGGCATGGACCATGGCGCGTTCGAGGAAATCCTGGACGATGAAAAGGACGCGCGCGGCGCAGAGATGGACACCGATCTTTCTGCCGACGATCTTCGCCACATCGCCGAACTGTTCAAAAAGCGCGTCGCCAAGGAATTGGGCAAGCCATTCCCCGATGATGTGCAGGAACAATTATGGGGCGCCATCGGCGCGGTGTTCGGCTCCTGGCATAGTTCGCGGGCCAATACCTATCGCAAGCTGCACAATATTCCGGAGGATTGGGGCACCGCCGTCAATGTCCAGGCGATGGTGTTCGGCAATCGCGGCGACACGTCGGCCACCGGCGTCGCCTTCACCCGCGATCCCGCCACGGGCGAGAAATTGCTCTATGGGGAATTCCTCATCAACGCGCAAGGCGAAGATGTGGTGGCGGGCATCCGCACGCCCCAGCCGATCAGCAAGCTGGTGCGCGAGCGCCAAGGCGGCAAGCGGCCTTCGATGGAAGAGGCGATGCCTCAGACCTATGCCGAACTCAGAGCCATCGGCCAGCGGCTGGAGCAGCATTACCGCGATATGCAGGACGTGGAATTCACGGTACAGGAGGGCAAGCTGTTCATGCTCCAGACCCGCAACGGCAAGCGCACCGCCGAGGCGGCGCTGAAAGCGGCGGTGGACATGGTGGGCGAGGGGCTGATCGACAAGAACACAGCCATCCTGCGCGTCGAGCCGCAAGCGCTCGATCAACTTCTGCATCCCACACTCGATCCCGACGCGCCCAAGGAACAGATCGCCTCGGGCCTGGGCGCCTCGCCGGGCGCGGCAACGGGCGAGGTGGTGTTCACGGCGGATGAGGCGGAAAGGCTGGCGGCGGATCATCGCGATGTGATCCTGGTGCGGGCGGAAACCAGCCCCGAGGATATTCACGGCATGCATGCGGCCCGCGGCATCCTCACCGCGCGCGGCGGCATGACCAGCCATGCGGCTGTGGTGGCCCGTGGCATGGGGCGGCCGTGCGTGTCGGGGGCGGGGACGCTGAAGATCGACGCAGCGCGCGGCGAGATGATGTGCGGCAGTTATCTCATCAAACGCGGCGACATCATCACCATAGACGGGACGGCGGGCACCGTGTTCAAGGGTCGCGTCGGGTTGCGCGAGCCGGAGCTGACCGGCGATTTCAGCAAGCTGATGGGCTGGGCTGACGAGGTACGCCGCCTCAAGGTGCGCACCAATGCCGATACGCCCGCCGATGCCGCCACCGCGCGCAAGTTCGGGGCCGAGGGGATCGGCCTCTGCCGTACCGAGCACATGTTTTTCGAGCCCGACCGCATCCTGGCCGTGCGCCAGATGATCCTGGCGGACAATGAAACGGCGCGCCGGGCCGCTCTTGCCAAATTACTGCCGATACAGCGCAGCGATTTCGAAGGCATCTTCACCGCGATGGCGGGATTGCCCGTGACCATCCGCCTGCTCGATCCCCCGCTGCATGAATTCCTGCCCCACCGGGACGAGGAAGTGGAAGAAGTGGCGCGTGCGGCCGGGATCAATGCGCGAAAACTGAAGGCGCGCGCCATCATGCTGCATGAATCCAATCCGATGCTGGGCCATCGCGGCTGCCGCCTTGGTATCACCTATCCCGAAATCTACGAGATGCAGACGCGCGCCATCCTGGAAGCCGCGTTGGCGGTGGAGGAAAGGGGCGGCGCGCCGGTCGAATTGGAAATCATGATCCCGCTGGTGGGATTCAAGACCGAATTTGATTTTCTCGGCGCGCGCATCGCCGAAGTCGCCGAAGCAGTCAAGAAGGAACGCGGAAGAGCACCGCGTTACATGATCGGCACGATGATCGAACTGCCGCGCGCCGCGTTGCGGGCGGGAGAGATCGCGCAGTCCGCACAGTTTTTCTCCTTCGGCACCAACGACCTGACCCAGACCGCCTTGGGCGTGAGCCGCGACGATGCAGGAATGTTCCTTGGCGATTATCTGGCCAAGGGCATCATTGCGCGCGATCCGTTCGTTTCGATCGATGTCAACGGCGTTGGTGAATTGGTGAACATCGCGGCGGAACGCGGGCGCAAAACACGCCCCGGATTGAAACTCGGGATCTGCGGGGAGCATGGTGGCGATCCGGATTCGATCCATTTCTGTCACGACTCGGGATTGGACTATGTCTCCTGTTCACCCTTCCGCGTGCCCGTCGCCCGGCTTGCTGCGGCGCAAGCAGCATTAACACCGGCGCGCCAGAAGGTTTGATCCGTATACGGACGGGCCTAGAAAAGGCTGGGATTTTTGCGTGTCAAGTGACGCGCTGTCACGTTTCTGAAAAATTTATTTGACGATTCTGGTTTTCGCAGGCATCAAACCTCGAGCCCGTTGGGAACTATTCGGACTTTTGAAGGATGTAGCGAAATCGAGCAAGCGTAATCGAAATTGCAACTGCGATGCTTAAGCCAGCGAGTGGCAGGGGAATTGCAAGGGGCGAATAGACCAAGCCAGATTGACGAAGCGAAACCGAAAGCCGAAGAGAGTTACCTTTCCCATGACCCACCAATCGACTGACGCGATTTCGCGGTCCGACCGCGTATTCGTTGCCGCGATGGCGATCGTGATTGCCACCGCCAGCGCCGCGATTGGCGCCGCCTGGGAAAATCATCCGTCTACGAACAAAGTGGCGACCAAGGTTTCGGTCGCAGCGCCGGTCAAGCCCCAATCCTCGGCGCCGGCCACCGACATGGTGATGATCCAGCTTCTTGCCGAACATCGTTGTCTGTCGGAAGCGCTTTATTACGAAGCGCGGGGCGAAGGCTCCAACGGCCAGAAGGCCGTCGCCGAAGTGGTGTTCCACCGGATGAACCATGGCAATTACGGACATTCGATCTGCGCCGTGGTTTATGAAGGCGCCGGCCGTCCCGGCTGCCAATTCTCTTTCACCTGCAACGGCGATCTCACGCGGCCCAAGGAGCAGCTTGCTTGGCGCGAATCCGAGCAGCTCGCGGCGCGCATCCTGACCGGCGAAGTGCAGCTGCGCGACGCCACCGGCGGGGCCACCAATTATCACGCCGTGTCGGTGTCTCCGGACTGGGCGGACACCCTGAAGCGGACCACCCAGATCGGCAACCACATCTTCTATCGCGGCACGCCGCACACGCGGCCGTCCTAGAGTATTTTCGTGTTTCTTTGAGTCACGAAAATGCGCTTTTTTGTTTTGTGGCGGTACCTGACGGAAAACCGCAGTACATTTTCCTGGACTCGCTCTAGAAGTCCAACCCTATATCCAGATTTGGGGCGCTGTGGGTGATCGCGCCCGAAGAGATGTAGTCCACACCGGTTTCGGCGATCGCCTTCACCGTGTCCAGGGTGACGTTCCCCGAAGCCTCCAGCACGGCGCGGCCCTCTGTCATCGCGACGGCGCGCCGAAGGTCCTCTGGAGGCAGATTGTCGAGAAGGATCGTATCGACGCCCAAGCCAAGCGCTTCCTCGAGTTGCGTCAAGGTATCGACTTCCAGCTCGATCTTTATCATATGGCCGAGGCCGGCACGCAGGCGCCTTACGGCCGGTGCGATGCCGCCGGCGGCCGCGATATGATTGTCCTTGATCATCGCCGCGTCATCTAGCCCGAAGCGGTGATTGAAACCGCCGCCGCAACGCACGGCATATTTCTGCAAGACGCGCAGGCCCGGAATGGTCTTGCGGGTGCAGACGATGCGGGCCTTTGTGCCTTCCACCGCCTTGACGAGCGCTGCGGTGGCGGTGGCGACACCGGACAGATGGCCGAGGAAGTTGAGGGCGACCCGTTCGGCCGTCAGGATGGCTCGGGCTTGGCCTTCGACAGAAGCAAGTATGGCGCCTGCGGGCACGCGCGAGCCATCCGGCTGCATCGTCTCGAATTTCAATTCAGAATCGACCATGCGAAAGGCGGCCGCCGCCGCAATCAGGCCCGCGACGCGGCCGCTCTTGCGTGCGACCAGCCTGGCGCTCGCGCGCCGCTCCGCTGGCACCGTAAGTTCGCTGGTGATGTCTCCGGCGCGGCCTAGATCCTCTTCCAGCGCGCGGCGTATGACTGGCTCGACCAGCAACATCGACGGCGGCCGGGTAAAGGCGAGGGCGATCTCAGGGGACTGCATGCCGCTCGCCGGTCGTGAGATTTTGCGCGGCGATTGCCTCGGCATCGGCCAGGGTGAGGAAGGTGCGCAAGCCCGTCTTGGCCGGCACGGGATGATCGCGCCGCCAATGGCCGCCGCGCGATTCCTTGCGTGCCAGCGCGGCAGCCGCGACCAGCCTCGCGGCTGCAATCATATTCAGCAGCGCCGGCTCGCCGCCATGGGCCTTTTCCAGGCGGGCGATGATGTCCAGCGCCTGGCGGAGGCCGTCCTCATCGCGTTCCAGCCCGACATGGCGACTCATCGCCTGACGCAGCACATGGGGGGGAGCAGGCATCTCGAAACGCTGCGGCGCCGGTGGGATGCCGTGCAAGGCGCCAGCCGCAAGAGACCCGCGCACATCTTCGGCCGCCCGTGCTCCGAACACCAGTCCCTCCAGCAGCGAGTTCGAGGCAAGCCGGTTGGCGCCATGCAGGCCGGTGGCGGCGCATTCCCCGACCACCCAAAGACCCGCCAGCGAGGACCGGCCCCGGGCATCGCTGGCGATGCCGCCCATGTGATAATGCGCAGCGGGCGCCACCGGGATCGGTTCGCGCGCGGGATCGATGCCCGCAGCTTGGCAGGCGGCGAACACCGTGGGAAAGCGGGTCTCGAATTCCGTGCCGATGGCCTTGCGACAGTCAAGGAACGTTCTGTGGCCGCTTGCGATCTGGCGGTGAATGGCGCGTGCCACGATATCGCGCGGCGCCAGTTCAGCATCCGGATGAGCCGCAAGAAGGAAGCGCTCGCCCTGCTCATTGACCAGCACCGCCCCTTCGCCGCGCAGCGCCTCGGTGGCGAGCGGCGCCGGATCGCGGCGCATCGTTGAATCCGTGGGGGCGATAGCGGTGGGATGGAATTGCACGAATTCCGGGTCGGCGATCAGCGCCCCCGCCCGCGCCGCCATGCCCAGGCCTTCGCCACGAGCTTCCGGCGGATTGGTGGTGTTCGCGAAAAGTGCGCCGAGCCCGCCGGTGGCAAGGATTACGGCGCGCGCCCGGAACAGGATCAGCCGCGCTTCGCTGCCCAGCCCATAGCGGGCAAACAGCCCCGTGACTCGGCCATTCTCCACCGCCAGTTCGATGGCGTGGAAGCCTTCCATCAATTTGACCGAGGCGGTGGCGGCGGCGCATTCGGCAAGGGTGCGCGAGATTTCGGCGCCCGCCCGATCGCCGCGTATGTGCACAATGCGGGGCAAACCGTGCGCGGCCTCCCGGCCCAGTGCCAGGGTTCCGTCGGTCCTGCGGTCGAAAGGCACGCCATAGTCCAACAGATCCTGAATGCGGTCCGGTGCCTCGCGCGCCACCAGCGCCGCGATCTGCGGATCGCACAGGCCCGCGCCTGCTGCGACGGTATCGGCGGCATGGTTCTGCCAGCGGTCGTCTTCGCCCATCGCCGCGGCGATGCCGCCCTGCGCCCACGCGCTGGAACCGGAGACACCGGGCCTTGTACCCGCCAGCAGCAGGATCGGCATCGGCGCGAGCTTTAGCGCCGTGAATAGCCCCGCGATGCCCGCACCCAGGACCAGCGCGCCATCGCTTTCAATGATGTTGTCGACGTGATTCATGTATGGCCTATCGCTTCGCTATCCTAGGCTGCTTATTTGATTTCCAGCATCCGATCGACCGCGCGTCTCGCCCGCACCGAAACCGCGGGATCGACCAGGACCGCGGTGGTCATGGTTTCAAGAGAATGCAGGATATTCTCCAGCGTGATCCGCTTCATGTGCGGACAAAGGTTGCACGGCCGCACGAAATCGACGTCCGGATGTTCCACGGCGACATTGTCGCTCATCGAGCATTCGGTGATCATCACCACCCGTTCCGGCTTGCGGTCGCCGACATAGTCGATCATCGCGGCGGTCGAGCCCGCGAAATCCGCCTCCGCAACGACCTCCGGCGGACATTCGGGATGGGCAAGCACCACGATGCCGGGATGGCCGGCGCGATACTCCCGGATCTGCTGCGCCGTGAAGCGTTCATGCACTTCGCAGGCGCCTTCCCAGGCGATGACCTTCACGCCGGTTTTGGCCGCGACATTGCGAGCCAGATATTTGTCCGGGATCATGATGACGGTGTCGGTTCCGAAGGCGCGCGCAGTTTCCTCCACCACCTTCACGGCGTTACCGGAGGTACAGCAGACATCGCTCTCCGCCTTCACCTCGGCGGAGGTATTCACATAGGTGATCACCGGAAGGCCCGGATATTTCTGGCGCAGCAGATGCACGTCCGCAGCGGTGATCGAGGCGGCCAGGGAGCAGCCCGCGCGCGCGTCGGGGATCAACACGGTCTTTTCCGGCGAGAGGATTTTGGAGGTCTCTGCCATGAAGTGCACACCCGCCTGCACGATCACCTCGGCATCGGTGCGCGCTGCTTCCCGGGCGAGGGCAAGGCTGTCGCCGACGAAATCGCTCACGCAATGGAAGATTTCCGGAGTCATGTAATTATGGCCCAGGATGACGGCGTTCCTGGCCCGCTTCAGCCGGTTGATCTCGGCAATTAGCGGCGCATGCGCCGCCCATTCCATCTCCGGAATGATCTTGGAAATCTTATGATAAAGCGGATTCGTCTCGCGCTTAACCGTCTCGGTGTAAGCCAGTTCGACGCCCATAAGGCTCTCCGTCCAATTTTTATACTCATTTCGAGTATAAATGTAGGGCAAAAAACCCGGCCTCCAAGAGCCGGTATGAAGCATTATGCTACACAAGAGCATAATGGGGTCAAGCGGCGACAACGCCGGAAAATGTGATTTATTTCGTTTTTGGGAGGAATTTCCGCAGCTTATACCATTTTGCCGCGGCGGGCACCGAGCCGCATGCCGGGCGCGGGCCGTTCGCGTAATACTTCGCGGCGGAAGCGGAACAGCTCTGCGGGTCGGCCCCGCGCTTGGGTGGAAAATTTTCCGGTGCCCTCTACCAGGCCCTGATCCGCTACCAGGCGACGAAAATTCTGTTTGTGCAGCTTGAGCCCCGCCAACGCTTCCACGGTGCGCTGCAATTCCAGTAAAGTGAAGACCGGGTCCATCAGTTCGAATACGACGGGCCGGTATTTGAGCTTGCCGCGCAGGCGTGCGATGGCGGTGGCCAGGATGCGGCGGTGGTCGAACATCATGGCGGTACCAAGTGCGGGACGCTTGCCGGCGGCTTTTTGAGAGGCCCGGGCGCCGGCATCGCGCAAAAACTCCTTCACTAGTCCGGCCTCGTAGAGCAACTCATAACGCTCCAAGACTTTCTCTTCGTCCCAGGGTATTCCGTCCTCGCCGAAACAAAGCCTTACCCGGTCGCGGCGCAGTTCGGCGGCCTCGGCATTGGGAGCGTCCTTCACGAATTTGCGCAATGCGGGAAGGATGGCTTCTTCGATCATCGCCGGCTTTGTGTCGCGCCAATCCTCCCAGGGGAAATACTGATACCAGCCGCGCCACTGGGTTTCCGTGGCGGCGATGATCTGGTTTTGCCGTGTCAAGGCCAGATAGCCGACCGATACCACACGCGCCGAAACATCGGCGGATGACAAGTGCCGGCCCTTGTCCCCGAACGTGTAGAGCTGTTCGGTATAGTCCAGGTCGAAGCCGGTTTGCTCGCCCACCCATTTGCGCAGGCCCAACTCCAAGGTACGGTCATGCGCCGGATCGAATGGTCCGAAGGGCAGGGCATCCTCTGCGTCTTCATGGGTCACGACCAGCACCGAAGGCCGCTCGCCTTCGGCTGAGACAATTGCCGCGGAAAGACCGATGCTGACGACCGGCGCGCTCATAGATTTGCCAGCGGAAAATCGGACAATACGCCTTCCCCAACCGCCAGCGGCGTCCCCATGCTGTTGAGAGCCGCGATCATGCGGCCGTCGCGATTCAACAGCGCATCGGCGTGCCGTACCAGCAACCTATTCGGTGCGGCATGGGGCGCGCGCCGCCGCATCGCTCGCGCGATAGCGATCTCCCTGTCGCGACCCAGCCGGTCGCACAACACCGTGAAGGCACAGGCCATGGAACGGCTGATGCCGGCCCAGCAATGAATCAGCAGCGGTGCCTGCGTATCCCAGGCGCGGGTAAACCTCAGCAATTGCTCGATATGACTAGGGCAAGGGGGATCGCTGCCCTCGCTCGGATCTGCAATGTCGTTCACCCCCAGCCTCAGGTGCCGCTCGGCCGGAATGCCCTGGGCCGTGGGGATCATGCTTTCCGGCGACAGCAGGGTGACCACATGGGAGGGGCGGTGGATCGCAATGGCGTCATTCAGTTGGGACAGGGAGACGACCAGGACGCGGGGCATGGGTCTCCTTAGCAGCTATTCTGAATGGAACCGCTTGAATCTGGCAAGGAACAGGGCCTGCGCCTCCGCAGTCGCCAAAGGGATCAGCCGGGGCGCCGCCAGGGCCTTGGGCGGCGCCCCGAACAGCCGGCGCGCCTCGGCTTCGGCAAAGCCCGCCAGCTGAATGGCCTCATAATAGGCGGACAAATGATCGGCCCGCTTGAACAAGGTTTTGAGGCTTTGAGAGGGAGCAGCGGGCAGCCCGAATCGCAAATGGATTGCTGCCTGAAGACGCTCTTCTAATACCTTGTAATCCATGCCGATTGCGGCCTTGAAGGGGCTTATGAGGTCACCGACAACATATTCGGGCGCATCGTGAAGAAGCGCCATGAGACGGGCCGCCGTCGTCAGGCGCGGGTTCAGTTCCGTCACCAGCCTTTCCACCACAACGCAATGTTGGGCCACCGAAAAAGCATGCACCCCCCGCGTCTGGCCGTTCCAGCGTGCGACCCGGGCAAGGCCGTGCGCGATATCCTCGATTTCGATGTCGAGGGGGCTGGGCTCCAGAAGGTCCAGCCGCCGCCCGCTCAGCATGCGCTGCCAGGCGCGGGGTGGGCCGGATCTGCGATCGGGCATCAGACGGTCAGGAGCCGCGCCGACACCACGATCAATGTCAGCGCCAATGTCCAGCGCAGGGTCGCATCGGGCAGATGGGGGACGAAAAAGCTCGCGATCATGATACCGGGCAGTGAGCCGCAAAGGAGCGAAATCAGCACCGTCACGTCCAATCCGCCGCTGAATAGATGCCCCAAACCTGCCGCCAGGGTCAGCGGGACGGCATGGGCGATATCCGAGGCGGCGATACGGGCCACGGGCAACTCCGGATA
This sequence comes from Rhizomicrobium sp., assembly GCA_036268715.1. Taxonomy (GTDB): domain Bacteria; phylum Pseudomonadota; class Alphaproteobacteria; order Micropepsales; family Micropepsaceae; genus Rhizomicrobium. The sequence continues at coordinate 11,765 of DATATP010000090.1, read as the reverse complement.
GAGCAGCAAAAGAGCAGTGACACCCAAAGCGCCGGCGCCGACGGAGGAAATCGTCACGAGCACGCCCAATATCGCGCCCGTCGCGATCGTGAAGCCGCGCGTCTGGCTTTCGCTGAGCACCCCTACTCGGCGTGAATAACCGGCAAGCAGACGGCGACGAAAGATTAGCGCCAAGGCCGTGGCAACCAGCGCCACGCCAAGAACCTTGGTGACCAAGACGCTATAAAGATTGCTGTCGATCTTGAGCAGCGAGAGGACGGCCAACGTCACGAGCGCGGCAGGTAGGCTGCCCAATGCCAACCGCCTTACAATGCGCCAATCGATGGTTCGGTTGAAACCGTGCACCAGGGACCCGCCAGTCTTGGTGACGCTGGCATAGATCAGATCGGTGCCAACCGCGGTCAGGGGGTGCACATGAAATAAGAGAATCAGCAGCGGCGTCATCAGGGAGCCGCCGCCGACCCCCGTCATTCCGACCAGGAAACCGACCCCGAAGCCGGACAGCACGAAAAGTGGCTCGACATGTGGGAAAAAGGACATGAGGGGATTTATTGTTTACGTTGGTTATTTAAGGCCGACAATGTCACACAAACCACTACCCCAGTGTTAGCGGCTTTTTTCCGGACTCACGCCTGAAAAATAGCTGCCGCAGCTATTCTGCATATTCTCTTAAAGGCTATGCCATGGCGTTAAGCCATGGTCCACCAAGATTGAATCGCCCGCCGCCAGCCCCTCATCAATATCCGACCTGCAAGTGGCGCCTCAACGTCGAATTTAGGAATTTCCGTTATCAGGGACGGGTAGCATGTTCAGGTCTTTCGTGCCCCATCCCGCCGCCATCGCGTGCCACTGCAAGACGAACCTCGGCCCCAGGGCCGCCCTTGGGACGGCCCTCGCCATTTTTACGTTGGGTATGGTGGCGGGTGCCGGCGTCGTTTCTGGGCCAAGAATTACTGTATTCTTCCCCGCGACGTCACCATGACCCAGAAGAGCAACAACCGTATTGCCGCCGAGGACGCAAGTTATCAATCCTTTTTTGATCATGCTCTGGCCGGTATTTTCCGCACCACGGCGGACGGGCGCTATCTTGCGGTCAACCAGGCGCTGGCGGACATCTATGGCTATGAGTCGCCTGACGCGTTGATGAAGGGCCTGACCGATATCGGCGGGCAGCTCTATATCGAGTCGGAGCGGCGTGAAGAGTTCGTCCGCCAGATGCAGGCAAACAATGCGGTGGCGAACTTCACCTCCGAAATCCGCCATCGCTCCGGTCGACGAATCTGGATTTCGGAAAACGTGCGGGCGGTGCGCGACTCGTCGGGAGAACTGCTGTGTTATGAAGGCATTGTCCAGGACGTCACAGATAAATTCGAAACCGAACGCGCTTTGCGCATCGCGCTGCGCCAGGCCGAAATCGCCGGAAGGATGAAGGCCGCCTTCCTGGCGGCCATGAGCCATGAGTTAAAGACGCCGCTCAACGCTGTGCTGGGCTTCTCGGAGATCATCCGCGACCAGTTGCTGGGGCCGGTCGGAGTGCAGGCCTATGCCGATTATGCCGGCGACATTCATCAGAGTGGGGCCCGGCTTCTGGCGATCATCAACGATGTGCTGGACGTATCCCGCCTGGAAGGCGGGCTCCTCACCATAGAAGCTCATCGGGAAAATCTACTCGATGTCGTGGAGAAGGCGATCGGTTTGGCCCGGTCGGTCGTCAAGGATCGACGCGAGATCATAACCGACTTCCCACGCGATATGCCCGCGCTGCATGTGGATGCGCGGCGGCTGGCCCAGGCCCTGGGCAATCTGCTTGCCAATGCACTCAAATTCACGCCCCAAGGCGGACAGGTGAAGCTGGTGGCGAGGCTTGAGCGCGATGGCAGCGCGGCGCTGGTGGTTACCGATACCGGAATCGGCATGGCCGAGGAGACCATTGCGGAGGCGCTGGAACCGTTTCGCCAGCTCGATGGCTCTTTGGCGCGCAAATTCGAAGGCGCGGGACTGGGGCTTTCCCTTTCCAAGGCGCTGGTCGAGCTTCACGGTGGCAGTCTTTCCATCGAGAGCAGGGTCGGCGTCGGCACCAGCGTCAGCCTGGTATTGCCGCCGGAATGCGTGCTGCGGCACCAAGCGCTGGCGTCCTGAAATCATTTGGTGTTTGCGCCACCGCCATGGGTGTGATTACACACCCCCATGCCAACCAATTCCGCGCTTGTGCTGTTTTCCGGCGGTCAGGACTCGACGGTTTGTCTCGCCTGGGCGCTGTCGCGCTTTGCGCAGGTGGAAACGGTGGGTTTCGATTACGGCCAGCGTCATATCGCCGAACTCGCTGCGCGGCCGCGCATCCTCTCGCGATTGCGCGGGTTTGCGCCGGAATGGAACCAGCGGCTGGGTGAAGACCGTCTGCTGCCGCTTGAGGTGCTGAAGGCGATCGGCGGAAGCGCTTTGACGGCGGCCATGACGATCGAGATCAGCGAAAGCGGTTTGCCAACCAGTTTCGTACCCGCGCGCAATATCCTGTTCCTCACCGCGGCGGCAGCGTTGGGCTATCGTCGCAACATCGCCGATCTTGTTGGAGGAATGTGCGAGACCGATTTTTCCGGCTATCCGGATTGTCGCAACGAAACCGTGCAGACCGCCGCGCGCGCACTGAGCCTGGGACTGGGACGCGACGTCAGGGTTCATACGCCGCTGATGTGGATTGACAAGGCCGCGACTTGGGCCCTGGCGGAAGAACTGGGCGGCCCGGCGCTGGTCGATCTGATCGTCGAGGAAAGCGTCACCTGCTATGAGGGGAACCGCAATGACCGACACGATTGGGGTTATGGCTGCGGCCGGTGTCCCGCCTGCACGTTGCGGGCGGCGGGCTACGCGAAATATCGCGTCGGAAGCCATGACATATAGCGTCAAGGAAATCTATTACACCTTGCAGGGTGAAGGGGCCCAGTCGGGCCGCGCGGCGGTATTTCTGCGCTTTGCCGGCTGCAATCTGTGGAGCGGCCTGGAGCGCGACCGCGACGCTGCGACATGCCGTTTTTGCGATACCGATTTTGTCGGCACCGATGGTCCCGGTGGCGGCAAGTTCGCAGACGCCGGCGCCCTGGCGCGCGCCGTCGCCGCGCAATGGCCCCCCGGGCGCGGAGGCGCCCAATCGAAAAATTTCGGTGCAGGCGGCAAGCCCTATGTCGTCTGTACCGGCGGCGAACCGCTGTTGCAGATCGATACGGCGGTGATCGGGGCGCTGCACGACAGGGGATTGGAAATTGGCATCGAAACCAATGGCACCCTTCTGCCGCCCGCCGGCCTGGACTGGATTTGTGTGAGCCCCAAAGCCGGCGCCGAACAAAAGCTGCGCCGGGGCGATGAGTTGAAGCTAATCTATCCCCAGGAAGGCGCGCTGCCGGACCGCTTCGCAGGGCAGGATTTCCGCCATTTCTTCCTGCAGCCGATGGACAACGAAAACCGTGTGGCCAACATCAAGGCTGCCACAGCCTATTGCCTGGCCCATCCGCAATGGCGGCTGTCACTGCAGACCCATAAGCTGATCGGAATTCCCTGAATACGCGGCTGCCCTGCGCCCGCCGCATGGTCGTGATCCTTGATGTCAATGCTTCGATAACCATCTAACGACTGGTTCTCGAAGGTACATCATGGATTCCCTGTCTGTTTCGGTGACATCAGCCATTTTCGCTGCGGCGATCATCGCTTACGGTTTTTTGCAGGCCTACAACTAATGCTGAAGGCCTTTCCCCGGCCCCAATCGCGCCCGAAGTGAAGCTGCCAAGGTTTAAAACCAGCTCACGATCTTGTCCATTTCCGGACGCAGCCGCTCTTCCAATTCGACGGTCGAAGTGCCGATATAGATGAATCCGGCGATACGCTCGCCCGCCTTGAGGCCGAGCTTTTCCTTCACCGCCGCGTGATAGGCATACCATTCCGTGACCCATTGGCCGACAAAGCCCATCGCATGTGTAGCGAGAAGGATATTCTGGCAAACGGCGCCGGCCGATAATTCCTGCTCCCAGACGGGGATTTTGATCTGCTCGCGGGCCGAGGAGATCACGCCGATCACCAGCGGCGCGCGCAAGAAACGGGCCCGTTCTTCCTCAATCTGTTTGGGACGCTCGCCTTCGGTTTCTGCTATCTGGGCCAGGACTTCGCCGGCGCGTTCGCAACCCTTGCCTTCGAAGACGAGGAAACGCCAGGGACACAGCTTGCCGTGGTCGGGCGCGCGTGCGCTGGCCTTCAGGATCTGGGCGACCTGTTTCTTGGACGGACCCGGGGCTGCGAGCGCCTTTGCCGAGCCGGAACGGCGGCTGAGCAGCAGGTCCAAGGTGGCGGGGGCGGGCAGATTGAACTGAGTAACTTCATCTTTGTGCTTGTCGGGGGACATCAGGAACCTTGAGACTTGGGGCGCAATGCCCATTCTGGCAATACAAAGCCCTGTTCGGGCGTTTTGATATTGTACGAAAATCCGTGGTAAAAGCACGGCCGAAGAGGACAGATGGCAGCGCCGCGCGAAAAACCGACCACTTGTGACCCGGTCTGGACGGGCTTGCGCACCGAAGCGGAGGCGATCGCCGAACACGAGCCGGCTCTGGCCGGCTTCGTGCATGCCACCGTGTTGCAGCATGAGCGGCTGGAACAGGCTCTGTCCTACCACATGGCCAACAAGCTCGGCGGCGAAGGGCTGAGCCCGCTGGCGACGCGGGAGATATTCGATGAGGCGATCGTCGCCGATCCCGAAATTGGGGCGGCGATGCGCGCCGATCTCTCCGCGGTGTTCGAGCGCGATCCCGCCTGCCTGTCCTATGCCGACGCCTTTCTGTTCTACAAGGGCTTCCACGCTCTGCAATGTTACCGGATAGCCCACTGGCTGTGGCGGCAGAAGCGACGGGCGATGGCGCAGTTTCTGCGCAGCAGAATCTCCGAATTGTTTGCCATCGAAATCCACCCCGCCGCCAGGCTGGGCCGGGGAATCATGATCGACCACGGTACAGGCGTTGTCATCGGAGAGACGGCGGTGGTGGAAGATGACGTGTCCATTCTGCAGGATGTGACCCTGGGCGGCACGGGCAAGGAAACCGGCGACCGCCATCCCAAGATCCGGCGCGGGGTACTGCTGTCGGTGGGCGCAAAGATTCTAGGCAATATTGAGATCGGCGAGTATAGCCGTGTGGGAGCCGGAAGCGTGGTCCTTAAATCGGTGCCGGCCGGCTGCACGGCGGTGGGCGTGCCTGCCAAGCTGGTCAATTGCAAAGGCGGCGGCCGTCCATCGCAGGAGATGAACCACCTGATCGACGAGCAGGACAATAAGATTTAATACTTTTGTTGACCTTGCGATACGCCCGTGCGAGCTAGACGCCGCACTTGTCCGAGGACACACCCTTGACCCGCAGCGAAATCTGGCGCCTGGAAAAATATCTGCGCAACCTGTTTCGGCTGGACACAATCATCATTGTCGAGCGTCCCAAGCAACCCGACTCCGTCGAGGTTCAGGTGAATGGCGAGTTCGTGGGGGTGTTGTTCAAGGACGAGGAGGATGGCGAAATCTCCTACGCCTTCAACATGGCGATCCTGGAGATGGACCTGCCCGAACCGCCCGCCAGTCGCGCGTGAACGGGCGCTGAAATGGGGGCAGTCGGCCGGCAATGGGGCTGTTGCTGGTTTTGTTGGAGTGGTTGGCGCTCGCTTTCGCGGTCGCCTGGCTATTTCTGCGGCACGCTCCCTTCGCGTTGTTGGTCGCCGTCTCGCCGCTGCCGGGCGTGTTTTTCGCGAGCTGGCTGATAGATCGATCCGATCCGTCGCAATATACTTTCGGCTTTTGCTGCAGCTTGCTGATGGCCGGAGCCTTGATGCGCCGGGACCTGTTTGCCGGCGGCGACTGGCGGACTGTCGCCTGGGCCGCCGCGGGCGCTGCGATCACGGCCATAGGGCTTTACCGGCCGCCTGCGCACAATTTCGCGGTCGAAGATCTTTTGCGCTGGAGGCCTGTTGTGCTGCTGTTGTTCAGCGCTCTGTCGGCTGCCGGATTCGTGACTGCGGGACGGCGGTTTTTGTCCTTTGGCGAGGACTTTATCGCGCGTGCCAACCGGACAGCGGAAACGCGCGCGCGGACGCTGGAGGTAGCTGCCCAGATCGCCACGCCACGCTGGGCCCTGGCACTTTGCGGTATCGCCATGGTCATGGCGGCATTGGCTTGGTTCGACATTTCGCCGCGCGCAGCTTTCCGGCCTGGCTTCGTCCTTGCGGTGGTAGCCGCGTTTGTCCTGGCGCGGGATTGGAGAGCCGCTGTGGCCGCCGCGGCAAGCGTCGCACTGTTATGGCTGTTTCGGGCGGACGCAGCGTTGCCGTTTCTCATTTTGCCCTTGCTGCTGCTGGCAGGAGCCAGCCGGGGACGGGAAGAGCGCGGCCCGCAGGCTTGGCAGCGGACCTTGGAGGAAGAGGGCGCGGGCCTGCTGTTTGCGGCGCTGGGCGGCACGGCTCTGCTCGCGCTTGCGGCTCCAGACGCCACGTGGCTGGCGGCCATGGAAGCGTTCATCGCGAGTCTGATTTTCTATCCCGCAATCACGGTCGCGCTGTGGAGCATATTTCCACCCTATCGCAGCATCGAGGAGCTTTATCGCGGCTAGCGGCGGGGGAAAGCCCGTTTACCATCGCGTGTTGTAGCGGAGCAGGTCCATCCAGGCCCGCTTCTTGCGACGCTCATCATGGAAACATAGATTTGCGCCGTTTCGGGACAGATGAAGGATTTGTTGCTGCTGTTATTTTCCCTTACCGGCGGGTTTGCCGTTTCGGGAATCGTTTCCAATCTTTATTGCCTGCTGGTGCCGAAGAAACGGCGCAAGCCGTTATTGCATTGCGGGGTTATGATTCTGGCCGGACCAAATGTGATGTTCGAGAACGCAACGACATCGTTCCGGGAAAAGAAATGCTCTCGCTTGGCCTATGGGTTTGCTGTTTGCATCATCGGCTACTGGGCCTTCGCGCTCGGACTGCTCGCGATCGCCATCGGCATGAAGCTCTGAGTCGATCCAATTTGCCGTTGATCAAAGCACCGTCAGCATGGATGCCACCAGGGGATGGCGTACGATATCGCTGTCGCTGAGCCGAACCACTGGAATCTCCGCCAGTTTTTCCAGCCGCATCGCGATCTCGGCCAGGCCCGAAACGCCGGGCAGAAGGTCCGTCTGATCGGGATCTCCTGTCAACACCATGGTCGAACGCCAGCCCAGCCGCGTCAGCAGCATCTTGATCTGGCCATAGGTGCAGTTCTGGGCTTCGTCGATCACCACGAAACACTCGCTCAGGGTGCGGCCGCGCATAAAGGCCACCGGGGCGATCTCGATGATGCCCTCCGCCAGCATTGCTTTCAGCCGCTTGGTACCCAGGCGTTCGGTAAGCGCGTCGTAAAGCGGACGCAGATAGGGGGCAAGTTTTTCGCCAAGATCGCCCGGCAGGAAACCGAGGCTTTCGCCCGCTTCCACCGCCGGACGCGACAGCACGATGCGATCGACCTTGCCCGTTTCCAGAGCTTCCACCGCCTTGGCGATGGCAAGATAGGTCTTGCCTGTGCCGGCCGGTCCCAACGCCAGCACAACGCTTTGCCCGTCGATCGCATCCATCAATTGCTGCTGCGCCGGGCTCATTGCCCGGATGTTTTTTACGTATTTGCGGTCGCGGGCATCATGCGGCGACCAGGCACGACCTGGAAACAGCGGATGGACATTCACTTCGGCAAAGGCGGACTGAAGCGACTTGGAACGCAGCGAGCGTTTTGCCATGAATGCTCCCGATAGATACAAGGATGTCGTGTAAGAGCGTTTTCCGGCGAACCGGTTCGCATTCGAAACAAGGAAAGCAAAGTACCGGGTGCAACCTTGTTGAAACCCCTTTGAGGCAGCGGTCTGACCCCGCGAAGGCGAATCGCTCCGCCTGGTTTGAGAATACCGGGTTTTGTCGCTAAGTGTGCGAAGAATTCGCGAAAGGTTGAAGGATGCCGATTTACGCACTGGATACGATAACGCCGGACATAGGCGAGGATTGTTGGATCGCCCCCGATGCAGTGCTGGTCGGGCGGGTGCGGCTTCTGAAAGGCGTCAGCGTGTGGTTCGGCGCGGTGCTGCGTGGCGATAATGATTGGATCACCATCGGGGAGAATTCCAATGTTCAGGACCTCAGCGTCATCCATGTCGATCCCGGTCAGCCGGTGACAATCGGTGCAGGCGTCACCATCGGCCACCGCGTCATCCTGCATTCCGCGACGGTGGGCGACAATTCGCTGATCGGAATGGGCGCCGTCCTGCTCAATGGCGCGCGCATCGGCCGCGACAGCTTGGTGGGCGCCGCAGCGCTGGTCACTGAAGGCAAGATTTTCGAGGATGGAAAATTGATCCTGGGCGCCCCCGCCAAGGCGGTCCGCAATCTGGCGCCGGAACAGATCGCGGCGAACCGTGTGTCGTCCGAAGTCTATGTCGCGAATGGGCGGCGCTTTTCCGCTGGGCTTGTGGGGTAAGTCAGGCGCGCTTGACTTGCAATTCGGGCATCCTCTGCCAGAGCGCGCGCACCCGCGCGTCGCCCTCCGGCCCGAAATTGAACCAGCAGGCCTTGTCATGAGTGGCATCGACGATGAAGAGCGTGTCGAGCTTGCCCAGTTTCTGCACCAGGGCATTTCTGATGGTGTTGATCGATGCTTCGCTGACCAACACCCAAGCCTGGGGTGTGAAGCGCTGTGCCGGGCCCAAGGCGAAAATCTCCTCTTCCAGCCCGGCGATGGAGCGCGACTTCATTTCGGAGATGATGACATAATGAGTGGGCTGCTCCCGCTCGGCGGCAGACTGACCGCGGCCGAATTTATGGGGTTCGCCTTGCGGAGTAGGGGCAACGGGCGCAGCGAACAGCGCAGAAAACTCAGCGTCTTCGCGGGCGGGATGGAACTTGTCCTCACCGGCGCGTGCTACCATCGAATGATCGGCCAGCCGGCCCTCGCCATGAAAGCCTTGCATCTGGGCCAAGGTATAGGGCCCATATACGCGTCCGCTGACGCTGATCGTCCAGGAATCCGTCATAACCGCCAACGCTTTGATCGCGGCAAAGCTTAGGGCGGAATGGTTAGCCAATTCTTTCCGGGGCGGGGATTATTGCACCACGAATTTACATGAATTCCCATTCGCCGCCGCGCCGCCGGCAGGCGGTTCCGTGGCGGTCATACTCGCGGCCATGGCGATAGACGACCTGGGTGAAATCCCGGCAGAGACGGCCACGACGCCGGTACTCCCGGTTGGTGATGACATAGCCGCGATCGGGGCCGTTGTTCCATTCATAGCGGCGGCCGACCGGGCCGTAAAAGCTGTCATGATAGGAACGGGCGGCATAAGGCCGGTCGCCGCAATCCATGTCGCGGGAAACCGCGTTGCCGGCCAGCCCCCCCAGGATCGCACCGCCGATAACCGCGCCGCCATTGCCATGGCTGACCGCGCCGCCCAAGACCCCCCCAAGCACACCGCCCAGAATGCTGCCGCCGACATGATCATGGCCGCTGCATTCGTCGGCCTGGGCAGGGATGCTCGCCAGGCCGAGGGCAAAAAGGGCTGCCGCAATTGCATGAGAGCTTTTCTGTAACATCGTAATCTCCTGGAAATCCTTTGGTTGTGCAGAATTCGGATGCGCTATGTCCCGAAAATGGTCGAGTGAAGTGAAGGTTCCACGCCCTTCCGTCCCGCGCATCAGTCGAAGCGCCAATTGCTACCGCCGCCGCGGCAGGCGACTCCCGTCCGGGTGAAATTGCGGTCGCCGCGATAGGACGTCTCGGTGAATTCGCGGCACATCCGGCCGTCACGACGGAATTCGCGCGTTGGGGTGAAATACCCATAAGACCGCCCATGGCGCCATTCGCTGCGGGTTCCGATCGGCCCGTTGAGCCCGTCGGCATAGACGCGAAAGGCGTAGGGCTGGTCGTCGCAATCGATGTCTCGGCTGATCGTGTTGCCCAGCAGCCCGCCAAGGATCGCGCCGCCCACCACCGCGCCGCCATTGCCGCGACTGACGCCGCCGCCGATCAGCCCCCCGGCTAGCGCACCGAAGATCGTGCCGGCCGCGGCATTGCCACGATGGCAATCTGACTCATAGCGGCCTTCCTGATAGGTGGCCGGCGGCGGCGGCGGAGGAGGGCCATAATCGGGGACGCGGATGTGGCGATAAACGCCGTTATGGTCGTAATAGCCATTGTGATCCGACGGGCTGTAATATCCCTGCGGATCGTTTCCCGGCGGCAGCCACGCCGGCTGCGCTGTCGCCGCGCCGGCGCTCACGGTAAACGCGGCGGCCAGCAGAAGCTTGTTGATGGTCATGCAACTCTCCCTTGGTTCGGGCTCCACGCCCGCGCGAAGGATCGCCGCACGGAACTGAACCCCGCCTGAATGGAACAGGGCGAAATTGCGACGCTCCGATTCGTAAGTTTGCGCGTGAAAATGTCTTTTCCGGGGCTATTTGATGCCGTAGGCGCTTATCGCCCAAGCGCCGTTGCCGAAGGCCAGCGTGACTGTCTCAACCGCCCCGCTCTTATGGGCGAATGAGGTGTCGTAGCGCACTTGCGCCACCTGGCTGTGGCTCAAATCGACACTTTTGAGATCGCGGCTCACCACCGCGCCAAGGGGTGTGCGCAGGGTGGTGGCCTGATTCGTCCAAGCGGCCGCGCTATGTTCTTTCTTGAAGGCGGGTGCGGCCTCGTTCCAGCTCTGAACGAAATTGCCGTCATCGACAAGGGTGAGCCATTGGCGGGCGCGGTCGTCGGGCGTGGGCATCGCCGCCGTGACGGTCGAAGACTTCGCGGGAGCGGCTTGGGCCAGGGCGGGGCCTGGGGCGAGAATCAGCAGAAGGGCGGCTATCGCTTTGGCGGTCATGGCGGCCTCAAATATCGACAATCAATCGCCAAGAGAACGCGGCAGAGCAGGCAGGGTTGCCTAGCGTCGAGGACGGTCGGCCAAGCGCCGCGCGATGACCTCGCGGTAGAATTGCTCCACCGCCGCGGTCGAATGCGCGGCGTCATAGCGCGAAAGATCATAGGATTTGCGGGTCAGGACACCCCGCCGGAATTTTGCGTCGAGATCGGCGAGGGCGGCGGCCATCGCTCCTGGATCACCGCAAGGCACCAGGACGGCGTCGCTTCCTTCCAGCACCTCCGCCGTGCCCTGGGAGGCGGTGGCGAGAATAGGCGTTCCGGCCCGCATCGCCTCCAGTACGCCAAGCGGCAGGCCCTCCCAGTCAGACGACAGAACAAACAGGTCGAGTGCCCGGTGCCAGTTCTGGACGTCGCTGCGCTGACCCAGGAAACGGATGGAAGGATCGCCGCGGGCTTGTGCCATCAATTTTTCGCGGTCTTTGCCGTCGCCGATCAAGGCGAGCCGGGCATTGGGCAGGACGGCGCGCCGGAAGGCGTCGATCAGCAGGTCGACGCGCTTGATGCGGTTGAGCCGCGCGATGGAGCCGATCACGAAAGTGTCCGCATCGCCACCGATCTCGGCGCGGGCCGCGGCCACTTTCACCGGGTCCGACGGCTGTTCGGCAGGAGGCCAGTTGAGCGCGACGAGCTTGGGTCCGCGCCAGTCGGCGGATTCCGCTGCCTGCCATTTGGCGACACAGACAAGCCCGTCCATGCCTTTCATCTCATCGGCGCGGTAGCGCAAATGCAGGGTCATCACAGCAGGCGGTTTTTTCCCGCGCACGGCCGCGAAGGCGCGGGCGGAATCTGGCAAATGGACATTGACGATGTC
>DATATP010000089.1:0-3204 GCA_036268715.1 Rhizomicrobium sp. | reverse complement strand
AAAGGCGAGCAATTGCCCGATGAAAATTTGCGAGCCAAGGCCGGTGCCCAATATGCCGTAACGCCGTAAATAGCCGGCCAGGAAGGCTCCAGCCACCAGGGTCACCTCGGGGCCCGGGCGGCCCGCACCGCTCAGCATGGGGGTGAAAATGATCATGCTGGCCGCACCCAATACCGCGCCGACACAAAGCAGGGCCAGGTCGCGCGATGAGGCTGCCCGTGTCGTTTGCGCTTCGGAAACGCTCGCCCAGAGCGCGAACCCTCCAGCCAGGGCGCTTAAAGAAGAGTTGCTCGGCAGGTTATGGGTAATCGCGGGAAGCGTTCCCAACATCGCGGCAATGCCATAGGCCGTGACCAGCCGCAGTCCTTTGATGCGGCGATGTGTGCCAGGATCGACCCGCTCGAGCCATGCCGCAACCGTCGCCACGAGCGCGCGCAAATCGCGCCACGCATGCTCAATGCCATGCCGCTTCGTCGCCATCCCAGACTCTTTACCTGCATCGTCCATTTGAGGTTGAACGGCCTCCAGAGATGGGTATCTTGATCGCGCGTGGCGGAGAAACCCTCGTTATTTTCGGCCCTTCTTTGTTGCAATAACATATCTATAACGCAAGCTTGGCGGTCATAAAACTCAGCCGGGAGTGGCACCAAGACTATAATCCCCCGCCAAGCCGTGTTTTACGCCGCTTGTGGTTTTCCCATTAGCCGGGGGTTGGCAGCGGAATTCGAACCCAGGGCCATTGTCAACGAATGTCCGCTCATTGGTCGGTCAATAAACCGACACCTCGACTGTCATGCTCAGAAAATCATCAGCGGCCCCGACATAGCTGCCGGAGATCGGAACGGCCTGCTTGATGTCGCGTGCTACTGCGATTGGGATAACGCTAAAATCTCCCACCGTCCGGTTCGTCGGATCGAAGGTGATCCAGCCCGCACCGGGCAAGAAAATCTCTACCCATGCATGGGTTGACCCGGTGCCGATTGCCCCCACCATGCCCGTATTGCGGTTGATCAGATAGCCGGAAACGATCCGCACGCCGAACCCCAACCACCGTACCGCCTCGATCATCAGCACCGCAATGTCGCGGCACGACCCGCGACGGCGGTCGAGTGTAACAAGCGGCGCTTGTGTGCCTTCGTCATCGCGCGCCTCATATTCAACCCAGCCGAGGATTGCGTCGTTGATATCTTTTAGCAGCGCCAACGTATTGGTTGGCGAACTTCGGATAAACCCTTGCGCCCAAAGTGGCAGGCGGTTGGACGGATCGACAAATTGCGGGATCAGCAGTGCCCCCAGGTCGGAGACCTCGTCCAGCGCGTAAGCAAAGGGAAAAGAGGCGGCGCTACCGGCAATGTCGAATTGCGGATAAGCCACCGCGTTATGCTCAAGCGTGACCCGGCTTTCAATCAATAGTTGGTCGGTGGGTGCAGAAAAGGTCGCAGTGGCAATGGCGTTGCCGAACACATCATTCGCCCAGGTCATCGTACCCGGCGGCGTCATCACCACATCCATGGCCACAATCCGAATTTCCCGGTTTTCCCGAGGGCGAAGTTGCAACCGGTGCGCGCCCAATTGCACCGGGCGCCGGTATAAATACGTCGTTGCGTGCACGATGCTGAAACTTGCCATGCCCCTTTATATGGTGGCGAGAGCCCGACTCACCAGGGAAAGCGCCGGCTTGCGGTTCTACTGTCACCATGACAGCACTCAGCCGCACCTATCCTGCCGCGGCGAGATCGGCATATTGTCCGCCCACGCCGGACCTAAGCCCCACAGAGTGAACGGCTGCTTTTCATAGTCGCGCGTCTCAAACCGGTCGTTCCGGTATCGGCCCGACTTTCCAAGGCAAGCTTAGCCCATCGTCTTCTTCACCGGCCGGTGAAGGCCGGAGGAGAGAGAGTGAAATGGGACATTCAATGTTTGATCCGTGCGTCAAAGATCGGCCTCCATGGAATGCGGGCCGGAAGGTTGGCGCCAAACGGGCGTTAAAACTCCAGCAAGTCTGGGCCATTAGGTTTTGGCTGAACAACGAGCGCCGGCTACGCGACCGCGCGATGTTCGATCTTGCGATCGACAGCAAGTTGCGCGGTTGCGACATCGTCAAACTCAAGATCGGCGACCTTGTCAGTGGTGGTCGGGTTCGTTCCCGAGCAATCGTCATCCAGCAGAAGACCGGTCGGCCGGTTCAATTCGAGCTCCTGGAGTCCGCCCGAACCAGCATCCTGGCTTGGCTTGAATGTCGCGGAGGCACGCTCAACGACTTTGTCTTTCCGAGCCGGGTCGATCACGCCGATCATGTCAGCACCCGGCAATATGCTCGACTTGTTGATGAATGGGTAACCGGAATCGGATTGCTTAGGCAGGACTATGGCACCCACTCGCTGCGCCGAACTAAAGCGTCCATCATTTATAAGCAGACTGGCAACCTGCGCGCCGTTCAGATTCTGCTGGGTCACACCAAGATTGAAAGCACCGTTCGATATCTGGGCGTCGATGTAGAGGATGCGCTCGCTCTCGCCGAGGGTACGGAGGTTTAGGTATTTGCTAGGCTCCTTGACCTGAGCATCGAGGAGGCGCCCGACATATTTTTGAGACGCTTAGCGTGACGTGCTCCCGAATTTGTATCCGGTCAGGCGTAGAGTCCTGCTCTTTCATGCTTGATGGTTGAAGTGATGGCAACATGGCTTGGGGCATTCGCCAAACCATGTTGCCCGGCGAATTCGGTGGGTGTTCTGCCGTCAAGTTTTGAATGTGGCCGGACCGTATTGTAGTCGTGCCGCCAGGCGCTGAGAACCGTCTTTGCGTGGCGCAGGGAGGTGAACAGCGTTTCGTTGAGGCATTCATCGCGCAGCCGGCCGTTGAAGCTTTCGCTGAACGCATTCTGCTGCGGCTTGCCGGGAGCGATGTAGTGCCAAGCGACAGCGCGCTCCTGTGACCAGCGCAGGATGGCCATCGAGGTCAACTCGGTGCCGTTATCGCTGACAATACAATGCGGCCGGCCGCGGGCCGCGATCACGGCGTCCAACTCGCGCGCCACCCGCGCGCCCGACAATGACGTATCGGCGACCAGGCCCAGGGATTCCCGGCTGAACTGGTCGACAATCGCCAGGATGCGGAAGCGTCGGCCGCACGTCAGCGCGTCCGAGACGAAGTCCAGCGCCCAGCACTGGTTCGGCCCTTGCGGCACAGCCAGGGGCGACCGCG
>DATATP010000088.1:0-11855 GCA_036268715.1 Rhizomicrobium sp. | reverse complement strand
TCCACGCCCGTCAACACCGCATCGTCCATGTCGAAACCCTTGATCCGGCGGCCGAAGACCGGCAGCGCCTCGCGGATCGCGGCAATGGCGTAGTCGGGCAAGCAGGCAGACAGATCAGTCGGCGTGACGCCTGGCCGATAGGACGGCACGACCGCGCCCAGGGCGGTTGAAGCGCGGCCGGCGAGAAAATCTCCCACACGCTGCGCCGGCGCGGCGTAAGCGCCGCCGCCCGTGACAAAGGCATTGCTTTCCCAATGTCGCTGCAGTGCGATGCCTGCCAAGGGATGGCCTGAGTAATCCGCATCGGGTGTGACGCCGACCACGATGCCTGCATTCGCATTGCGTTCGTTGCGGGAATATTGGCTCATGCCGTTGGTAACCACCCGGCCTTCCTCGGAGGTAGCCGCAACCACCGTGCCGCCGGGGCACATGCAAAAGCTGTAGACGCTGCGGCCGTTGGAGGCGTGGTGCACCAGCTGGTAATCTGCCGCACCGAGCGCCTTGATACTGCGCCCGAAGCGGGCCCGGTCGATCAGGCCTTGCGGATGCTCGATGCGAAAACCCAGCGAAAAAGGCTTGGCCTCGATGGCGACGCCGCGATCGTAAAGCATGCGGAACGTGTCCCGCGCGCTGTGGCCCAACGCCAGCACGGCATGGTCGGCGCCGATCTCTTCGCCGCTTGCCAGCCTCACGCCGCAGAGACGCCGGTCCTCCAGCAACAGATCGCCGACCTGGCTCTGGAAGCGATATTCCCCGTCGAGCTTTTCGATGGTCCTGCGCATCGCTTCCACCATCGTCACCAGCCGGAATGTGCCGATATGGGGATGGGCCTCGATCAGGATCTCCTCCGGTGCGCCCGCCTTGACGAATTCGGTCAGCACTTTGCGGCCCAGATGGCGCGGGTCCTTGACCTGGCTATAGAGCTTGCCGTCGGAAAACGTGCCGGCGCCGCCTTCACCGAACTGGACATTCGAGTGCGGATCGAGCACGCCGCGTCGCCAAAGTCCCCAGGTGTCCTCGGTGCGTTCCCGCACCACCTTGCCGCGCTCCAGGATAAGAGGACGAAAGCCCATCTGCGCCAACACGAGGGCCGCGAACAACCCGCAGGGCCCGGCGCCGATCACCAGGGGGCGCTTGAAACGATCCGGGGCCCGGGCGACGAATTTATACTCCGTGTCGGGCGCCGGCCGCAGATAGGCGTCGCGCGCCAAGCGGCGTAGCACCGCCGCTTCGTCCTTGAGAGCCAGATCCAGGGTATAGATATACGCGATCGCCGCCTTGTTGCGCGCGTCATGGCCGCGGCGCACGACCCTAAAGTCGCTCAGCGACTCGGCCGGAATCCGCAACCGCTTGAGAATCGCCGTCTTCAGCGCCGCCGGCAAATGATCGAGCGGCAACTTGAGGTTGGAAAGGCGCAGCATGGCGGGACATATAAAGCGCGTCCCGCAAAAGTAAAAACCGGCTTTTTGCGGAAGGGCACGGAATTCAACGACCCGCGCCCTCCGCCGGATCGTTCAGAGCTTCAACTTGATTCCCGCCTCGAACGAGATCGGCTGGATCAGCGTGACGCTGCGGGGGTCGGTAAGGTCGTGCGCCAGCAGGCCAGCGGTGTCGTCGGTCTCGAAATAGGTCCCGTAACTGGCCGCATGCCGGTTGAACAGATTGTTGACCAGGCCGAAGAACTGCCATTGGTCGCTGAACGCGTAGGACGCACGGATATTGACGACCACATAGGACGGCAGCTTGGGGTTCTGGTTGGCTTGGTCGCCGTCATAATATTGGCTTCCGGTGAATATCAGATCGCCGCCGATGGTCAGGCGGGGCAAGATCTCGCCGTCGCCGCCGACCCGGAACTGGTTGGCGGGATTTACGGGGATGTGATTGCCCGCCATCACCGTCACATTGCCGTCGTCGTCGGCTTGGGGATTGTTGGGGGAGGCGAGGGTGCCGGTAAATTGATAGGTGGCATCGAGATAGGAATAGCTTGCATAGGTGGACCAGCCTTCCGCCTGGAACTGGGCGCTGAGGTCAACACCCTGGCGGCGTGTCAGCGGCACATTGGCGAAATAGCCGCGCCCCTGGATCACGCTGGCCAGGGCGACGATGTCGTTGTCGCTGTCGGTGCGAAAGACGCTGGCGTTCCAGGAGAGCTTGCCGCTCGCAGCGTCCATCTCGCCACGCAGGCCAACTTCGCCGGTATGCGCCACCACCTGCTTCAGCGCCGGATCGGCCACCAGCGAGCCTTCCAGAAGGCAAGGCTGGCTCGGGCTGGCGCAATCCAACTCCAGCGGCGTAGGCGCGCGGTTGGCTTCGGAATAACCGCCGAAGAAAGAGAGGCCGTCGGCGATTTTCCAGGCAAGGCCGGCGAGGGGATTGAAATGGGTAAATCCGTGACTGCCGGTCAGTTCAGCCGAGGCGCCGCTGCGGTCGCGGGTTGAAATGTCGGCGGCATTGAGACGGAAGCCCGCGGTGACGGTCAACGCGTCGGTCAGGTCCAGCGCATCCACCGCATAAAGGCTGTAATAGTCGGTGGTGCCTGCCAGATTGCTGGGCGCATAGCCCAGATTGCCGAGGGTGTGAATGATGTTGCCCGCGCCCGGCTCGTCCGGGTCCACCGCCACATCCAGGTTGGGATAGATGCGGCCCAAGGTGCTGTTGGATTGGAAGGCGATGTTGCTGCGGTCGATGCTGCCGCCGGCCGTGAAATAATTGGGAAAACCGAACAGGGGCGGGTTGCCGGTCAGTTGCAGGGTCGCGCCCTGGGTCGTCGCATCGGTGAAGGTCCGGTCATCGGTGCCATAGACAATGTCGTTGTCGAACGGAGAAGTGGCGCCCGACTGGCTCATGATGACGAACTGATTGCGGAACGCCGTGGTTTTGCCGCCGGGCGGTACCGGGAAACCGTCGTCTTCCAGACATAGATCGCCGCCATAGGATGATTTGGACGAACAGCCTTCGAAGTCGCCGTCGTTGCCGTCGACATGACGCTGGCGCATGCTGCGCACATAGGCGCTCGCTTCGAGTTGCCAATTGTCGGAAAGCTTGCTCTTGCCGTTCAGCGCCAGGCTGCCAACGCGGTTCTGGGTGGTTTGGGGATAGGTGTAGACCGCCGCGGAATCCTGCGCGACCAGTTCGACCGGGGTGGGACCGACAACGCCGAGTCCGGATTGCGATCCGGAGGCCACCACGTGAATCTCGCTGTCGCCAAAACGCCAGCCCGCGTCCGCATAAAGCCGGCCGACATTGGAACTGGACTCCAGCCGCCAGCCTCCGTCGGTAACCCCTTCGGCGGCGGCATAGAAGCTGAAATCGCCATCCGCCATGCCATATTGCAAGGTCGCCATGCCATGGCCATAGGAGCCGCCCTGAACAGAGGCTTCCTCGCCCTGCCAGGTAAAGCCGTTTTTCATCACCACATTGACGGCGCCGCCCAGGGCATTGAGTCCAAACACCGGATTGTTGCTCCACACATCCATGCGGGCGATGGCAGTTTCGGGGATCGCATCCCAGTTCACCGTGTCGCCGAACGCTTCGTTGAGGCGCACGCCGTTCTGGTAAACGGCCACGCCCTGCGAAACACCCTGTAAGGGGGAAGCTTCGAAGCCGTGATAGCGCAGATCCTCAAACATGCTGTTGCCTTGGGAATCGGAAAGCCCCACTCCGGCAGTGCGGGCGCCCAGCGAATCCAGCACGGTCGGGCCTTGTGCAGCGGTTATGTCGCCGGAGGACAGACTCTGCATCTCGCCGGGCACTTTGTCCGGAGCGAGCCCGATGTCGGAATCGGACAAGGTTCCATAAACCACCACCCGTTCGGTCCTTTGTGCCAAAGCCGGCATGGCGAAGACCGTGGCGGCGGCAGCAAGCAAGGCGGTGCGCGAAAGCATGATATTCTTCCCTGTTATCGTTGGTAGCGGCTTAGAGGGTTGGCGGGGAGCGCACAATTTCCCGCTTTCCCGGCTTTGCCGGGAATTTTTCCCGAAGTAGGAAAATCCAGGCCCCTGCGGCTATGATGCCGCAGTCGAAGAGTGGCTTTTGATGTCGTTGCGCGGGCAGTTTTTCCTTTCGGTCATCCTGGCGCTGGTGCTGGGACTTTCCAGCCTCGCCGTCATCGCCTGCTGGCACGCCCGCCGTTCGGTGGAGAATGAGATGCGCATGGCGCTGGAGGCGGGCGACCGCTTTGTGGACAATGCGCTGCTGTCACTGCCCGACACCGGCAAGGATGCCTATCTCGCGCGGCTGGTGGACAGTTTCGACGGCAACCGCCATGTGCGGGTGATGCTGACGGAGCATGGGCGGCGTCTTGCTGTCTCCCACCTCGCGCCGCCGGAGCATGTGCCGGCCTGGTTCACCAAGCTGCTGGAGATCCCGCCCGAGCAGCGGTTCGACTATTCGCCGCGGCTGGCGGGCCGGATGCTGATCGTCTCGACCGATCCCCATAACGAGATCAGCGAAGCCTGGGTGCAGTTCCGCGATGGAGCCCTGATTCTATCGGGTTTCAGCTTGCTGGTGCTGGGTTTGCTGCATCTGGCGATGGCCCGCGCCGAGACGCCTCTGAAGAGGTTGAGCGCGGGGTTTGATGCTGTGGGAGGCGGAGATTATGCGGCAAGGGTGCCGCCGCAGGGGCCGCGGGAGATTTCCTATCTGGCGCAAGCCTTCAATCGCATGGCCGAGCGGCTGGGCGGCCTGGAGCAAGCCAATCGTCGCCTGGTACACCAAATGTCCGCCATCCAGGAAGAGGAGCGCGCCGATCTCGCCCGCGACCTGCATGACGAGATGGGCCCGTTTTTGTTCGCCATGCGGGTGGATGCCGAAAGCATCGCCGATATGGCGCGTGAGATGCGGCACGGCGCGATCGCGGAACGGGCGCGCGCCGTCGGCGAGGCGGTGAGCCACATCCAGAGCCATGTGCGTTCGATGCTCAAACAGTTGCGGCCCTCGGGGCTCACCGATGTCGGATTGGCGCAAGCAGTCGCAAATCTTGCCATCTTTTGGCAACGTCGGCACGACGGCATCGCAATTCATCTCGATATCGAGGCGGCCCGCCATGGCTTCGGCGTCGAAGCCGATGCCGCGATCTACCGCCTGGTGCAGGAAAGCCTCACCAACGCCGCGCGTCATGGCGGCGCCCGGCGGGTGTGGATTGTCATCGCGGCCGGCTCTGCGGCGATCCGGGTGACAGTGGAAGACGATGGTGTCGGTCTCAAGCCGGCGGACGATGAGGGCATGGGACTAAAAGGCATGCGCGAAAGGCTTGCGGCGCTGGGCGGGACGCTGAGCCTGGCCAATCGCAATGGCGGCGGGGCGCGCGTCGCGGCCCTCATTCCGCGCCAAGCCGAAGCCGTGGAAGCGGCGGTGGCATGAAAATACTCATCATCGACGACCATGCCATGATCCGCACCGGCCTCAAGCAGCTTTGCGAAGGCCGCAACGATATCGTGCTGGAAGCCGATAATGGCAGGACGGCGCTGGCGCTGGCCGCTGCCGAACGGCCTGGGCTGATCGTGCTCGATCTTAACCTTCCGGGAGTCAGCGGCCTGGAGTTGCTGCGACAATTGCTGGAAAAGGATCCCGCGGCGCGCGTCCTGGTGTTCTCCATGCATGGCGAATCGGCCTATGCCGCCCGGGCGCTCAAGATCGGCGCCAAGGGTTATGTCAGCAAGAACGCTTCGCCGGACGAACTGCGCCTGGCGCTACAGCGGGTGGCGGCAGGTCTCACCTATGTCGAGAACGAAATCGCCCAGCACTTGGCTACTCTGTCCGGCGATCAGCGGCAGCAATTGACCGATCGCGATCTGGAAATATTGCGCCTGTTGGGTGAAGGCCGCAGCTTCACGGAGATCGCCGCCACATTGGGGCTGGGTTACAAGACCGTCGCCAACACCGCGACGATGATCAAATCCAAGCTCGGCGTGGCGCGCACAGCCGATCTGATAAGGCTGTCGGTCGAGATGGGCATTCCGCGCCAGGGCCCCAAGGGGAAATGGCTCGATCGTTAACGGTTCCGGGGGAATCGACAAGATTTTGCGTAACCGGAATGGTGGTTCCATATTGACGGTCGTTGATGATCGGGATTAGCATTGAGAGTGCCGCCAAACGGCGTGATTGCCAAGCCGCTGTTACTTCTGGAAAGTGCCGGGCGCGATCATAGATCGCGCCATCGCAAAGGTCCGGTGGAGACCGGACCGAAGACGCCGGAATGTCGCGCGAAAGCAATTGCCCGGATCGCGGTTGGAAACAACCGAGCAGGGAGATTCCGCATGGAAGACACTCCACCGGACCAGTCGGTAGGCTCCGCCTAGATGCGGAGCCACGGTTCGGATTGAAGCCCCGGGCCGCCGCAACAATCGAAACAAAAATGATGGGAGCGATCCCATAGAACGTCCCGCCTGATGCGGGACAAAAGCAAAGCGAGCCCCGCCGGTCATCCGTCGGGGCTCGGCTGTCTTTAGGGCGGTAATTTTCATTTGCAATTGCATGATCGATTCATAGGATCGCCGCGGGCGGGCCAGAGGAATCGTCCGCCATGTCTTCCAAAATGCGCGTTTCTATCCCCCTCGCGCTTCTATGCGCTTTTCTTGTTGCCGGCTGCACCACGGCCCGCGATACCGCGCCTCCCCGTACCGCGACCGAGCAACTTCTGATCTCCACAGCCGCCGACCGTGCCGCGGCCCAGCTTTCCGTGGGCATTCCGCCCGGCACCAAGGTCTTTATCGATAACCGCTATTTCCAGGGCTATGACGACGGCTATGCGGAGGCGGCGATCCGCACCCAGATGCTGAAGAATGGACTGGAGCTGGTCGATGACCGCAACCAGGCCCAGGCGGTGGTGATGGTATCCGCCGGCGCGCTGTCGACCGACACGAAATCGATGCTGATCGGTATCCCGGCCTTGCAATTCCCTTTCTATCCCATCGGCAATTCCATCCAGGTGCCGGAGATCGCCCTGTTCAAGACCGCAGAGCAGAAGGGCGTCGCCAAGTTCGTCGCCACCGGTTATGACGCCAAGACCGGCAAGCTGATCTCCACCACCGATCCACGCTACGGCTTCTCACACAACACCAACCATATCGTGCTGCTGTTTTTCTCCTGGTCCACGGGCGATCTGATTCCGCCGGGGGTGGATCAGAACTCGCTGTCTTTTTCCACCCTCACCAACATGCTGCCGGGGCATTGAGCCGGCGCGCGGCCGCCCGCCTTCCGCAGACGTTCCTCACGGAAAGAACTGGTATACCCAGGTTTCGGTCAGCAGCTTGCCGTCGGGCATCCGTAGCGCGCAGCGCATGTCGATGGGACCCTTGCCTTGGTAATTGAGATCGAACACCGCGCGCCAGCGGTTGGTGCCGACCACCTTGACGACATAAGGATTGTCGAAACTGCCATGTGACACCCACAGATCGGGCTTGAGGTCGTAACGCTGCTCGAGTTGGGCAAGCGGCCCGCCGGTGAAATCGATGACGAATTTGCGTTTGGGTGCATTGCCGATATTGGAGCCAGCCTGACCTCCGCGCCCCTGCCGCGTCGCTACCACATGGCCGAGAGTCTTGGGAAAGGCGGGATCGAAATCCTGCCAGTAAAGCCGGTATTCGAAACTGCGGGTGTCGCCGGGGGCGATGTTGCCGTCCGGCCGCCAATAGGCCACGACATTGTCGTGAATTTCGTCGTCCGTGGGAATCTCCACCAGCTGCACCGCACCGGCGCCCCAATTGCCTTTAGGCTCGACCCAGATGCCGGGCCGTTTGTTGTAGAAGGCGCCATCATCCTGGTAATCGTCGAAATCGCGATCGCGCTGCATCAGCCCGAATCCCTTGGGATTGTTGTCCACGAAAGAATTGGTCTGAGTCGTCGGCGGATTGACCAGTGGCCGCCATACCCTCTCGCCCTTGCCGGTCCATAACGATAAGCCGTCGCTGTCGTGAATTTCCGGCCGCCAGTCCACCGCCTTGCGCCGCTCATTCTCCCCATACCAATACATGCTAGTCAGCGGGGCCACCCCCAACCGGGTGATGGCGGCGCGGAAGAACAAGTGGCATGCGACGTTCGTTACCACGCCAGGATTGTCCTTTGTCTCGTTCTTCACGGCGTCGAATTTGTAGGCGCCGGTTATGCTGGGACCTTCGAGCAGCGCGTAGATAGTTACCACCGGGCCATGTTCCTCCAGCCAGAACTCGGTGAAGCGGGGAAATTCCTCGCCGGTTGCGAGGGCGGTGTTAAGCGCGATGCCGCGTGCGGAGGCGCCGTATTGACCGTCGGCGCCGGCGCTGCGGAAATAACTGGCTCCCTGGAATGCCAGCCAATCGGTCTGCTTGTCCTGGCCGTCCATCACTCTAAAGCCGGCGAAGCGCAGATCGCCCAGAATTTTGAGATCGATTCCGCTTCCGCTATAATCGAAATAATCCGGGCTGTAGAGAATCTCGCGCGCCTTGCCGCGTTCGAGGGCATAGATTCGCACCCCTTCCCACACCAGTTTGCTGAGATGGAAGAAGGCGATGGGATAAGCCGCGCCGGTGCCGTGATACAGCGCCCGGTCGAGGCGGAATTTGATCTTCCACATCGCGTCGAAATTGATCCCCTTCAGCATCGAGGCGGCGCGGGGCTGCGGCGCGATATAAGGCTTGGTGGCCAGTTTTTTGGCACGCGCTGTCAGCAAATCGAGGGAAAAAGGCCGCGCCTCTCCCAAACTGGGAGAAGGCCCGTTCGCGGCAAAGGACGCGCGTTGCGGCAATATTGCGCTCGACAGTCCCGCAAGCAGCAGGCGGCGGTCGATTGTAAACATTTATTGGGCTTTCATCCGACTGGGGGGCACTAGAACTGCCGAACATGGAAAAGATAGGGCGCCGCCGCCGAAAAGCCACGGAACGATCCGCGAATTTGCCGCATTGTTTCGTTGAATCATTAGAAAAGCTCAACTGGATTTGACCCAATGGATTGTGAAGCGCATGCGTTCGAGTTTCCCGCCCGCGACATCTTGTCGGGCGTTCCCCGGGCCCGCCCCGCCGCCATGCCGGTGCAGGAAATCCGGGCTGTCACGCCTGGTTGCCTGCTCGCTCGCAGTGGGATGATGTTGTCAGGGGGTTTGCGCGTGCTGTTAGCGGCAGCGGCGGTGAAGCGGCCCCGTCGTGCCTGACATCGCTACCCGGCGGTGGCTTTATCTGTTTCTGGTGCTCGGGTCTGCCGCTTTGGCGAGCATCCAGCTCTGGTCGGTGCTGCGGATCGACGGGCTGCGCGGTTCCGAAGTTCTCATTCTCTTCCTGTTTACCCTCTTATTCGCGTGGATTGCTTCATCCTTCTGGCTGGCCTGTTTCGGCGCTTTCGCCAAACTGACCGCCAGGCCCCTTCTGTCCCTGAAGCCCGGCCTTTCGCCCGGCCTTTCGAGGTCGCGCACGGCCATCATCATGCCGGTCTATAACGAGGACGTGGCGGGTGTATTCGCCGGGGTGCAGGCGATCTATGAGAGCGTCAGTAACACGCCCGGTTTCGATTTCTACATCCTGTCCGACAGCACCGATCCCGCTCACTGGGTGGCGGAGGAACTGCAGTGGCAGCGCCTGCGGCAGGAATTTGGTGAGAATATCTACTATCGCCATCGTTCCCGGAACATCGGCCGCAAGAGCGGTAACATTCAGGACTTTTGCGAGAATTGGGGCCAGCTTTACGATTACATGGTGATCCTGGACGCCGACAGTCTGATGACTGGCGGGGCGCTGATGCGGCTGGTGGCGATGATGGACGCAAATCCGCGCGCCGCCCTGATCCAGGTGCCGGCACTGCTGGTGGGCCGATCTTCGCTGTTCGCGCGCATTCTGCAATTTTCCGCCAGCGTCTATGGTCCGATATGGAATGCGGGTCTCGCATTCCTGCAAGGGCCGGACGGCAATTACTGGGGGCATAACGCGATCATCCGAGTACATGCTTTCATGCGCCATTGCGGTCTGCCGCGCTTGCCCGGCAAGGCGCCCTTCGGCGGCGAGATCATGAGTCACGACTTCGTGGAAGCGGCCTTCCTGCGGCGCGCGGGCTGGGAGGTGTGGATGGCGGACGAGCTTGGCGGTTCCTTCGAGGAGCCGCCACCCACTATAAGCGACTATCTCAAGCGCGACCGCCGTTGGTGCCAGGGCAATCTCCAACATCTGCGCATCGTGTTCGCACAGGGCTTGAAGATGCCCAGCCGGCTGCATCTGGTGATGGGGATCATGAGCTATGTTTCCTCGCCTCTCTGGCTGCTGCTTCTGATTGTCTCGGCCGTCGATATGATGAGCCGCAGACCCCACCCTCCGGCCAGCTATACGGGCACCTATATTGGCGGCTTGCAGCCATCCCTAAGCCTGTCGGTATCGCACACGGTCGAACTTGTGCCGCTGGTGCTGGCGGCGGCGGTGATCCTTTATGGCCCCAAGTTGCTGGCGGCCGTATTGCTGCTGCGCGAGCGCGGGGCGGTCCGCGATCATGGCGGATTTCTTGCCCTGTTGGCCGGGGTGATCGGGGAGAGCGTTTTCTCGACCTTGCTGGCGCCGATCATGATGCTTCAGCACAGCTGGTTCGTGTTCAACATCCTCATCGGGCGCTCCACCGGTTGGGGAACGCAGCAGCGCCAGGATCGGGCTCTGCCGCTCGGTTTCGTGGTGCGCAATTTTCTCGCCCATACCCTGATCGGCGCGGCAGTGGCCGTGGTTCTCCTGCGTTATGGCGGCCGCAGCTTTGTCTGGTTCGTGCCGCTGCTTGCGGGTCTTTTGCTGTCGATCCCCCTGGTCGCCCTCACGTCCAGCCTTAAATTGGGCGAAAGGTTGCGGGCGGCTCGGCTGTTCCTGGCGGCAAGCGAGACGCGCGACATTCCTGTTCTGTCGCGCGCCCATGCCTTGGCTGCGGGCCCGGCAGGGGAGGCCCGCGATCCCCGCGCGCTGGTGTTGGAGGACGGGGAGGTGCGCAAGCTCCATCTGGCGCTACTGTCCGATGCGCCGGCCCTGCTGCTTGCCGACCGTAGCCAATTGGCGTTGCTACTCGATTCCGCCCGCCGCCGGGACACGGAAAGCTTCAGCCTGGAAGACTGGCGGGCGCTTCTGTCCGACCCCGAAAGCCTGCGGACGCTCGGAGCCTGACTATATCCATAAGTGTATTCATTTGTGTTCCGCCGCCGCCCCCCGGTAAAACAGCGGGATGGCTAGTTCGCGCTTACGTATCCCCGGCAGAATTGCCCACGACCTGGGGGTCAAGATTGTGTCCGGCCGGTTCAAACCCGGCGCGGTGCTGGAAGGCGAGATCGCGGCCAGCGGCCAGCGCAACGTCTCGCGCTCGGCCTATCGCGAGGCGGTCCGCATTCTGATCGCCAAAGGGCTGGTGGGCTCCAAGCCCAAGCTGGGAACGCGGGTGAGCGAGATGACGCGCTGGCATCTGCTCGATCCCGATGTCCTGTCCTGGATTTTCGAAGGCGAACCCAGCAACGCCCAGCTCGCCGCCCTGTTCGAACTGCGCAACGTGGTGGAGCCGGAAGTCGCCGCCTTGGCCGCGACCCGGCGCAACCCGGGCCATCTGAAGGAAATGGCGGCGGCGCTGGCGGAAATGGCGCGCCACACATTGCGCACGCCCGAGGGCCGGCTTGCCGACCAGCAATTCCATGCCGCGCTGCTGGCGGCGTCCGGCAATCCGTTTCTCGGATCGCTCACCAGCGGCATCGGCGCGGCAGTCGCCTGGACCACGGTTTTCAAGCAGCGTCTTCAGCCTTTGCGCCGCGATCCGGTCCCTGACCATGTCAAGGTTTATAAAGCGGTGGCGGCACGCAATGCGGCGGCGGCGCGGCGTGCGATGCGCGAGTTGGTGGACCTTGCTTTTCTCGACACCGCCAATGCCTGGCCCAAGGCGCG
>DATATP010000087.1:0-11056 GCA_036268715.1 Rhizomicrobium sp. | reverse complement strand
TCGAACCAATAGGCGATCGTGTCGGCAGCGTTATAGCCCTGAAGCTCCCTTTTCAGTTGCGCCGAGAACAACGCAGTGCGCTGGGCGTCGTCGGCCACCGAGAGGTTGGAGAAGAAGCCGTGCGCCGTGTCCAGGCTCAGTTCGCGGAACGTGTGGCGGGCGCGCAGGGGTCGTGGCGCCCAGTCCATCTGCGGATAGAGCGCGGCGAGCAGGCCGAACAGCGGCCCGCGCAGGGACTGAGGCAGCAGGCCGCGCAGGCTTTCTTCGCTCGTATGAAAACGGTAACGCCGATAGCCCGCGAACAACTCGTCGCCCGCGTCGCCCGACAGCGCGACAGTCACCTCCTCGCGGGCAAGGTGGGCAAGTTGCAGGGCGGGCAGGGCAGAGGAATCGCCGAACGGCTCGTCGAAGACCGCCGGCAGGCGGCGCACCGCCTCCATATCGTCGATGCTGACCGTCTTGACCCGGTGCCGGGCGCCGTAACGCTGGGCCACGCGGCTCGCATAGTCCGTTTCGTCGAATGCCTTCTCCGCAAAGCCGATGGTAAAGCAGCGGATCGGTGTGTCGCTGGCTTGTGCCATCAGCGCCGTGGTTCCGCTGGAATCCACCCCGCCCGACAGGAATGCGCCGATCGGAACGTCCGATACCATCTGCGCCTTCACACTCGCGCCCAGCCGGTGGAGCAGTTCTCCGGCCCGTTCGTCCGTGTCTCCGCGCGAGGACTGGGGGGTCGGCGACCAATAGCGCATTTCCCGCGGCGCCGCGCCCCGACGGAACGCGATCATGCTGCCTGCCGGAACCTTGTGTATATCGGCATAAATGGAGCGCGGTTCGGCAACATAGCCGAGCGCGAAGAAATCCTCCACGCTTCTGGGATCGAGCACGCGCCGGACCCGCGGATGCACCAGCAGCGCCTTCAGCTCGGAACCGAAGACCAGGCCGCCATCGTCCAGCAGGGAATAATAGAGCGGCTTCTCGCCCAGCCGGTCGCGCGCCAGAGTGAGACATTGCGCGGTCGCATCCCACAGCGCGAAGGCGAACTGGCCCGAGAGCCGGGACAGCGCGGCCTCGCCCCATTGCCGGAAGGCTTCGAGGATCACTTCGGTATCGGAGCGCGTGCGGAAGCTGCGCCCCAAACTTTCGAGTTCCCCTCTCAACTCGCGGAAATTGTAAATCTCGCCATTGAACACGATCTGGAGCGTGCCGTCTGCGCTCGCCATCGGCTGGTCGCCGGTGGAAAGATCGATGATGGCGAGCCGGCGATGGCCCAGGCCAATGCCGGGTGCGAAGTGAAAACCTTCGCCATCGGGTCCGCGATGCACCAGGGTGTCATTCATCGCCCGGACAAGCGCGCGTTCCGGCGGCCGTTCCGTTTTCGTGTCGAACCAGCCGGAAATACCGCACATCTCTGAAGCCTAGCGCGTCTCGGCCGGAACGTCGCCCACTTTGCGCAGGGACTCCGAAAGATTGGGGAACGCCCCCAACAATGCGGCAAGCCGGCTGCGCGCATCGTTTTCGGAGGATGTGACGGGCGTGGACAGAACGATGGCGGCGGAATGCCCGTGTGTGAGCGCCCCCCGGAATTCCAGCATGCGGACGGTCAGGGGGGCGATAGAGAAATGCCCGTCAACCCAGTAGGTCGTCCATACCAGCCGCTTCAGGTCGCGGCTTGCGATCAGCGCTTCCTCAAGCGGCCTCGGCGCGCCGTCCAGCCGCGCCGTTGTGCTACGGCGGGCAATGATGTGCCAAGTTTCGACATCCCAGGGGTGATTGCGCTCCGACATCAGGGAAGGCGCACCGCGCTTGCGGATATAATAATGGATGTCGATGTCGACCGGGGCGGCAAACCCACCCTTTTTAGGTTGTACGGCGGCAAGCGTGCGGGCCGCTGCGGGGTCGAACACGCTCTCCCAATCGCCGTCCGCGGACCGGCCCTGCCAACCCGGCGGAGTGACCAAATCGTCCAGCGCGGCTTGGCCGGCGCCGCTGGGACGGTCGGCATAGTAGGCGGTCGCAGGGCCGACCGACACGATCGCCAGCGCGAACAGGGCAGATATTACCAGCAGCGGATAACGGGCGGGCCGGTCGAGGCCGGACGGGGGCGGTCGATCCGCTTCTGCGTCCTTGAAACGCGCGCCGACATACATGACGGCAAACAGAATGGCGACCGCAAACGCCCAGCCGTAAAGGATATGATCGATGCCGGCGGCGACCCGGTTGTCGGTATAGTTGGCGACCGCCACCGTGAACAATGCGCGCAGGCCATTGCCGATGACGGGGACAATCAGGCAGGCCAGCAGGAACACCGCAATCTTCCAGGGCTTGCGATACATCATGTGGGCGAACAGCACCCCCAACGCGATTGTTGCGATGAGGAAACGCAGTCCTGCACAGGCCTCGGCGATCTCGTAATGGCCGTTGACGAGGTCGAACACCAGGCCTTCGCGGAAAAAGGGGATGGAAAGCATTCCCAATCCCACCTCGACGAATTTGGCCGTGACCTGCTGCAAAGGCGGGATCAGATATTGGCCGGTCGGAACCAGAAAGAAAAGATAAAGGCAGGCGAAGGAGATTTTGCGGAAAATGTGCCAGCCCAACACCGCGACGCAGAAAATTTCCGCCAGACCGATGATCGCGAATTGGCGGAATTCGGTAACCGAGCCGAACGCGCCGGCCAGCCAGAGCAATAGACAAGGCAGCGCCCCCACCAGGACCCAGGGCATCGCCGCGGGCGTGTCGGAGATCAAAGTGGCGCGCCGTTCCCAGATCAGCCAAGCAGCGATCGGGATAATCAGAAAGCAATGGGAATAGGCGGGATAATACCACCACACCTCGGCCGCAGCTTTGACATCGGCGAAGAATAGCCCCGCCAGAAGCACCAAAAGCGCGCCCAGCACAGCCAAATGGACTTTCCAGATTTCCGTCCGGGTGGCGGAACGGCCGACCGTGTCGGCAGCGGCGATCGCGTCGGTGGTCATGCCGCACCTCCCGCGCATAATTGCTGGAGGGTGGTGTCGAAGGCCAGGAGCTGGCGGCGCCAGTCATGATGCTGCTCGACATAGGAGCGGGCATTGGCGGCTATGGCGGCCCGTCCCATGCCCTCGGCGGCCCGGATCACCGCGCCGGCGAAATCCGCCGCATCATTGGCCACCCACAGATCCCGTCCATTCGAAACCGCGAGCGCCCGGGAGGCTTCCCTGGTCGCCACGGTTGGCGCGCCCATCGCCATCGCTTCCAGTACTTTATTCTGCACGCCGCGCGCGATGCGCAGCGGTGCGACCACCGCGGCTGCAGCCGCGACATAGGGGCGGACATCCTCGACCTCGCCGGTCACCTCCACGTCTGGCATGGCGAGGTTGCGCAGGGCGGGCGTGGGGCTCGCCCCCACGACATAAAAGCGCGCATCGGGAACCTCGCGCTTGACCAGCGGCAACACCTCGCGGGCGAACCACAGCGCACCTTCGACATTGGGCCAGTACTCCATATGGCCCGTCATCACGATCGGCGTCACTTGGGCAGGAAACGGCGAGGCATAGGCTCCGGGAGCGAAATAATCCAGGTTGACGCCATTGCAGAAGGCCTTGATCCGGGCGCCGGACTCGGGCGCGAGTTGGGCAAAGCATTGGGCTTCATGCTCGGATACGAGATAGGTGAGGGCGAATTCCGCCGCCGCCTTTCGTTCCAGCGCCAACAGCTTTCGCGCCTCCCGGCGATAAATCCAGGCGGTGGCGGCGGAGGTTGTGCGGGAATATTGGCGCCACTTGTCAGAATCCAGATCGACCATGTCGAACAGGACCCGGCTCGGCGAAAGGTTTTTCCCGCCCAGCAGATAGGGTGCCATCGCCGAGGAAAATACCACCGCGCAGTCGATCGCCTCCGTTCGCACAATCTTGTTCAGCCAGGCCTGCATGGCGGCATTGCGATAGACTTCCGCGGTGATCGAAGCGCCATTCGCAAGCGCCCGGGCGCTGCGCAGCAGCTTGTCGCGGCGGGAAAGGGGGATCATCCGGCAATCGCCGCCCGCCATCTCGCGCACCGCGTCGGCATAGCGCCAATCCCCTTCATCGTCGACGAAGCAGCCGAGATGAACCCGGTGCGCGGCGGCAAGATGGGTGAACAGGGCGTGGCTGCGGATCTTGTCGCCCTTGTTGGGCGGATAGGGGAGCCGATGGGAGAGGAACAGCACGTTCATGGCGACACCGGATAGACCGCATCGACGCGCGACCAGGAAAAGGCGCCAAGGATTTTCTTCAGGCGCGGCTGCATGACGCCGAGATTGGTGTAATGCCGGATGCGGGTCTTGAGCGAAGCGCCCGGGATGCGGGGCTGCCGGGGGTCGATCTCCCAGGGGTGGAAATAGAACATGCAGGGACCTTCCTCCCGCTGCGCCACGCGACGAAGCTGGAACGCCGACCACCAATAGGGCAGGAGGCGAAAATAGCCGCCGCCACCGCAGGGCAGATTCATCTTCCCGACGCGGAACGAGGTGACGGGGATCTCCAGAAAGGAAGATGAAGCGAAAGGCCGGAACGCGAAACGCGGCGCCTCCGGAATGCCGTAGAGATCGTGGCGGATGGGATAGATGCTGGAGGAATAACGATAGCCCGCCTCGGCGATCGTCTCCAGCGCCCAGAGATTGCCGCGCTTGACCGAGAAAGAGGGCGCGCGATAGCCGTTTACCGGCAGGCCGCTCACATCTTCCAGAAGCGATTTGGAATCCTTCAGATCGGCAAGAAGCTCCTCGCGCGCAAGAGAGTCGCAGCGGCGATGTTCCAGGCCGTGGCTGGCCACTTCGTGGCCCAGCTCGACAATGCGCCGGATCAGCGCGGGATAGCGCCTGGCGACCCAGCCCAGCGTAAAAAACGTAGCTTTCGCTCCCGTGCTGCCGAACATTTCCAGAATACGTTCGGTGTTACCCTCGACCCGGCATTCGTGACGGTCCCAGTCTTTTCGGTCGATCCGATCGAAAAAGGCTTCCACCTGAAAATAATCCTCGACGTCGACCGTCATCATGGCGCGCTGCGGTGCCGCTGCCGGAACCAAGCGCTCTGCCCAGCCGGCGATCCGGTCGCTGTCTTCGCGGAATTCGGTCATCGACCCCCGGCCGCTTCAGCGGCTTGAATAGGATAACTGCAGCGCCACCGCCAGACGCCGCATGAAATCTTCCTGAACGCCGACGCGGCGGTCCAGCGCCGCGATCTGCTTATGAATGTCTTGCGCCGCAAAATCCACCGGCGCCAGAGCAGTCGAAGATTGCGGGACCAGGAGGGGAGCGGGTTCAGGCGCCTTGTTGATCATGCGTTCCCCGTCAAGATCGGCGGCAACCCGCTCGACATCGCCTCGGGCGAAGCGATGAATCTCCTCAAGAAACCCATACAGCATCATGCGGCTGCACAGATTGTTGATCTTGCGGGGAATGCCGTCGGTATAATTATAGATGGCGTCAATCGCCTCCGGATCGAAATGGGGATCGCCTTCCCAGCCGACGCACCGAAGCCGATGCTCGAGATATTCGCCGCATTCCTCGCGGCTCACCGCTCCAAGATGATAAGAGGCGATAACGCGCTGGCGCAGTTGCTCCAGATCGGCGTGGGCAAGGAGCGTGCGGAACTGGGGCTGGCCGATCAGGAAGCTCTGGAACGGCGCGGACGCGCCGATTTGGAAATTCGACAGCATACGCAGCTCTTCCAGCGCCTCGATCGAGAGGTTCTGCGCCTCGTCCACCAGCAGCAGCACGCGCTTGCGGTTGCGATAGGCCTGCTGAAAGAATTCCTGCAGCCTGAGCAGCAACGAGGCTTTGTCGTTGGGCAGATTGGTAAGCCCGAAGGCCGATGCAACCAGGCGCAGCAGGTCGGCGCCGTTCAAGAGGGTGGTGACGACATGGGCCGAGATGATGCGGTTTGCGTCGATGGAGGCGGACAGCCGTCCGACCAGAGTGGTTTTGCCGGCGCCGATATCGCCGGTGATGACGATGAAGCCCTCGCCGCGGCTTATGCCGTATTTGAGGAACGACATCGCCTGGGCGTGGACGCTGCTCTCGAAGAAGAACCGGTGATCGGGCGTGAGGAGGAAAGCTTCGGCGGAGAGGCCGTAAAATTCAGCATACATCGGTCGCTCGCTTGGCCATCAGGTCCCGGCCGGCTTGGGCTCGTAATTGTAATAATAGCCACCGTCTTTCTGCTCCCATTTCGGTGCCTTGTTGAACAGGAAGCTGATGTTGTGGCAGGCCGAAATGGAATCCAACGCCTTTTCGATCTGATGACGGCCGGACTGCTGGGCGCCCACCACCATCACCGTCTGATGGACGTGGGGAGCCAGAATGGCCGGCTCGAAGGTGGTGAGGGCCGGCGGCGTATCGATAAGGACGATCCGGTCGCGATTGCGTTCCGACATCTCGACCAGGAGGTCGCGCATGCGGGTGCTGGCGATCAGCTCCGGACTGTCGTCCACCCGCTTGCCGGCAAAAATCACATTGAGGTTCGGCACGCTTTCGCAACTGCGCATGACCTCGCCGACCCGCAACGTCGGTGTGGTCAGAAGTTCGGCCAGTCCCGGAACTTTGGCAGTTTCGAAGAACTTGCCCACCGACGGCCGGTGCAAGTCGCAATCGACCAGGAGTATCTGGACGTCGCGCTCCGCCGCCAGGCTCAAGGCCAGGTTCATCGAGGTGAAGGTCTTGCCTTCCTCCGGCAATGTGCTGGTCACCATCACCAGATTGTTGACAAGCTCGCGGCTTTTTTTGTCGCGCGCAGCCAGGAGGACCTTGCGTTTAACATTGCGGAATTCATTGGAGATCACGGAGGTCTTGATCTCGGGATTGATCATCCCGGAGCGGCGCAGGATCGCCATGTTGAGCCGGACGGGCGCAAGCATGGGAGCAGACGGCGTGAAGGGCTGCTGGGGAGCGGCCGGCATCGCGGTCGCGATCTCGCTTGCCCGCGCCGATGCACGTAGGGGGATTTGAGCGGAAGCGATGTGATCCACCGAGGCCGACGCCGAGCTTTCGAGGCCCTGCTTGCGGTCCAGCGCGCGCTGGATGAGGTTGAGAGACTTGCGGTCGTCGGCCATCTTAGATTCCGATTCCAATTCCAAACTTGGTGTAAATCGATGTCGTCAGCACCAACATGACTGTCCCATAGATCGCCACCAGCGACAGGAATCCGGAAGCGACAAGGGCAACGCTCAGCCGCTCTTTACGGGCTGCGGCCGCGTTGGCGCCCGCAGTCACAACCCCAAGTAGCGGAAGCGAGAAATAGCTCGCCAGTTCGTCGCTGGTGGTGAAGCGTCCGGCCAGGAGGCTGAGCAGCAGCGCCAGAGCACCGCCCGCCGCCAGTCCGGCCAGCAGCACCATTGAATTGAGGATGCGACGCGGCGGTGACACGGGGAATTCGGTCCGTTTCGGAGGTTCGATGATCCGGAAGGAGATGCTCTGCTGCTGGTCGGACATGGATTGCGACATCCGGGCGGCTTCGCGACCCTTGACCAGTTCCTCATAATTGGCGAGCAACACGTTATAATCGCGGTCGAGATCGGCATATTTGTTATTGATCGCGATCGCCTCGGTCGTGTTCTTCCTTGCCTTCTCGAGCCTTTCGGAAGCAGAAGCGACCTTATGCTGCAGGATCGCGACCTGCACTTCGCCCGCCGACAATTTGGTGCGCATGTCGACATAGACAGGATTTGGCACTCCGACCGCGTTGGCCGCCGGTGCCTTGGGATTTTGTGCTTCCAGCACCTGCTTTTGCAGTTCGGCGATCAGCCGCTTGGCCTCGACCACGCCGGGATAGGCATCGGTATACTGGCTGCGCATATCCGCCAGCGATTGCTCGGCCTCGCGTAGCCGGGTGATCGGAGCGACGGATCCGCCACCCAATGTGCCCTTGTCGGAAACGATCGGCAGCTGGTCGGAGGCGATGGTCTGGGGCATGCCTTGGAGCTGGCTGTGCAGGCTGCTGACTGTCACCTGGGCCGCGGCCAGATCATTCTTGGCGGTCTGCAGTTCGGCATTGGCGGCATCGATGCTGCCAGGCCCCCCGGGGCTGGTCAGGACGTCGAGATTCTGTGCCTTGAAGTTGGCGCGGCGCGTCTCGGCCTCGCGCAACTGTACCTCATATTCGGCGATTTTCTGGTCGATAAAAGTGCGCGCGCCCTGAATGTCCCTGCGTTTGTCGCCGACATTGGAATCGACCAGGATGGACAATAGCGACTGGGTCACCTCCTCGGCATAGGCACTGTTGTTGTCGACATAGCCGATGCTGAAAAGATTTTTGACGCCCTGCGCCGACATCTGGATGTTGTTGCTGAGTTCGGCAACTGCCGTTTCCATCTCCGCCGGTTTCATCTTGGGAGCGCGCGGATTGGTGAGGCGGACGATTTGTTCCAGATTGGGGCGGGTGGTCATCGATTTCAGCATGATCGCGACCTGCTGGTCTTGATCCGTGGGAACGGTGAGACCCCGCATCAAGGGACCCAATACAGTGTCGGTGTCGATGTAAATTTTCGCTTCGACGGCATAGCGATCGGGGATAGACCAAACCGCCAGCCAGCCGCCCAAGCAAACCAGCCAGGTCACCGCCAGCCCCTGCCAGCGGTAGCGCCACGCGCCCGCCAGCAAAGCGATGGCTTTCGTTATTAACGGTTTCATAGATTCCTATCGCTCCGCTTCCCGCCCGTCCAAAGCAAGAGACATGCCAAGGCCCTAGTGCCACCGCGGCCCGAAACAGGCCAATTTCGCCGCAATTACCACGAAGGCTTGAAATTTAGTATTACGCTCCAGGCTCCACAATGAAGTTTATCGCCTGTTTGTTGGGATGTCGTGCTTTGGCGGCAAAGGAAGCGAAAAGATTAATCCGGCGGCTTTCCTGCAACAGATGGCCGAAATTGAAACATTAGGGCGGTCTTTTCCTTCCAGAACGAATTCATTTCTCAAATAACCGTTTATAAGAGGGACAACGCCCGGGGGGCGGGGCTGCGCAGGTTGCTTGGTTGGGGCGCTGGCATGGGGATTGCTCCATTCCTGCCTGGAGAGGCGGTTGGACCAATATGGGAATTTTCCAGAACGACGTCTCACTTTTTCGCTCTCATTTTGCGTGGGATGGGGTAAAATGAGAACGGAAGAAAATCGCCCGGTTTTGCGGACCGACAACGACGCGACCCCCGTGGGGGTTGGGGACCGGTTCGACAATTTGCGTACGACGAGCTTCAGGCGCGTCCTTGACGGCTTTCAGGATGCCGTGAGCGAGCCGCTGTCGTCGGCGGTTCCTTCCCCTGCGGGATTTGCCCTGCCAAAGCAGTCCAAGCGGTTCGTCCCGAGTTCCTTGCGCTTTCTCATTGCGCTGGATGTCGTGCTGATCAGCTTGGGGCAGAGTCTGGTGCTGGTCGATCTGCATGAGCGGCTGTTCCTGATCGGCGACAGGCAGGTCGCAGCGGTTATTCTGTTATCCCTGATCCTCACTCTGGGATCCATCTATGCGTCGGGCTGCTATCGGCGGGATTCGCTGGTGCACTTTTCCTCGGCGATCTCTCCTCTTGCGGTAGCGATCGGACTGGCCGCGGCCCTGCTGATCGGGATGATGCATTTCGCGCTGGCAGCCGTATTTCCTCATTCCGAGGTCTATCGCAGCATCAGCCGCTGCTTCACCATCGCCCTTCTTATGACTGCGGTGGCGCTGCCGATTTGCACCGTCACCCGCGCGTGTTATTTCGCCATGGTGCGCCGGCACTGGTTCGCCCGGCGAGTGCTGGTGGTGGGAACAGGCACCCGGGCCGCCTATCTGCAAAGCCTGCTCAACAGCGATGCCCACCGCGCCCATTCCGAACTGTTCTTCGCGCCTGAAACTGTGCTCGGGGGGCCTGCGCCTCGGGAATCGCGTGTCACCAATGTGCTGGCGGACACCGGCAAGGCGTTGGAAGAACTGGCCTCGGAGATCCAGGCGGACGAAGTTGTCATTGCCGTCGACGAAAAGCGCGGCTTGGCAATCGAGCGGCTGCTCTCCTGCAAGACCAGCGGCATTCCGGTGATCGAATATGATGCATTGATCGAGCGGGAAACCGGCCGCATCGATCTGCGCTGGCTGGAACTATCCTGGCTAGTCTATTCGCCGGGCTTCGAGATCAAGATTCTCGACAGTATGCTGAAACGCGCGCTGGACCTGACGATCAGCGCAGCCATGCTGATCGTCTCGCTCCCGGCCATGGTGCTGGCGTTCATCGCCATCAAGTTGGAGGATGGGGGGCCCGCCTTCTACCGCCAGACCCGGGTGACCCAAGGCGGCCGGGAATTCTGGATCTATAAGCTGCGTACGATGCGCGTAGACGCGGAAGTGAGGGGCGCCCAATGGGCTGCGAAGAACGATACCCGCACGACCCAGGTTGGCGGCTTCCTCCGCAAGTCGCGGATCGACGAGATTCCCCAATTGTGGAACGTGTTATGCGGCGAGATGTCCCTGGTGGGACCGCGCCCCGAGCGTCCGGTGTTCATCGAACAGCTTTCCCGGCAAATACCGATGTACAATTTCCGGCACGGCGTAAAGGCCGGCCTCACCGGCTGGGCGCAGATCAACTATCCCTATGGAGCCTCGATTGAGGATGCGCGGGCCAAGCTGGAATACGATCTTTATTACATGAAGAATTATAGCGTGCTGCGCGATCTGTCGATAATCCTACAGACCTTCCGTATCCTGGTCTGGCGGGTAGGCGCGCGCTGACACGATCTATTCCGCGACGAAGCGGGGAGCGCCCGCCAGCGTTCCGGAAAGCCGGTAATCTGCTTCCTTCCAGCCCGGCGCAGCGGAGCGCTGCACCATTTGGCGCATCACCGAAAGCAGGCCGGCACAAATCCACAGGCCGTCATAATAAGCGAAGCTGAGCGCCGAGCCGCCCAGGCAGAAAACGAACAGGGTCAGTTGCAGCATTCCAGCCAGGTCGTAGGCCCAGGAAAGCTCGGCCCGTTTTCGAGTTTTGCGGCGGATCATCGCAGAGTTGCGGAAGCAATTGGCCAGAAGCAGAAGATAGAGGACCAAGGCCGGAAAACCACTGTCGCCTAGAACCTCGAAAT
>DATATP010000086.1:0-11178 GCA_036268715.1 Rhizomicrobium sp. | reverse complement strand
CCAGGGAAAACACCGCGCCTTGCGGGTCGATCGCCTGCACGATCCATTGGTCGCCCGGCACTTGCATCGGACCATTGATAATCTTGCCACCGCCAGCCACGATGCGCGCTGCCGCCGCATCGATTGCGGCTACATTGATATAATAGCCCCAATAAGGCGTCGGAACGACGGGCGGCTTTGTCATCATGCCGCCGATCGCCTCGCTTCCGGCCGCAAAGAGCTGATACGTGCCTAGCGGGCCCATGTCATGGGCTTCGGCCTTGGTCCAGCCGAACAACTTCTCGTAAAAGGCGAAGGCGGACTGCCATTCGGCCGCATATAGTTCGCGCCAACCGATGGTCCCGGGTGTACCGGCGGCCAGCGTCGGCGGCGCTTCCTTTGGTACCGGTTTGGCGATGAGGAAGCCCGCGCCTTGTGGATCGGCGACCACCGCGAGCCTTATGACACCCGGAATTTCGATCGGACCTTTGTGAAGCTTGCCACCTTCCTGTGTGATCCGTTTTGCGGTGGCGTCGACGTCTTCAACACGGACATAGCCCATCCAACAGGGCGGAACACCCATCGCCTTTGCGTCTTCCGGAATAGACATCAGGCCGGCAACGCCGCGGCCGCCCACCGTGAATAGGGTATAGCCAGGCGATCCGGAATCCTGAATCTCCCAGCCGACCACATCGCGGTAGAATTTACCCGCCGCTTCGGTGTCGCTGGTCATCACATCGTACCAGAAGAAATTGTCGGCCATGAAATCTCCTAACAAGGCAGCGTGGTTTGGGGGCGACCCCATCCAACTTGACATGATAGCTCCGACGAGCAGGGGGCCGCGCTGAGTTCGCTCGCCTTGAGCAGTATCTTGTAGATCGCAGTTTCCTCGGTGACCCGCAGCGAATATGGCATGAGTTTGATTTTTCTGCTGGCCCGATGTGGCCGAAGAAAACACGTCGGCTTGAACGGTTGGCTCCGACGACGACGGCCCCATCCGAGCGTGTACATGAACGATATTTTGCGACCCGAAAGGTGGCACGATCCGCATACCGGGGCAGTGTAGAATCGTGGAGAACGGCCCGCGAAAAGGCGACCAATTGAATCCTGTGTGCTTGCTTCGCGATTGCGCCCTTCCAGCCATCAATTATGCGGACGATCGCGGCGACGCGGCAGGAACGCAGGCAGCCCGATGCCGGGTCGGATAGTCGAAACTGACCCCAACGGAAGCCGGCGCAGCTCAATATCGTCCTGAATGATGATCGCGATCTGGACATCGCGGCTGCCGATGCTAGCCACGATCCGGTCGCAATGTGGTAGCTGTGCCACACCAGCCTGTGCAACCGCGATAGCTTTGCCTCAAAAACCACTATCGTGAGGCTTTGCGGGCCGGAGCCAGAGTCGGAACCCTCTGGTCGGGAACTTTCCCGCGCG
Source organism: Rhizomicrobium sp. (assembly GCA_036268715.1). GTDB lineage: Bacteria > Pseudomonadota > Alphaproteobacteria > Micropepsales > Micropepsaceae > Rhizomicrobium. The sequence goes on along the minus strand of DATATP010000086.1, from coordinate 9,765 downwards.
GCGGCGCTTTTGCAATTGGGCGCCCTGTCATATTCGGGACGGCTATATTGCCGATTTTTTATCTTCCGGGGCTGCATAAGGGAACTGGACATGGGGATGAGCCTTCGAACGGCAACGGGTATCGACCCGGCTGACTTCTCCCGTTTCGATCCCGTGCCTCCAGAAGGTATCGCCCGCGCCACCGCGATTATGCGATCGGGTGAGATGTTCCGCTATGCAGATCACCGGGCAGGAGACTGCGAAGTGGTGCTGCTTGAGCGGGAGGTGGCCCGCTATGTGGGGGCGCGTTACGCCCTGGCAGTCAGTTCCTGCAGCAAAGCGCTCCAGCTTGCGCTCGCGGTCTGCGGCGTGGAGCCCGGCAGCAAGGTTTTAGCGCCGGGATTTACTTTCAGTGCGGTGCCGAGCGCGATACTGCTGCGTGGCGCCGTTCCGGTGTTTGTCGAAAGCACCGAAGATTATCGCATCGATCTGGTCGATCTTGAGTCCAAAATCGCGCCCGATACCAAAGTGCTTTTGCTTTCGCATATGCGCGGCTACGCGCCGGATATGGATGCGGTCGTTGCGCTCTGTGCAAAGCACGACATCACACTGATCGAAGATGCAGCCCACGCGCTGGGGGGGCGCTGGTGCGGCCGGGCGCTTGGGTCGTTCGGAAAGATCGGCTGCTACTCGTTCCAATCCAACAAGATCGTCAATGCGGGAGAAGGCGGCGTTCTTGTCACGGACGACGAAGAAGCGATCGTCAAGGCGATTTATCTGTCAGGCGCCTATGACAGCAATTATCGCAAGCACGGCATTTCGAGCACGCTGTTCGAGTCGTTTCGCAACAGATTGCCTCTGGACAACGCGCGCATGACAAATCTGACTGCGGCTATCGCCCGTCCGCAGATTGCACTGATCGACGCGAAGGGTGAGCGATTCCGTCAAATGCATGCCTATCTGAGGCGCGAACTGGCCGCCACTCATCAGATCGTGTTTCCCCGCGATCATCCGGTGGAATTGCGGATTCCGGATTCAATCCAGTTCCGGCTGCGGAATTTCACGTCGAATGCGGTGAAAACCTTTCTCGCATATATCCGAGACCGGGGCATTCCTATCACCGGCTTTGGGGAACGGGACAATGCACGCGCCTTTTTCAACTGGCAGTATCTCGATGTCCCCCATCTGCCGCAGACGGGGCGCATTCTGGCCGATAGCTGCGACTTAAGGCTTTCTTCAAACCTGACAGAAGAACATTTGTGCTATCTCGTCTCGGCCTTGCGGGACGCCGTACTCGAAGCGCAGGCATCATGAGGGCTGGCTGCTCAGGCTTGTCTGTCACCGCCGGCGATATTCACGCTTTTGGAGGTGGCGAATTTGCGCAAAAGCAACAATGGAACGAGAAACGTGAGCGCCATGGCCGGCCAACGCCAGAGCCCCAGCCAAGCGGCCGTCATAGCCCCGAATGTGTAGGAAAGATAAAACAGGCCCACGGTCCAGATACTTGCCGCGGCCAGGACCGCAAGCGCGAAACGCCAGAACGGCATCGCAAAGAATCCATAGGACGTGTAGGCCGAGAGCCGCAAACCAGGCAAAAAGCGCACGATGAAGACTCCCATCATCATCCTACGATCGAGCCACCCCTTGAAGGCAAGCATGCTGCCGCGATTCAGCGCCCGGGTGGAGAAACGGTTCAATGCGATCAGGCGTCCAAGCCCATAAAGCCCGAAATCGCCCAGCACAATGCCGGCATACAGGGCGGGCAGCGCAATCTCGGCCGTGGTGACGCCTTCCGCCACGGCAATGCCGGTAGCTATGGTGGCGAGGTCTTCATGGATGAATGTCGCAAAGACAATCGCCCCGATGATCACCGCGGGATTTCGCGAAATCGGAAAGGCGATGGAAAAAAGTCCGGCGGACATTACGATCATGCAGAGATGATGCCGGATGGGCCCTGACACTCCAGCCACCTCCAGCGTTGCAACGACGCTAGGCGCATGTCCAACAGCGCGCAAGCCCGCTCGCCCAGACCGCGCTGTTTCGCTGATGGAGCGGGCTCCCTGGTATGTAATTTATGCGTTCCACCTGCCCTATTGCGTCCTCCTCGCCCTGCGCTATGGCGGTCTGGCGCTACCCAGCATCGCAAATCCCGGTCTGGATGCGAGCGGCCTTACCAAGGAATCAAAAAACGACTTGTTCGCTCTGCTTGGTCCTAGCGGCCGGATGCGGCTGCCGTCCTTCATGGCGATCGACAGCGGACCGGAAGCGCTTGCATTGGCCGAACGCGCCATGTTGGCGGCGGAGCTTGGCTTTCCTGTGGTGGTTAAACCGGACATCGGCAGGCGCGGCTTTGGAGTGAAGATTGTCCGCACTCCACAGGACCTTGCCGCTCATCTGGCAAAATTTTCCCTCGGGGTGCGGTTGCTGATTCAACGCTTCGCCACCGGGTCGAAAGAAGCCGGGCTTTTCTATGTGCGCATGCCGTCGGAAACACGCGGCCGCATTGTTTCCCTCACCCTCAAACATTTTCCTGAAGTGGTGGGCGACGGAACTTCTACCGTCCGTGAGCTGATCCTGCAGAACAGCCGGGCGCGAGTGTTTTCGGCCCTTTATTTCCGGCGCAACCACGACGTCCTGGACCGGGTTCTGGAACGCGGGGAGCGGTATCCCATCGTATCGCTTGGCAATCATGTCCGGGGCTCGGCCTTCACCGATGAATCGCCGCAGATCACACCTGCCATGGAAGAGGTGTTTGACAAGATAGCCCGCGAAATACCTGGCTTTTTCATCGGCCGGTTCGATGTGCGCTTCGAATCCCTCGAAGCGTTGCAGCGGGGGGAAGGCTTCGAGATCGTGGAATATAACGGGGCGTCGGGCGAGCCGACCCATATGTGGGACGCACGGACTAGCGTCGCGGCTACCTATGCCGGCCTGTTCCAGCATCTGCGTTTTCTTTATGCGATCGGAGCCGAGAACAGAGCGCGAGGAGCGCAGCCGCTTTCGGTTTGGACAATCATCAAACGTCATTTTGAAGAATTGCGATTGCTCCAATCCTATCCGGATGAGGAATAATCCGGGATAGCGTGGTGCGAGGAGCGATTGGTCGGCTTCGGAGATCGCATCTGCGATAAACCACGCTATTTGCGCGTTTGCATGTTGGGCGGCCAGTTGTGTGGTTTTTACCGCTGCCTGTGCATTTCAACAAGGTGCCGGCGTTCCACGCAATTGACATTCCACTGCCGTGCGCCAAAGCTTGGTTTGTCAGCCGCTAATCGGCAAAACAAAATCCGGCTGACTGGGAACCTCGATACAAAAGAAAAATCTTGGAGGAGATACATTCATGAATCGTTTGTTGCAGACATTGATGCTCGGCGGCTCGTCGGTCGCCATCATCGCAGGCGCCGCTGTGCCAGCCACCGCCCAGGATCAGTTGGCGACCGAGCAGGTGGTCGTCACCGGGACCAGCATTCGTGGCGTCGCGCCGGTCGGCACCAATTTGATCACTGTCGATCAAAAGGCGATCCAACAAACGGCGCCGGTCAACATGCAGGAGTTGCTCAACTCGGTGCCCGGTATCTCGACCACCGGCGCGCCGCCCCAGGGAACCAGCATCAATTCTTTTTATGCGCCACAAATCCATCAGCTTGCGGGCTCGATCTCCAATTCGACCCTCACGGTGGTGGACGGGCTGCGGCTGGTTGGTGCCGGCGGAGATAGCCTGGCCGATCCCAACATCATTCCCACTGCAGCCATCGAGCGGGTGGAAGTGCTGGCGGAAGGCGCCTCCTCCGTCTATGGCTCGGATGCCGTGTCCGGCGTGGTCAATTTCATTGTCCGCAAGAGCTATGACGGCCTGCTGCTGAACGTCCAGGCCGGCGAGGCGGACCATTACAGCAATGCCACCGGCAACCTGTTATGGGGCACAAGCTGGGCCACCGGTAGCGCGATGTTCGCCGCGGGCTATGACTTTCAAAGCCGCTTGCCCGGCTATTCACGCAAATTCCTCACCATGGGCGACTATACGCCCGTCGGCGGCAACAATTACGACGAAGTGTTCGGCTGCCCGACCGCGGCGATGGCCGTAACCGCGCCGACATCTGTCTCCGGCACCTTCCTGTCCAGTTCCTCGACCACCACTGTCTCCAGCACGGCCCAGTCGGCGAAGAACTGCAACATCACCACCTATGGCGACGCGTTGCCGGAATCCACTCGCCGCAATGGCCTTTTGAGAGTGACGCAGGATTTCTCGGATCGTCTGACCTCGACCGTGACCATGGACTGGAATTCGATGAACACCAACGCCAACAACGAACCCGGCGTGCTGAGCGGTGCGACCGCTTATGGCCCGGGATATGCCGCCACCGGCTTCAACACCGGCCAGATCAATCCCTTCTTCGTTGCACCGGCCGGCGCACCCGGCGCAACCAAAGAATCCGTAAGTTGGGTCGATCAGCTTGGCAATGGCGCGAATGGCCAAGATTTCGGCCGCATCTTGTCCTCGGAAGAGGCCTATTACGCGACCTTGGTGACGACCTATAAGCTGACGGAGGATTGGGATGTGTCGTTCAGCGATGCCTTGGGCAACAACGAATATGATACTGGCTCGTTCAATGCTTTCTGTTCTTCCTGCGCATTGCTCGCCCTCAACGGCACTGCCCAGTCCAGCGGCAGCTTGACAACCTCCGATGTCGCGGGCCGCAGCATCGTCTCGTTGAACCTGCCACTCACGACAGCAAATGCCCTCGATGTTTGGGATCCCGTTGGCTTCAACAAAACCAACTCCCTGGTCGCCCAGAGCCTTTACAAGGGCACCACCAACGGACGCACGCTCAACACATTCAACCAGGCGCGCCTCGAGGCCGACGGCTCACTGTTCGACCTTCCCGCCGGACCGCTCAAGATGGCGTTCGGCGGCGAGTATGTGCTGTATCATCTGCTGACGGATTCGACCAACGCCAACGGCACCGGTGCCCTTACCAATGGCACCCAGGAGATGATCTTCCGCTCCCGGCGCAACGTATTCTCCGCTTTCGCCGAAGCGCATATTCCGGTGATTGCCGCAGACATGGGCATTCCCTTCGTGCAGCAAGTCGATCTCGCCGTGTCGGGTCGCTATGACAAATATTCCGACGTCGGTCCCACCTTCAATCCGAAGTACGGCTTGGATTGGACCATCGCCGAGGGCTACAAGATTCGTGCTAACTATTCGACTTCGTTCGTGGCGCCCCCGGTCGGCGTGCTGGGCGATCCCAGCCAGGGCGGCGAATATAGTGGCGGCACATCGATCCTGCAGAACGGCGGAAGCCAGGCCTTCAATGTTCCGGCCTCGGTATTTCCGACCGTGTCACAACTGCCCGGTTGCGCCGCACAGGTTTCCGCTCAGGGATATTGCACCTTGGGCAATTCGGCGTTGCCGGGCCTCAGCCGGCAATATGGCGGCGCCCTGTCAGGCGTGAAACCGCAGACCGGCAATGGCTGGTCGGTCGGCGGCGATTTCGCGCCCACCTGGCTTCCCGGCTTCGTCACCAATCTCACCTTGTTCAACCAGACTTATAAAGGCGGCGTGACGGCACCCAATATCAACCAGATCACCACCAACGCGGCGCTGTATCATCTGCTGACCCTGTGTCCGAATGGCTGCACCCAGACGCAGATCGACGCCTTCACCCGGGTGCCCGAGGGTGGCACGGTCGGCGGGACGCTGCCAGGGACGGTCTATTTCTTCCAGAACCACGACGAGAACAACGTGCTCAACCTGTCGATCCAGGGCATCGACCTGAATGTCGGCTACGATATCGATACTGACTACGGCACCTTCCATATCGGCGATGCGATGACCGAGTTCCTGAAATTCGATCAGAACACGCTGGGTGGGCCGTCCTTCAGCGAACTCAATACCTCTGGCATCAATTCGACCTTTCCGAGCGTAGGTTTGCAGAGCCGCACCAGCCTGGGTTGGACCAATGAGATTATCGATGTTGTCGGCTTCATCAACTGGACCGGCTCCTACCACAATGCCGGCAACACGACCGTCAATCCGCTTATTCTGGACGCCAACGGCAATTATGCCGGTGGCGGCGACCATGTGTTGGCCAACGTCACCTTCGACCTGCACGCCTCCTATGACTTCCCCGAAGGAGCGCTGGGCGGCGACCAAGTCTATCTCGACATCAAGAACCTGTTCGACACCGATCCGCCTTTCTACAATTACCCAAATCACGGCGACGTGCTGAGCAATAACGGCTACAATCCTTTCGTCTCCAATCCGATCGGGCGGCTGATATCGCTGGGCTTCCGGGCAAAATTGTAAATCCGATGCCGAAGTCCTGCAGGCCGCGCAAGCGGTCTGCAGGAGCGGCCTGCCTGACCCCCCGCCGTCTTCCCACCCGCAATCATTGCCGCGCCCGACCGGCACGGCTAGTGTCCGCCAATAAGGGCGAAGCGGTATGCTCATCCATATCCGGAAAATTCTGACGGCCGATCAAGTCGGCCAGTGCCTTGCGGTGCTCTCGCGGGCTCCCTGGATCGACGGCCGCCGCAGCGCAGGGCCGGCGGCCGCGCAAGCCAAGCAAAATATGGAGGCGGACCTCACCGATCCGAATGTGCGGAGCTGGAGCGATGGTTTGCAACGAATTCTGAAATCCCATCCTGCCTTCGTCGCAGCAGCGCTTCCCGCAAAAACTTGCCCGCCATCTTTCAACCGCTATGAAGCGGGACAGACATATGGAACCCATAATGACGCGGCAATATTCGACTTCAGCGGCATCGGACAAGGGTGGCTGAGGGGCGATCTTGCCGCCACCCTGTTCCTGTCGGCGCCGGATAGCTATGACGGCGGCGAGCTTGTGGTGGAGCATAGTTTCGGCGTTTCGCAAGTGAAGCTCCCCGCGGGCGATCTGGTCCTCTATCCTGCGTCCAGCCAGCACCGGGTCGAGCCGGTGACACGCGGCAGCCGGATTGCGTCCTATTTCTGGATCCAGAGTCTGGTGCGTGATGATAATCAGCGGCGGCTGCTTCGCGACCTGGATGGCGCGATCATGCAACTGCGTGAGATTGCGCCGGAGCACAAGGCTGTCCTGCAACTTCTGGGGCTGTACCACAATCTGCTGAGGATGTGGTCCGAGAGCTAGGGGACCAATACGGGGGCTACGGGCCTATTCGGCACGCCGTCGGGGCCTATTGCCGGGGGCATTCCCTTATCGTGAGATGCCCTTATAATAACCCGCCCGTCAGGTGCAGGTGTCAGGAGTTATAATGAAATCGGGGTTTTTCCTTCTTGCCGGCTTGATGTGTGCGGTTGCGCCCGGTTTGGCGCAGGCGCGGCCGCGTGACGATGTCATGTCCGGCGCGTTCCGCTGCGCCGCCATCGGCGATTCGCGGCAATGGCTGGACTGCTATTATGGCGCCGCCCAACCCGTGCGAGCCGAACTTGCCTTGCCGTCCGCGCCGGCCGCGCAAGTCCGGCTTAGCCTTTCCCCGCCGGCCGGCACGCCCACCAACAGCGGCGCTCGCGATACGGTCATGTCGGGAGCGTTCCGCTGCAGCCCGATCGCGGACGACCGGCAATGGCTTGACTGTTATTATGGCGCGGCGCAACCGATGCGCGGTGTGCTGGGTCTTTCGCCGGCTCCTCAGGTGGCGATGGCTTCCGCCGGGGCCTTGGCGGGAAGCTTGCCGAGGGCGCCAGTTCCTCACGCGAGTGGCGGCTGGTTCTCTGGCATGTTCGGCGGAGAGAGCGGTGACAAGGTTCCGGAACAGCAATTCGGCGAACCCCGCCGCGAGGCGGCCGGTGTTCCAGCCAATATCGATCATGTCGTCTCGCGCATGAAGTCCTATAGTTTCAACCATTACGGCATTTTCACCGTAACTCTGGCCAATGGACAGGTCTGGCACCAATTGTCCGGCGACACGGACTATGCCCACTGGAAGAACCCGGCAGCGGATTACGTCGTGAACATCTCGCGCGGCTGGTTCGGCAGCTACAATTTCGAGGTCAAGGGAAATCCCGGGCTCTTCAAGGTGCAGCGCCAACTCTGATAGATCTTCAAGCCAGATCGGCGTGCCAACGTGGTCCTCTGGTCGACCACGCCGCCGATGCGAATGTCCGCCAGTTCGATGGGAGGACTCTCGTGCCCCATGTTCTTACCGAATGCCGGCGAATCGCCTCCGGATGGAAGATTTTCCTTCGCGCGGCATTTGCCGCGTTTTTGATCGCTTCGATGCCCGCCGCCGCGGCGGACGAGTCGCTGAACGCCGGCGCCAACGCCGCGTTCCTGGCCGCAAACCGGACAAAAGCAGGCGTCATTACCCGTCCCAGCGGTTTGCAATATCGCATCCTGCACAGCGGCTTCGGCAAGCGGCCGGGGCCATCGGATACGGTGTCGCTCAACTATACCGGACGCCTGATCAACGGCACGGTGTTCGACGGGTCCTCGCCCGGCCTTCCCGCCACTTTCGCGGTGAATGGCGTGATCCCTGGTCTCAGCGAGGCGCTGCAGCTCATGCATGAGGGCGACCGCTGGCAGATTGTTGTGCCATCGAACCTGGGTTTCGGGCTGCACGGGTCCGCCAACGGCTCGGTGCCGCCGGGCCAGGTTCTGGTGTTCGATTTGGCCTTGGTCTCCGCCAGCAGTGAATCGAGGCCAGAGGCCGAGACGCCCAGCCCCCTGTCCATCGGCGCCAGCGACCGCGGCCAAAAAGCGGTTTTGACGATCCATCCTTGAGCGTCTAATTGCCCACAGGACCGCCGACGATCGACGAGCCGCTGCCGCTGCACCCGAGCGCTCCATAGCGGACGAATTTCTGGATGCGCTTGGCGGTATCGACCTCGGCCGTATAGATGTCGCCCTTGCTGTCCGTGCTCACCTGGTGAAGCCAGAAAAAATCGCCGGCCATCTTGCCGCTCCGGCCCAGCCGCCCCAGTTCCTGAAGATTTCCGCGGTTCAGGATGTAGATGGTCATATTGGAATTATCCCCGACATACAGGCAGCTTTGCGCCGGATCGGTGGAGAAGTTGATCGACACGGAGGTGCCCGGAATCGCGGTATTGGTGTGGCGGCTGATGAACTGTTCCACAAGGAAACCGCACTTGCCGGACTCGCCGCCGGGATTACTGCACGGCTTGCCTAGGTCTGGATCCTTACTGTCGAACACCTGGATGCGGTCATTGCCCCGGTCGCAAACATAGAGCTTGCCGTCACGCGCCAGCTTCACGCAATGCACTGGCGTGCGAAAGAAGGCAGGCTTCAAATTGCCCCTGGAAAAATCATTCATCCAGGGACCGGCCGCCTTGGCGGCGGCATCGTCCACGGGATTGTTGCCATAGGCGCCGATGCTGCCGATATATTTGCCGCTGCTCGCATCGACGATCAGCACATGCCTGTTGCCATAGCCGTCGGAGATGTAGAGCCGGTTGGTGCTCGGGTCCTCAACCATGTCGGTCGGCTGATAGAGCAGCGGCGTACCGTTCACGCCGCCATGGGTGTCGTTGGTGTCCGGCGCCTGCGGGGTGCCACCGATCCGCATCCTGAAATTGCCGCCCATGTCGAATTCCTCGACAAAGCCGTCGCCGCCTTTTTTGTTGGTCGTCCAGGGCGTCTGTCGCCGCGCGGATCGAACAGCGGCGGTCGCGGTCGCGGCGGCGCCTTCCGCCGGTGCGGTGCCACCCGCCGCGGAATTGCCGCCCAGCCAGACATGGTCATGGCTGTCCACATAGAGGCCGTGCTCGCTGTTGGGCCAGATGCAGCCTTGCTCCTCCTTGCATTTGCCGCCGACATAGCCCGGATC
>DATATP010000085.1:0-12174 GCA_036268715.1 Rhizomicrobium sp. | reverse complement strand
ACCTTCTCGCTATAGAATTGCTTCTCACCTTCGGGAATGACGATACGGTCCGCCAGGATATAGTCGATGCAATCGGCCCCCAAGGTCGCGGGAAAACCCAGATAATTCACTTGCACCGGCGCGGGCCGCCGCGCGAACACGCCCATGCGCTGATCGCCGAAATAGCCGTTGAGATTGACGAGAATATCTATCCCGGCCTCAGCGATCCGCTCGGCTGCCGCCTGATCGGAAAGCGTGGCGATGTCGATAAAGCCGCCGAACGCCGCTTCCAGCCGTTTTCGCACGGCGCCATCCTCATGCCAGCCGGTATCAAAACCGACGATGTCGAATTTGTTCCTGTCATGCTGTTCGTAAACGCCGGCCATCAGGTGAGCGGTTGCCTGGTCGCGGAATTCTCCCGAGACATAGCCGATGCGGATCCTGTCATGGGGGCGCGCCCGCCTGGCGACAGGCGCAACAGCGGGATACAGGTCGCGTGCGAAAATCACCGAACAGGCCTTGAGATCGGCCGGGCTTTGCGAAATCGCCTGATAGGCAAAGGGTCGGATCGCTCGCTTTCCGGCCCGTACCGCTTCATCGACCGCCGCACACAGCGTGTCATAGTCGCGCCAATCGCAGGCCAGCATCCTTGTGTGCAGCAACTCGCCGCGGGCGTAGGGCCAGTCCGGGTCGATCGCCAATACCCGTTGGAGCTCTTCCGCTGCCGCTTGGTATTGCTCCCGGTCGTGGCAATAAATGACAGCCCGATTGGCGTGGGGTTCGGCATAACCGGGATCGAGCGCGATCGCCTTGTCGAAGCTCGCAAGCGCCTCCTCCGCGCGCTCCATCGCCCAAAGCGCGCTGCCCCGTCCGTTCCAGGCCTTGGCATTGCCGGTCTGAAGCGCCAGCACCTTATCGTAGCTCGCTAGAGCCTCATCATGACGACGCTGCTCGTAAAGCAGCCCGCCACGATTGTACCAGGCTTCGGCAAAGCCCGGATTGAGCGCCACCGCCTTGTCGTAGGACGTCAGGGCTTCGTCAAAGCGCTTCAGATTCCACAAAGCGACACCGCGATCATTCAGCGCCTGCGCATAGCTGGGAATCAGCGCCAGCGCCCTGTCATAGGCCGCCAGCGCTTCGTCGAAGCGCGAAAGGCCGGCGAGCGCGACCCCGCAGCTATAATGGGTCGCGGCCCGGCCCGGATCGGCCGCCAGCGCCGCATCGAGGCTCGCCAGCGCCTCCGCGAAACGCTGCATGTCGCAAAGCGTGATGCCGCGATTGAGCAGCACCACAGCGAGACGCGAGTCCAGCGCCAGCGCCTTGTCATAGCTCGCCAACGCCTCGGGCAGGCGCTTCAATTCGCGCAGCACATTGCCACGGTTGCCCAGCGCTGCCGCCGCTTTGGGATTAACGACCAGGGCCCCGTCATAGGCAACGAGCGCCTCCTCGTAACGGTTCATCTCCTGCAGCAGCACGCCGCGATTGTAATGGGCTTCGACGAAATTGGGCCGCAGCGCCAGCGTTTTGTCATAAGCCGTCAGCGCTTCCTCGGGCCGGTGCAACTCTTGCAGCAGGCCGGCGCGGTTGAAATGCGCCTCAACGAAATCCGGACGGACCGCCAAGGCGCGGTCATAGGCGGCCAATGCCTCATCGAAACGCCGCTCGCGCTGTAACACCAGGCCGTAGTTGAGCAGCGCCCCGAAATCCTTGGGATTGCCTTCCAGTGCCGCGCCGATCAGCGCAATCGCATCACTATTGCGGCCCTGCTGCGAGCGCAGCACGCCGAGCAGATGCTGGCCGGGAATGCTTTGCGGATCCTGCTGCAACACTTGCAGATAGAGCCGCTCGGCTTCCACCAGCTTGCCCTGCTGGTGCAGTCCGGCGGCCTGGGCGAACAGGGCTTGCAGCGTCATTGTCCGCCATCATAAGGACGGTGCCGTAGCGTCGCAACGCGCACGGCTTGCGTCACAGACAGGTGCCGGACGTGGGCACATGCAGCACCGTCCACCCAGACAACGCGCCGGTCGGCTGACTGTCCTTCACCGTCAAGGTGCCGTTCACGAACAGTTCGTCCACCCCCAGCGAGGGGATGTCGAAATGCACATAATCGTTGCGCTGCTTGAAGCGCTTGGGATCGAACACCACCACATCGGCATAATAGCCGGGCCGCAGATAGCCCCGGCGATCCAGATGGAGATAATCTGCCTCCCGTCCCGTGGCGCTGCGGATGAATTCCTGCTCGCTGACGACATGCTCCTTGGTGACATATTTCTCGTATTTGCGAGGATAGGAGGAATAAAGCCGCGGATGATTGGCCCCGGCATCGGATGAATCGGTAATCCAGGGTTGTTTCATGAAGACCTTGATATCGTCTTCGTTGATGGCGAAGGACACGACCCCGCCGCCGGTCGCGTCGGTCTTGACGATACGGATGACGGCGTCGACCGGGGTGACATTCCAAGTCTTGGCCATCTGGCCGATAGTTTTGCCGGTCCATTCCTCGTTCAGCGCCACCATCAGCAGCGAATCCGGGCCACCACGACGGCGGATATTCTCTGTGCCTTCCTTGCGGATACGCTCGAGTTGGGCCGGGTCCTCCAGCCGCTTCAGCACCGCGGCGCGGCCGCCTTCTTCCGCCCATATCGGAAACACCATCCCTTCCAGGCCCGCGCTGGCGCCCGACCAGGGATATTGATCCGCCCACACATCGACGCCTTCGGCCCGCGCCTTGTCGATAGCGGCGACGACCTGCGGCGCCTGGCCCCAAACATCCGGACCCAGGCCCTTGATATGGGTGATTTGTACCGGGATATGCGCCTCGCGCCCGACCCGGATCGATTCCAAGGTCGAGCCCATCAGGCCGATATTGTAGGATGCCTCATCGCGCTGATGGGTGTGATAGATGCCGCCATATTTCGCGGCTTCCTTCGCCAATTCGATCACTTCCTCGGTGGTGGCGAAATTCTGCGGCGTGTTGAACAGGCTGACCGACAGGCCCCAAGCACCTTCGCACATGGCTTTCTTGATCTGCGCCTTGGCTGCATCCATTTCCGCCGGCGTGGCGGCGCGCGCTTCGTTGTGCAGAATGCCCGTGGGCGAGCGCAGTACGCCATAGCCGACAAAGGGCACGATATTGGGCCCAATACCCGTGGCGGCGAATTTGGCGGCCTGCTCTGCCTGATTGGCAGTGCCGGCGCCTTCGATCCCCATCAGCAGCAAGGTCTCGCCTTGTGTGATCCAGGGCCGAAGGGTGCGGATCTTTGGGTCGGGATCGTTCAGCCATTTCTCGGGATGAGAGTGACCATCGATGAAACCGGGCGATACGATCCTGTCTTTCGCGTCGACCACCGTCTTCGCCAGGTATTTCTTCGCTCCGTCCGGCCCGACATAGACGATCTTATCCCCGGCAATCACCACATCCGCATGAATGGCCGGCGCGTCATCGCCGGTATAAACCTTGCCGCCTGTGATGAGAAAATCAGCGGGAGCAGGCTGGGCGATGGCGGGCACCGCTGCTCCGGCAAGCAGGATCGCTGCAAAGCTCCAGACCGATTTCTTCATGACCGCCCCCCTGAAATCCCAACAGACTATAGTCCGGCGCCATGGGCGCGTCTTGGCTGCGCTGCTTCCGTTTGCCTGGCACCGACGGCGTGTACCGGCGCGAGAGGTCGAGAGGCGGTGCGCGGCTTTCTTTTTGTCCCATCCGATCGCATTGGAGGGCAAATCATAAAGGCGTCTCCCATTGCGAACCGTCGGTCCATCAGCTTTGCCCCTTGGCCGATTGGTGCTAGCGTCCTCGCAAAATTGCCCGCTAAGTCGGGCGCGCTGGGAGGACGGTATTTTCGTGCGATTTACATCTTATTTCCTCACCGCTCTTATCCTCCTTTCGGGCAACGCCCTGGCCGAACCGGCTCAGCGGGCTGCGGGACTGCCGGACCCGTTCGGACCCGCACAGACCAATTGGGCCTCACCCGAAGGCGGCGGCGAATGGGGCTCGACCGCCGGGATCGAGCGCGGGCCGCATGGCGAGATCTGGGCGATCGGCCGTTGCGGCGCCAACAATTGCGATGGATCGGATCAGGCGCCGATCCGCGAATTGGACTTGGGGACCGGCAAGCCGATCAAGAGCATTGGCGCGGGCCTCTTCGTGTTTCCGCATGGCCTCTATGTCGACAGGCGTGGCGATATCTGGGTGACCGACAGCGCTGTCAGCAAGGATGGTCGTAAGGGGCTTCAGGTCATCAAGCTGTCACCAGACGGCAAGGTGCTGATGCGACTGGGCGTGGCCGGGGTTGCCGGGGCCGACGAAACCCATTTCCAATCGCCCACCGATATCGTCACCGCGCCGAATGGAGACATCTTAGTCGCCGACGGACATGCTCCCACGCCGGTCATTCCGGCAAGCGATGTCGCGCGCATCGTGAAATTCTCAAAAGACGGCAAATTCCTCAAGCAATGGGGCAGCAAAGGCGCGGGTCCCGGACAGTTCAACAATCCCCACGCTCTGGCGATGGATTCCAAAGGCCGTCTGTTCGTCGCAGACCGGGGTAATGCGCGCATTGAGATCTTCGATCAGGATGGAAAATTCCTCGCCGAATGGAAGCAACTCGGCCGTCCCAGCGGCTTCTATATCGACGGCAGGGACACGCTTTATGCCATCGACGCAGACTCGACCGACGCGATCAATCCCGGCTTCCGCAAAGGCGTGTGGATCGGCAGCGCCGCGACTGGCAAGCCGCGCGCCTTTGTGCCCGATGATGCGGCCGGCGAAGGCGTGGTGGTGGGCCCCGACGGCAACATGTATGGCGCGGTCAATGTCGCGCCTCACGGCATCACCAAATATCCCAAACGCTAGAGTGGAGGCTTCCCCCATGAGCGACACAGATTCTTCCCGCCGCAAATTCCTCGCCGGTTCGGCCGGCGGGATCAGTGCAGCCTGGCTGCTGGCCAACTGGCCGGCCGGCGTCGCCGCGGCGGAGGCGGCCCGTGCGGGCGGAGGCTTTGCCTTCTTCTCCAAGCCTGAGGCGATCGAGATCGATGCCATGGCGGCCCAGATCTTTCCCACCACCGACACACCCGGCGCTCGCGAGGCCCAGGCCGTCTATTTCATCGACTTGGCCCTGGTCACCTTCGCCCAGGACAAGCAGGCGATTTACAAAACCGGGCTCGGCGAGCTTCAGGGCAAGACCAAAGGAATGTTCCCCAGCGCCGCGAGTTTTTCGGCGATGTCGGACGGGCAGCAGATTCAACTTCTCACGGCGATCGAGACCACATCTTTCTTCAAGACCGTGCGCGATCACACCATCATGGGCATGTTTTCCGCTCCCAAGCACAGCGGCAATTACCGGAAGGTGGGCTGGACGCTGATCGACTTCGACGACAGCCTCAACTTCAAGGCGCCCTTCGGCGCTTATGATGCGTAAGGGAGAATAATGATGAAAAAATACGATCCCTCCGAGGAAGTCGATTTTGTCGTCATCGGCTCGGGCGCGGCCGGCGCCGTGATGGCCAAAGAGCTCGCCACCAACGGGTTTTCAGTCGTGGTGCTGGAGCAGGGCCCCTGGGGCGCCTATGGCCATGAGCAGGACTACAACAAGGACGAATTGTCCAATCGCTTCCCGGCGCCGGAAGACATGCTGATGACCGACCCCAAGACCCAGCCCAATACTTTCCGCCGCAACGCGGGCGAGACGGCAACGCGGGGCGGTCATTCTTATGGCTGCGTGGTCGGCGGCGGCACCATCACTTATGGCGCGTCGAGCTGGCGGCACCTGCCCTGGGAATTCAACGAGGCAAGCCGCTTCGGTACCCTGGCCGGCACCGGCGTCGCCGACTGGCCGGTCCAGTATGACGAACTCGAACCCTATTACACCAGGGCGGAATGGGAGATCGGGATTTCCGGCGAGCGCGTCAACACGCCTCTGATGGCGCCGATGTCCAGGCCCTATCCGGTGCCGCCGCTGCCGATCAAAAGCTCCGGCGCGCTGTTCAAGGTTGCGGCAGGCAAGCTGGGCCTTACCGTGGTGCCCAATGTCGCGGCGATCATCACCGAACCCTATATGGGCCGCGGCGGCTGCATCAATTGCGGCATGTGCTCGGGCTTTGGCTGCCAGGTGAAAGCCCGCTCGAGTTCGGCGGTGACGTTGCTGCCCGTCGCGGTGGCGACCGGCAATTGCGAAATCCGGCCGCATTCCTATGTGCGCGAAATCTCGGTGGACGACAGCGGCAAGGCGACCGGCTGCGTCTATTTCGAAAAGGCGAACGGCAACAGGCAAGTCTTTCAGAAAGCGAAAGTGGTGGTGCTGAGCGCCAATGGCACGGAAAGCCCGCGCCTGCTGCTGCTGTCCAAATCCAACCGCTTTCCACAAGGCTTGGCCAATTCCAGTGGCGTGGTCGGCAAATATCTGATGAGCGGCAATGGCGGCGGCGCGCATGGGTTGTTCGAGAAGCCGCTCAACGAGTACAAGGGCGCGGTCACTGGTGCGGCGATCCTGGATTATGTGCCGAATGATGTGAAAGGCCGGGGATATTATGGCGGCGGCCGCATGACGGCGCGCGGTTTCACCATGCCGATGGAATATGGATTGCGGGGTCCGCACAATGCGCCGAGCTGGGGCGCGGCCTACAAGAAGGCGCTGATCGAGCAGGCCAACCGGCGGTTAGACGTGGCGAACTTCATCACCCAGTTGCCGGTGGAGACCAATTGCGTCGATCTCGATCCCGAGCTCAAGGATGCCTGGGGGCTGCCGGCGATGCGCATCACCATGACCAGTCATCCCAACGACTATAAAGCGATGCAGTTCTTCATCGACAAATCGGTGGACATCCTCAAGGCGGCCGGCGCCACGGAAATATGGGCCGACAAGATCAATGACAGCCGGGGCGGCGCGCACTCCAGGGGCACCTGCCGGATGGGCAATGATGCGAAATCCTCGGTGGTGAACAAATATCACCGGGCGCATGACGTGCCCAATCTGTTCGTGGTGGACGGCAGTTCATTCGTCACCGGCGGCCGCAACCATCCCACCCTGACGATCTCCGCCCTGGCGTTCCGCGCCGCCGATCATCTGGTCAAGGCGGCGAAGGCGGGCAATGTAACGATCTGAGGCCGGGAGATTGTTGACGTGGTGATGAAATGGTTCGGGTGCCCGCTGGTCCTTGTGTTGGGACTGCTGGGCGCAAATCCTGTCTTTGCGGCGGATTACCAGACCCATTTGGGACCGATGCCGCTGGACGATGAATCCAAATCCGTCATCGCCGGCGGCGGCGACGCCACCGCAAGCTATGAGGGCGGCGCTTTGACCGTGAAAGGCGCGTTCCAGGGCCTGTCGTCGAACGCGACCGAAGCCCATCTTTTCCTGTCGCCGGCAATCGGCGTCGAGGGCAAGAAGGTGCTGGACCTCAGCGTCACACGAGGCACCGATGGTACCGTTTCCGGCAGCTTCAAACTGACCCGCACGCAGGCCGAGGCGCTCAAGACGGGACGGCTCTACATTCAGATCGACAGCGAAAAGGCGCCCGACGTGCCTTGGGGACCCAAGGGCACCTTATGGGGATGGCTGCTGCCGGCGCATGAGATGGCGGGACAGGATGTGCCGCAGGAAGGCCATTGGTTCATTCCCCAGCTCGACGTCCCCTCGCACTGAGCCGTGGGAAGATTTCAGGAGAACAGGATGCGTCGCAAAACCGCCCTGCTGCTAACGGCAGCCCTGGTCGCCGCCGGAGGTGCTTTTGCCCAGCAGGCGCCCGGACCCTTCACGCCGGCGCAGGTGGAAGCCGGGCGTGCTGCCTTCGCCGAGAGTTGCGCAAGCTGCCATCAGGCCGATCTCAGCGGGGGCACCGATGCGCTGCCGCTGGCGGGGTCGGGGTTCATGAGTGCCTGGAAAACCCGCAGCACCGCCCAGCTCTATAAGAAGATTCACGACACCATGCCCGCCAACGCGCCGGGCAGCCTGGATGACGCCACCTATGCCGACCTGTCGGCCTTCATCCTGCACGCCAATGGCGCCAAGGCAGGCGGCAAAGCGTTCACGCCCACGACCGATGTGCAAATCGGCAGCATCGCCAATGGGACGGTCCCGGCCGATGTCAGCCATCCGGCCGAGACCGCGCCGACAGAGGCCTCGACCGCAGCACATCCTTCACCGACCGAGCAGATGAATGTGCCGGGGCGCTTTGTCGTCAATGAGAAGCCCGGACTATTGGTGGAAGGCCATATCCAGAACTACGCGCCCGTGACCGATGCGACGCTCACCCATCCGGCCGATGGCGATTGGCCGATGTTCCGCCGCAATTACCAGGGCTGGAGTTATTCGCCCCTGAATCAGGTGACAGCGGGCAATGTCGCCAACCTGCAACTCAAATGGATGTGGTCGCTCAACGATGGTGGCACCACCGAGATCACCCCGATCGTGCATGATGGCATCATGTTCCTGTCGGCCAGCAGCAACACGGTGGAGGCGATGAATGCCAAGACCGGCGAGCTTCTGTGGGAGAACCGGCTTGGGCCCAACCCCCGCAGCGCCGCGCCCGGCGGTTCGACGGAAGAAACCCGCAGCCTCGGCCTCTATGGCAACAACGTCTTTGTCGCCACGCCCCAGGCGGACCTTTATGCGCTCGACGCGCGCAGCGGCAAGGTGGTGTGGAAAACCCATCTGACCGACACTCCCCGGCTCGGCGGCAATACCGGCGGGGTGATGGTGATCCATGGCAAGGTGCTGACGGGCCTGACGGAATGCGGCCGCAAGGGTTCGCCCGATCATTGCTATATCAGCGCCTATGACGCGGCGACCGGTAAGCGGGACTGGAAGTTCACCACCGTTGCCCTTACCGGCCAGCCGGGCGGCGACTCATGGGGCGGCCTGCCGGACAATGACCGCGAAGGCGCGGAGACCTGGATCGCCGGCACTTACGATCCCGAATTGAACACGACTTATTGGGGCACGGCCCAAGCCAAGCCGTGGCGGCGCGACTTGCGCGGCAGCGGCAATGGCGACACCGACTACGCCAATTCGACCGTGGCGCTCGACCCCGACACCGGCAAGCTGAAATGGTGGTTCAATCACGCGCCGGGCGAGTCGCTCGATCTCGATGAGGTGTTCGAGCGGGTGCTGATCGACCATGGCGACCAGAAGACGCTGATGACCATTGGCAAGCCGGGTATCCTGTGGAAGCTCGACCGCGTCACCGGAAAATTTCTCGATGCCAAGCAGACGCTCTTCCAGAATGTCTATTCCGGCTTCGACATGAAGACCGGCAAGCCGATCTATCGCGAGGACATCATCGACCAGAAGGTCGATCAATGGCTGGCGTCATGCCCCGGGCCGGAAGGCGGCCATGACTGGCCCGCCACCAGTTACAACCAGCCGACCGACACCTTGATCATTCCGCTTAGCCAGAGCTGCGTCTTCATGCTGGGTAATGGCAGCCAAGTCTATTACGAGATGCCCGGAACCGGCGGCAATATGGGGCGGCTGTCGGCCTATCGCACCGTCGACATGAAACCGCTCTGGTCCTTCCAGCAGCGCAGTCCGTTCCTGACCGCGGTTCTGTCCACTGCCGGCGGCGTCGCCTTTATCGGTGATTTCGACCGGATGTTCCGGGCCGTGGATGTGCAGAACGGCAAGACATTGTGGACCACGCGGCTGGGCACCACGGTGCAAGGCTATCCGGTTTCCTTCAGTGTCGACGGCAAACAATATATCGCCGTGACCACGGGCCTGGGCGGCGGCAGCCCGGAATTGAAGCCCGGCACCATGCTGACCAATGTGCATCGTCCCGCCAACGGCCAGGCGGTCTTCGTGTTCGGCCTGCCGGCCGTGCGGTAGCGGCGGGGGCGCGAATTCAGAGGTTTGTGCACGACGAGCGCGAAAACTGTCCTTCGCGGGGCTGCTGATAGCTCTCCGGCCGGTCACGTTTCACCTGCACCACGCTTCACCTGGCGCGAGATGCGCCTTGGCGACATCGGATCGATATCGAAGCCAAGGCCCGGCTTGTCCTCGATAGTGAAATACCCGTCCTTCCAGAACGGGCCGGGGCGCGTCACCAGGGTCGGCCACCAATCCACCCAATTCGCCAATTCATGGATGCGGAAGTTGCGCACCGAGGAAGCGGCATGGGCCGAAGCGGTGGTGCCCACGGACATGCTTCCGCAAAGCAACCAAAACCGAGATCAGGACATGGCCCATTGGCACGTTCATGCGCAACCGGTGGTAACCATGATGAGATGTCTAATGTTTTCCGGGTGATGCGCAAATTCTCCGCTTAGGCCGATGCGGCAGATCCTGAACGCGGCGCGGCATGTCCGAAAGCCTGGGACCCGACCCAGATAATACCCCATTTCCGCCACACTATATGCGCACCTTGTTGTTGGTATCGCTCGGGGTAACAAAAGGGAATTTCGATGAAGACAATGAGACCCGCAATTTTAACCGCCATTGCCGCCTGTGCCTTCGGCCTCGGCGGCTGCGCGACCAAAGATTATGTGAACCAGCAGGTGGCGACTGCGGACGCCAAAAACCAGGCCACCCAGAAACAAGTGGACGAACAACAGGGCCATCTCGGCCAGCTCGATCAGTCGACCAGGGACGCACTCGACCGCGCTACTGCTGCCGGCAAGTTGGCTCAGGGTAAATTTCTTTACTCGATGGTGCTGTCGGACGATTCGGTGAAATTTCCGACCGACAGCTCCAAACTCTCGCCGGAAGCCCAGCAGCGTCTGCAGGACTTCGCGGAGAAGCTGAAGAGCGACAATCGCAATGTATATGTGGAAATCCAGGGCCATACGGATGCGACGGGACCGGATCCGCTCAATCAACGGCTGGGCGAGCAACGCGCCGAGGCCGTGCGTTTGTTCATGAACCAACACGGTGTGCCCTTGAATCGCATGTCGACCATCTCCTACGGAAAAAGCGATCCGGTGGCGAGCAACAAGACCCGCGCCGGCCGGGCACAGAATCGCCGCGTCGTATTGATCGTCATGGCTTGATATTAATGGCTTGATATTATTGAGGGACCGAGCCCCCTTCGTCGGGCCGGTCCCTCAACCTGCCTTCCTCGGTCGCCTGTCGTCATCAGCGGTCCGATGAGACCTTGTGCAGACCTAAAAGGTCCGACCAACGCCACTCGCCCGATCCGATCGCGAAGCGCGTGCTCCCATCCGCAAGGGACAATAGCAGCAGCCCATGCACCCGCTCATTGCGGCAGGCTTCCGGTGTGAAAGCCAATTCCCACACGATCGCTTCGCGCACAGCCGACAGGCCCTTGCCGTCCTGCTCGCCCGACCGCACCCAGTCGCCATTCCACAGCATGATCGCCTTGCCCAGACGGTGGGCATCCTCCACCGCCGCGCGCACCAAAGGATCGCGCCGCAGCGCTTGCTGTACATCCCACGCCGTGTGGCAGCCGCCCCCACCCGCTCCGTCACCCACGCTAGTCGCGCCGGCGAGCTCGGATTTACTCAAAATATCTGAAGTGTCGGGCGCGGGCCTATTAGCGACAGGCACTATGGGCGCAGCCGTGACAAAGCGCGGTGGTTGCACGGCGCTGTCAGGGCTGGCGGGCTCCAACATTGTCGGCTTTGGGGGCGCAAGCGATTCGGGCTTGGGCAGATCGATCAGGCTGACCTCCAGGGACGGAGGCGGCGGCGGAACATGCATGGACGGAGGGACCGCGCGCGGCCAGAACAACGTGGCGAAAAGGCCCAGATGCGCGATCACGGTTAACCCTCCCGCCAGAAGGCGGTCGGGCCGGCGTATCCAAGCCCGGCGAGAATTGCCGGACGGGCGCGGGCCTTCCTGGAGTGGCGGCCTTTCGGGACGCATTTCCAGGGGCCCGTTGCCATTCATGCTTTTTAAAACTCCAGAACCGGCCCGCAGAAAAGCATGATCCCGCGGCAGGAACGTGGCGAACCCGCATCGACCGGTTCCGATCCCGTCTAGAGATGCCCGGCATTTTCCAGACCTTACAGAGGCGGCGAATGCTCTCGTGATCTGATGGCAACGCCGGCGCCTCACGACCGGGGCAAAGTGAGTGTGCAACGCAGAGGGTTAAAGACTAAAGATGGGGCAAAACTGTGAACCGATCACCCAAGGGCGCGACCGCGCTCCGCGGGGCGTCGCGCGCAACGCAACTGACGTGAGCGAAAAGAATGGCGCGCCCGGAGAGATTCGAACTCCCGACCCCCAGATTCGTAGT
>DATATP010000084.1:0-6688 GCA_036268715.1 Rhizomicrobium sp. | reverse complement strand
ATAGCGCGACGAACTCGGCGGGCAAAAAGGCCGCGCGATTGAGCGCGAGGGATTTCGTGGCGTGAGCAGGAGCGCCGAGCGACGTGTACAAGACGTACACGAGTGACGGCGCGACGAACGCATGACGCGAAATCCCTCGCGCTCAGCCGAAGCGGCCGGTGATGTACTGCTCAGTTCGCTTATTCTCCGGCGCGGTAAAAATCTTCTCCGTCGCGCCATATTCCACCAGCTCGCCCAGATACATGAGTGCCGTATAGTCCGAGGCCCGGCTGGCCTGCTGCATATTGTGGGTGACGATGACGATGGTGTATTCCGCCGACAATTCGTCGATCAGCTCTTCAATCTTGGCGGTGGAGATCGGATCGAGCGCCGAGCAGGGCTCATCCAACAAGATCACTTCCGGCCGGGTCGCGACGGTGCGGGCGATGCACAGACGCTGCTGCTGACCGCCTGACAAAGAGAGGCCCGAGGCGTGCAGCTTGTCCTTCACTTCCGTCCATAGCGCGGCGCGAGCAAGGGCATGCTCGACGCGCGCATCCATTTCCGATTTCGACAGACGCTCGTAAAGCTTGATGCCGAAAGCGATATTGTCATAGATCGACATCGGAAACGGCGTGGGTTTCTGGAACACCATGCCGATCCGGGCACGCAGCAGATTGAGGTCTTTGGCTTTCAGGATGTTCTCGCCGTCCATCACGATCTCGCCTTCGGCGCGCTGGTGCGGATAAAGCTCGTAGATGCGATTGATGGCGCGCAGCAAGGTGGACTTGCCGCAGCCGGACGGACCGATGAACGCCGTCACCTTGCGATCATGCAACGGTACATTGATGTTCTTCAGCGCTTGGGTGGCGCCATAATAGAAATTGAGGTCCTTGATATCGACCTTGGTGTTCCCGCTCGTGGCGAGTGGCTTTTCCAGAGCAGCGGTTTGCATTTCAGTTCCGTTTCTTGCCTTCGAGCAGGCGGGCGATAATGGAAAGGATCAGCACCGCCGCGGTGATGAGCAGCGCTCCCGCCCAGGCCAGACGGTGCCAGTCCTCATAGGGCGACAGCGCATATTGGAAGATCACCACCGGCAAGGATGCCATCGGAGTATTGAGATTGAAGGATTGGAATTGATTGTTGAGGGCGGTGAACAGCAGGGGCGCGGTCTCGCCGGAGATGCGCGCGACCGCGAGCAGCACGCCGGTGACGATGCCGGCGCGCGCCGCCCGCCAAGTGACGGCCTGGATGACGAAGCTGGTTGGCGCACCCAGCGCGCTGGCGGCTTCGCGCAAGCCCCCCGGCACCAGCAGCAGCATGTTCTCGGTGGTGCGCACAACCACCGGAATCACGATCACCATCAAGGAAGCGATTCCCGCCCAGCCCGAGAAATGACCCATCCGCACCACGACGACTTCGTAGATGAACAGGCCGGTGACGATGGACGGTGCCGAGAGAAGGATGTCGTTCACGAAACGCACATAGAAGGACAGCCGCGAATGGCGGCCATATTCGGCCAGATAGGTGCCGGCGAAGAGGCCGATGGGCGTGCCCAGCGCCACCGCCCCCAGGCTCATCAGCACACTGCCGACGATCGCGTTGGAGAGGCCTCCCGCCATTCCGGGCGGCGGCGTCCCTTCCGTGAACAAAGTGGGAGACAGAGCCGTCACGCCCGATGACAGCAGTGCTCCCAAGATGAAGCCGAGCCACACCAGGCCGAACAGGGCGGCGCCCATGGAAAGCGCGACGAACAGCACGTTGGCGGCCCGGCGACGGAAATAGCGGGCGCGATTGGCCATCATTCAGGCCCCCGCCCGCTTGTCCAGGGTTCGCAGCATCCATTGGGCTGCGATGAGCACGATGAAGGTGATGACGAACAGCAACAGGCCCAAAGAGATAAGCGAGGAGGTATAGACCGGCCCCGTCGCTTCGGTGAATTCATTGGCGATGGCGGCGGAGATGGAGGTTCCGGGCGCGAACAGCGAAGCGGCGATATGATGGGAATTGCCGATCACGAAGGTGACCGCCATGGTTTCGCCCAGAGCACGGCCCAATGCCAACATCGCGCCGCCCACAACCCCCGTGCGCGCATAGGGTAATGCCACACGCCACATCACTTCCCAGGTGGTGGAGCCCAGGCCGTAGGCCGCTTCCTTCAGCACCGCCGGTACCGCCTCCAGCACATCGCGGGTCACTGCCGAAATGAAAGGCAGGATCATGATCGAGAGGATGAGTCCGGCTGTGAATACACCGATCCCATAGGGCGGCCCGGCGAACAGGTCACCCAGCAGCGGCACCCCGTCAAAAAAATCGATGATCGGTTGCTGGACATGCGCCTGAAACCAAGGCGCAAACACAAACAGGCCCCAGATGCCGTAGATGATCGAAGGGATGCCGGCCAGCAATTCGATCGCAATGCCGATCGGGCGGCGCAACGGGCGGGGACAGAGTTCGGAAAGGAAGACGGCGATGCCGATGCCGACCGGCACCGCGATCAGCATGGCAATCGCCGAAGTGACCAGAGTGCCGTAGATCGAAGCGAGAGCCCCGAACTGGTCCTTGGTCGGGCTCCAAATCTCCCTCCAGACAAAGCCGATGCCGAAGCGGGAAAGCGCCAGAGCCGAACCGGCCAGCAGCGAAATGATCACGCCGGCGAAAATCACCAGCACGGCAATGGCGGCCGCCAGGCAGAGCCATTGGAAACGCCGGTCGCCATGTCCGGCGCGGCGGGCGGATTCGGCTCGGACGGACAGGGCGGCGGTGTCGGTCAAGGCTAGGTCTGTCACGCAAATCCCGCAAAGGGCGGCGGGGGCAATTCACACGCTTCTGGCGCAACGAACATCACAGTTCGGCAAAGCTTTTGTGACAGTTGCGAGCCTGCACCCAGCTCCGTGTTTACCCCGTAAAATAATCTTCACGGCGTTTACCGCGCGCCGGGGGAGGCCTGCGCAGGATCCAATTCACCGGACTTAAAGATTTCGAAGGGAGGAAACGGCGAAAATATCCTGTCTTGGAACTGGTATAGAGGCTTCGGCCACCATGCGCATCAGGCGCGTCGTTCATAGTGTTTTCGGTCTGATCGCGGCTGCCATGTTGCTGGCCTGCGTGGCCGACTTGGTGCTGTCTGGCGAACTTTCCCTGATTTCGCCCGCCCTGTTCGGGGTTTTGATGATGGTGGTGCTGGCGGAGCTGGGCTACTGGCTATGGGTTTTTTATAGCCATAATCGGTACTTGGCTCGTCGCGCCGCCCTGCTTAAGGCAATCGCCGGCCGGCTGGAGGCGGCGCTCAAGAACGCCGGCGCGATCAACGCCCGCCTGAATCAGAGCGAGGCGCGCTATAAGGGCCTGGTTGACGCCCAGCGCGATCCGATCTTCCGCCGCGACGCCGCCAGCCGGCTGACCTATGGCAATGATGCTTTTTTCAAGCTGTTCGGACTCAATCCCGCCCGCACCCTGGGTTATCCCTTCGCCGCCCAAATGCATCCTGAAAGCCGCGCTCCCCAGATAGGCAGCTTCGCCGCACTGGAGCCGGGCCGCGACCGGGTGCGCTACGACCAGCATGTGCGGACCGCCGGAGGCTGGCGCTGGATCGCCTGGGAAGACTATGCCCTGCGCGATTTGCAAGGGCGGCTGATCGAGGTGCAAAGCGTCGGCCGCGATATCACCGAGCGCAAGAATCTGGAACAGGAATTGGTCGAAGCACGCGATTCCGCAGAAGCGGGATCGCGCGCCAAATCGGGCTTCCTGGCCACCATGAGCCACGAAATCCGCACCCCGATGAACGGCGTGCTGGGCATGGGCCGGCTGCTCCTGGAAACCGACCTGTCGCCGCAGCAGCGCAGCTATGCCGAAGCTATCACCCAGTCGGGCGAGGCACTGCTGGGTCTGATCGGCGACATTCTGGATTTTTCCAAGATCGAATCCGGCGTACTCACCTTGGACGAAGACGAAGTGGAAATCCGGGGCCTGCTCGCCAGCGTCGCCGAGCTTCTCTGTCCCCGCGCCCACGTCAAGGGCGTCGAAGTCACCGCTGATGTGAACAACAATGTGCCCCGGATCATCAGGGGCGACGCGGGCCGGCTGCGCCAGGTCATCACCAATCTGATGGGCAATGCGATCAAATTCACCGAGCATGGCGGCGTTTCGGTAAATGTCATGCTCACTGAAACCGCAGGCGGCCCCGAACTGCGTTTCGAGGTGCGCGATAGCGGCGTCGGCGTGCCCCTCGCCAAGCGGGAGGAAATTTTCCAGGAATTCGTCCAGGCCGATTCCAGCCATGCGCGCAAATTCGGGGGCACAGGACTCGGGCTTGCGATTTCCAAGCGGCTGGTGGAAAGCATGGGCGGCGCCATCGGCATGGCGCCGGTCTCCGGATCCTGCCCCGGTTCCTGTTTCTGGTTCAGCCTGCCGCTCTCGACCGTCGAGCCTGCGCCGGCGGATACCAAACCTCTGGCCGGACTGCGGCTTTCGGTGATGAGCCGCAACCGCTCCCTGGCGCAGGCCCTGGAGCGCCAGATAGCAGCGGCAGGGGGCGAAACGGTCGGGCCGCGCGACCATCCTGATGCCATTCTGATCGATGCAGGAACGGGCAACCTCCCCGATCTTCCGGTACATCCCGAGCCGTCCATCCCGGCGCTGGTGCTG
Source organism: Rhizomicrobium sp. (assembly GCA_036268715.1). Classification (GTDB taxonomy): domain Bacteria; phylum Pseudomonadota; class Alphaproteobacteria; order Micropepsales; family Micropepsaceae; genus Rhizomicrobium. The sequence goes on along the minus strand of DATATP010000084.1, from coordinate 2,062 downwards.
GTGACGCCAGCCGCGCGCATCGGGGTGGACGAAATGCGCGCCGTGGGTTTTGCGGGCTATCTGGTGAAGCCGGTGCGGCAGAACGCGCTCGTGACCAGGATATTGTTGTGCTGCGAGCAGGCGCGCCGCCAACCGGCGGCCAATCCGGCCCCCGGGGCAGCTGGCGAATTGCCGCCGCCGGTTGCCACCTTTGCCGAATCGCCGCCGGCCTTTCCGCCCGGCGCCAGACTTGGCCTGCCGCTGGACACCGGTGCCGAGCCGGGACCGATGCGCCCGTTCGAGAGTCTCGCTCTGCCGCCACGGCCGCAGGCGCCCGAGCTGGCCAGTCTGCACGTCCTTTTGGCGGAGGATAATCCGATCAACATGATGCTGGTGCGCGAATTGTTGCGGCGGCGGGGTCATCGCGTCACCGAAGTAACCACCGGCACTGCGGCGGTGCGGGCCATGGCTGAAACCCGCTTCGACCTCTTGCTCACCGATATCCATATGCCGGGCATGGACGGTATCGAATCCGCGCGGGCAATCCGCGCCGCGGAGGCGGCCGGGGGCAAGACGCGCGTGCCGATCGTGGCGCTCACTGCCGACGCGCTGGAGACCGGCAAGCGGGCTTGCCATGAGGCTGGCATGGATGGTTTTCTCACCAAGCCGGTCGATCCCTCCGAGCTGGAAAAAATGTTCCTGATGCTGTTTTCATTTGAAGATCGGCCGCGTCCCGCGGCAGGGGATCGTCCGCGTCCCGCCGCCGCATGAAGGCGGCCGCGCCCAGGCGCCATTCTTTCAAGGATTATTTCAACCGCCGCTCGCTGGTCATGCTGGCGCTGGGATTTTCCTCCGGCCTGCCCTTCCTGCTGGTGGGCAATACCTTAGGCTTCTGGTTGCGCGATGAAGGTACCAGCCTGAAGGCCATCGGATTTCTTTCCTGGGTCGGCATTGCCTATTCAGCCCAGTTTGCCTGGGCGCCTTTGGTGGACCGTGTGCCGCTGCTGAAAACGTTGGGACAGCGCCGCGGGTGGCTGCTGCTGGCGCAGATTTTTGTCATGGCCGGCCTGTTTGCGATGGCGGCGGTTGGGACAGCGCATGGGCTTGGTCTGCTTGGGGCCTGCGCCCTGTTCGTCGCCTTTTCCGCCGCCACCCAGGACATCGCGCTTGCCGCCTGGCGCATTGAGATTGCGCGCGATGCCGACGAGCTCGGACTGCTCACTTCCGCCAACACTCTGGGCTTCCGTGTCGCGCTTCTGCTCACCGATTCGTTGATTCTGGTGGCCGCGCAGCACATCGGGTGGCCCGCCGCCTATAGTCTCTGCGGTGTGCTGATGGCGGTCGGCATCACTGCCACGCTCCTGGCGCCCGAACCGGTGAAGGCCGAAGCGGTGATCGCAGAAAACGAAATGGAGAGGCCGCTATGGACAGGGCGCGGCTTCTTCGACGCAGTGGCTGGGCCCTTTATCGTCTTTTTTAAAGCACACGGCTCCGCTGCGATCCTGATGCTCGCTGCAATCGGCTTCTACCGCTTGCCCGATTTTGTACGCGGACCGATGACCAATCCTTTCTTCCACGATATCGGTATGAGCAAAGATATGGTCGGCCTCTCTCGGGCCACAGTGGGATTAGCCACTGCCTTTCTGGGTGTGGCGGCGGGCGGATTCTTTTCCATGCGGCTGGGCTTTCTGCGCACACTGCTGCTGGGGGGCGCCTTACAGGCGCTAGGCATCGCCGCCCATGCCTTACTCACGATCACATCCACGCTGCCGGTGTTCCTAGCAGTGATGGGGTTGGACGATTTCTCGCTCAGCTTCGCGGGGATGGCTTTGGTCGCCTACATGTCCAGCTTGACGAGCCCTGGTTACACCGCGACCCAGTTTGCACTATTGTCCTCGGCTTATGCCTTACTAGGAAAGTTCCTGAAGGGCCCCTCGGGCGTCGTCGTCGAAGCCTTGACGCCCCATTTCGGGCTGATGAACGCATATGCTTTTTTTTTCGTCGGTTGTGGAGCGCTGGGCGTTCCCGCCCTTATACTGTTCCTTGTGCTGGCCCGGAAGCCTGCCCCCGTTACCGCTAGTTA
>DATATP010000083.1:0-3592 GCA_036268715.1 Rhizomicrobium sp. | reverse complement strand
CGAGCGGCGATAGACGTCCAGCGCCCAGCTTTCCGGGGGCTCTTCCTGGGTTTCGCCGATGCGGAAGCGATCGGCCCAAGCCACCAGCGGGCGGAACATCAACTGGTCATAGATCAGGATCACCACCAGCATGGCGCCGATTGCCTCGAAAATGGCCGGCAGGTTCTTCTGCGCGATGGCGACCGCGATCCAGGAGCCGATGCCGGGCAGGGCGATGTTGGTGTTGCCGACGCTGATGGCTTCCGCGACGGTGACGAAGAACCAGCCGCCGGACATGGACATCATCATGTTCCAGATCAGCGGCGGCGTGGCGAAAGGCGCCTCGATGCGCCAGAAGCGCGCCCAGGCGGTCAGGCCGAACATGCGGCCGGCTTCCTCCAGTTCCGGCGGCACGGTGCGCAGGCTCTGGTAGAAGCTAAAGGCCATGTTCCACGCCTGGCCGCAGAAGATGGAAAAGACGCAGGCCAGTTCGGCGCCGAAGACGCGCCCCGGCGACAGCGACAGGAACCACACCACCGTGACCGACAGGAAGGAGAGGATCGGCACCGATTGCAGGATGTCCAGCAAGGGAACCAGCAGGGTTCCGGCGCGGGGATTCTTGGCCGCCCAGGTGGCATAGGTGAAGGTAAACCCCAGCGACACTGCCATGGCGATCAGCATCCGAAGCCCGGTGCGCAGGGCATAACCGGGCAGGTCCGCCGGGTTCAGCACCAGGTCGCGGCCGGTGATGGACGACAGCGGATGGACCAGGAAACGGCTGGCGTCGGCAAAGGCGATGATGAAACTCAGCACCAGCACCGCCGCCAGCAGATCCCAGCGGCTGGGCAGCAGCCGGCGCGCTTCGATCGAGACGGGCGGCAGGATCTTCATATCCAGCAAGCCTCGAAAAGGGCTGTGCGGTCGTGAAGACCGCGCCTTGGGTAACAGTGTTAAGATCGATTGCGCCTTGCCCGAAGCAGCGCGGCACGGCGGCAGACAACCATTTTGGCGTGCGAGTCGGAAGCGGGACTTGGCGCGGGCCAGGGGCCCTATTGTCGCGGGTGCCCTTAGATCACGGTCTTTGCCGGTCAAATGATGATGATGTAATCATCGCCGATATTTTTTTGCTGCCGCTCCGTGCGAGCCGGCTACCTGACTATTGCGTAAGTACGCAAAACTGGCGTAAAACCGCGCAAACGACGGGAAAAAAGGACGGTTTTACCGCTGGTTAACTGTTCTGCGTGTCCTGTCGTCCGAGCGAGCAATCCGGAAGTTCGGCGGGCGGAACGGTCGATGACGAAGGGCATGCACAACGTGAACGCGAAAGGCGGTATTCCGCCTGGCGCTGATGCGTGCCGAATCAAACAGATTCGTCCTTCCCTCGGTTCTTCGCACGCACTTCTTCTTCTTAGCCGCCCCTAGGCGTCTTTTGGCGTGGGATGGGCCCATGCCGGGTGTTTAGGGGATAGCAAAAGGAGAATCGAAGTCGCGAAAGGCGCGACGGACAGAAGGATGTTTGTCATGACCAGCACGGATACAAAATTGCAGCCGATACAAATCTTGGACACCACATTGCGCGACGGCGAGCAGTCGCCGGGCGCCGCGATGACGCATGAAGAGAAACTCCAGATCGCCGAACTGCTCGACGAGATGGGCGTCGATATCATCGAGGCGGGCTTTCCGATTTCCTCGCCCGGCGATTTCAAGGCGGTCAGCGAAATCGCCAAGATCGCTAAGCGCGCCAGCATATGCGGCTTGGCGCGCGCGGGATTCAAGGATATCGATCGTGCCGGCGAAGCGCTCAAGGACGCGCGCCGTCCGCGCATTCATACCTTCATCTCTACCTCTCCCGTCCATATGAAGCACAAGCTCCAGATGGGCGAGAACGCGGTGCTGGAAGCCGTTGGCGCTTCGGTGACGCGGGCGCGCAACTTCACGTCCGAAGTGGAATGGTCGGCGGAAGATGCAACCCGCACCGTGCCGGATTTTCTCTGCCGCTGCGTCGAAGTGGCGATCCATTCCGGCGCCACCGTCATCAATGTGCCCGATACGGTCGGCTATTCCACGCCGCAGGAATTTTTCGACATCATTACTATGCTGCGCGAACGGGTGCCCAACGCCGACAAGGTGATCTTCTCCACCCATTGCCATAACGATCTGGGCCTGGCGGTCGCCAATTCGCTGGCCGGCGTGCTGGCAGGCGCGCGGCAGGTGGAGTGCACCATCAACGGTATCGGCGAGCGCGCCGGCAACGCCGCGCTGGAAGAGATCGTGATGGCGCTCAAGGTGCGAAAGGATATCATGCCTTTCACCAGCAACATCAATACCAAGCTGCTGTCGCGCGCCTCAAAGCTGGTCAGCAATGTCACCGGCTTTCCCGTGCAATATAACAAGGCGATCGTCGGCAAGAACGCCTTCAGCCACGAATCGGGCATCCATCAGGACGGCATGCTCAAGCATGTCGAGACCTATGAGATCATGCGGCCCGAGGATGTGGGGGTGAACGCGACCAGCCTGATGCTGGGCAAGCTGTCGGGGCGCCACGCTTTTCGCGACAAGCTGGATGCCATGGGGTATGTGCTGGCCGATGATGCGTTCGAAGATGCTTTCCGTCGTTTCAAGGACCTCGCTGACAAGAAGAAGCATGTGTTCGACGAGGACATCGCGGCCCTGGTGGACGACGAGATCGTGCGCGGCCACGATACCATCACCATCAAGGCGCTCAGGGTCGAGGCGGGCACCGGCGTGGTGCCGACCGCCTCGCTCACCCTGTCGGTGGATGGCCGGATCAAAAGCGTGACAGTATCGGGCGACGGTCCGGTGGACGCGATCTTCCGGGCGATCCGTGAGATCCATCCGCACGAGGCCGTGCTGCAGCTGTTCCAGATCAATGCCGTGACCGAGGGCACCGACGCCCAGGCCACGGTCAGTGTCCGGCTGGAAGAGGATGGCCGCACCGTCACCGGCAAGGCGTCGGATACCGACACCATGGCGGCGGCGGCCTATGCCTATGTCAATGCGCTCAACAAGCTCCTGGTCAAACGGGAGAAGAAGGCACCCGAAGCTTTAACCATCGCACGATAGACTGTCCGGCCTCGGCGCCCCGTCGGGGCCGGTTTACCGCTTTATGGTTAATTCGGCGCAGGGGCGGCGCCTTTGATACACGTAAAAGGAACAGGCAGGTCAGAATGTTCGGCAGTCTTCTTGGCGCTCTTTCGAGCGACATGGCGATCGATTTGGGGACGGCGAACACGCTTGTCTATGTCAAGGGACGCGGCATCGTGCTCAACGAGCCCAGCGTGGTCGCCACCATCACCACCCGCGGCGGCAAAAAGTCGGTTCGCGCCGTCGGCAACGACGCCAAGATGATGCTGGGCCGGACCCCCGGCAATATCGAGGCGATCCGCCCCATGCGGGACGGGGTCATTGCCGACTTCGAAGTGGCGGAGGAGATGATCAAGCACTTCATCCGCAAAGTGCATAACCGCCGCTCCTTCGCCAACCCCATGATCATCGTCTGCGTGCCTTCCGGCTCGACCGCAGTGGAGCGGCGCGCCATCCAGGAATCCGCCCTCTCGGCAGGTGCCCGCCGCGTGTTCCTGATCGAGGAGCC
>DATATP010000082.1:0-9330 GCA_036268715.1 Rhizomicrobium sp. | reverse complement strand
TGGAGCCTCGCCTTCCTGCCTGACGGCCGCATGCTGGTGAGCGAGCGGCCGGGCCGCTTGCGCATTGTCGCGGCCGATGGGTCGCTGTCACCGCCGGTTGCGGGCGTGCCTGCCGTCCGCGCCAAGGCCACCGGCGGCCTTCTGGACATCGCGCTCGATCCGCACTTCATACAGAACAATCTTGTGTATCTCTCCTATCTCGAACCGCGCGGCGACGATGCGGGCTTGGCGGTGGCGCGGGCCCAGTTGGATTGGCGCGCCGCGGTACCGACACTCGCCGACACCGAAGTGATCTTCCGCGCCGACCGCTGGGGACCGGGCGGTGAGAATATTGGCGCACGCCTGCTGTTCGGCCGGGACGGCCTTCTCTATGTCACTGTCGGTGACCGTTTCGACCAGCGCGATGACGCGCAGAAGCTGGACAGCGACCTCGGCAAGCTGATCCGCATCGCGCCGGATGGCACAATTCCGGCCGACAATCCTTTCGTCGACATGCCGGGCGCCCGCCCGGAGATTTATGCGCTTGGCCTGCGCAATGCGGAAGGGCTGGCGTTGGACAGCGAGGGCCGGTTGTGGGAAGCGGAAAACGGCGCCAAGGGTGGCGACGAACTCAATCTGATCCGGCCGGGCACAAATTACGGCTGGCCCATCATCACCTATGGCCGCGATTATTCCGATGCTCCCATCGGCATCGGCACGTCCCGGGACGGTCTGGAGCAGCCGGTCTATTATTGGGATCCGTCGATCGCGCCGTCCAATCTGACTATTTATGACGGGGCTCTGTCGGCGCAATGGAAGGACAATATCTTCGTCACCGCGCTGAAGGGCATGCATGTGAGCCGCCTGGTGCTGAGGGACGGGCGCGTGGCGGCCGAGGAAGAGATTCTCGGCGAGCTCAAGGCCCGCATCCGGGACGTGCGTGAGGGGCCGGACGGCGCGCTCTATGTCCTGACCGACCAGGCCGATGGCCGGCTGGTCAGGGTGGTGCCGCGGAAAGAGCGGATCGCGCGGCGGGAACGCTGAAGCATTTTCGTCTTCGTTGAATTACGAAAATACTGCATATGTTTGTTTATCGCGGTCTCGGACGGAGTTGGTAGCGGCAGCGTGCCCACGTTGCACACTTTTCCTGGCACCGCTCTATCCCGCCCTCAAATAGCGGACCGCCTCGTCGCGGCCGAAAAGATAAAGCAGCACCCGCAGCGCTTCCCCGCGCGGCGATTTGAGATCTGGGTCGCGCGCCAGGATGAGCCTTGCGTCGTCATGCGCAGCAGCCAGCAATTCCGCGTGGGCCGCAGGATCGGCGAGGCGGAAATCCTGGAGCCCGCTTTGCCGTTTGCCCAGCACCTCGCCGGGTCCGCGCAGGCGCAAGTCTTCCTCCGCGATGACGAAACCGTCATCGGTGTCGCGCAGGATTTGCAGCCGCGCTTTGGCGGTCTCGCCCAGCCGGCCGTGATAGACCAGCATGCAACTGGACTTGCCGCTGCCGCGCCCCACCCGTCCGCGCAACTGATGGAGTTGGGCAAGGCCGAAACGCTCGGCATGCTCGATCACCATGATGGTGGCTTGCGGCACATCGACCCCCACTTCTATCACCGTGGTAGCGACGAGAAGGCTGGTCTCGCCAGCCTTGAACGCCGCCATCGCGGCATCGCGCTCGGCCGCCTTCATCCGGCCGTGCACCAGGCCGACTTTCGCCCCCAGCACCTGGCGCAGCATCGCGGCGCGTTCCTCGGCGGCCGCAAGGTCGATCTTTTCGGATTCCTCCACCAGCGGGCACACCCAATAGGCGCGCGCGCCGCGATCCAGCGCGATGCGCAGATGCGCGACCAGATCGTCCAGACGGGCGGCGGCCATCACCCGTGTCTCGACAGCTTTGCGCCCTGGTGGCCGGCCCGTGATGCGCGATACGTCCATGTCGCCATAGGCGGTCAGCGCCAGGGTGCGGGGGATTGGCGTCGCCGTCATCACCAGCACATCGGCGGCCTGCCTGCGGTTTTCTCCGACACCCTTGCCCTGAAGCTGCATGCGCTGATGCACGCCGAAGCGATGCTGCTCGTCCACCACCGCCAGCCCCAGGTCACGGAAGGCGACGTCTTCGGAAAACAGCGCGTGGGTGCCGATCAGAATGTCGATTCCGCCCGCCGCAAGCTGCGCCAGGATTGCGTCACGCTGGGGACCGCGTTCGCGCCCCGTCAAGGCCGTGATGCGAACGCCCGCGGCCGCGGCATAAGGTTCGAGAGAAGCGAGGTGCTGGCGCACCAGCAATTCGGTTGGGGCCATCAGGGCAGCCTGCAGCCCTGCCCCGACCGCCTGGAGCATGGCGAGCAGGGCAACGATGGTCTTGCCGGAGCCGACATCGCCTTGCAACAGCCGCAGCATGCGCTTGTCCGACGCCATGTCCTTCTCGATCTCGCCCAGCGCCGACAATTGGCCATCGGTCAGCGCGAAGGGCAGGGCGGCGATCACCCTCGCTTTCAATGTCCCGGTGCCCGCGACTGCGCGCCCGCCGCCGCCCCGCAGCGACCGGCGGACCAGCATCAACGCAAGCTGATTTGCCAAAAGCTCGTCATAGGCGAGCCTTTGCCGGGCGGCGGTGCCGGGCGCGAGATCGCTTTCATGTACCGGCGCGTGCGCGATGGCGAGCGCCGCCGCGAAGGGTGCAAATCCGCGCTGCTTCAGGAAGGCCGCATCCTGCCATTCCAGCATCGCTGGGACACGCTCCAGCGCGCCGCGCACCGCCCGCGCCATGGTCTTGGGCGGCAGTCCCTCGGTCAGGCGATAGACCGGCTCGTGCAGGGGAAAATTGGCGATCTCCTCCGGCGCCACGACATAGTCGGGATGCGCCATCTGCCAACGGTCCTTGAATTTCTCCACCCGGCCGCTGACGATGCGTTTGTTCCCCGTGGGCAAAATGGTCTTCAGATAGTCCGGCGCGGGGCGGAAGAACACCAGTTCCATCAGGGCCGAATCGTCAGAGACCCGCACCTTGTAAGGCTGGCTCTTCACCCGCGGCGGCAGGTGATCCAGCACGTTCACTTCCAGAGTGGCGACGCGGCCCGGCTCGGCCGCGGCGATATGGGGGCGATAGGAACGGTCGATCACCCCGACCGGCAGGGCGAAGGCAAGGTCCACCAGCCGCGGTCCCGCCACCTTGGCGATCAACTTTTGCAGCTTCGGTCCCACCCCGGACAGGGTGCTTATCTCGGCAAAAAGGGGAAACAGAATCGCGGGCCGCATGCTTCGCGATGCTATTTTAAGTTCCCCCCTCTGTCTGCCACGCGGGCCCCTGGCGCGGATGCGCCAAAAAAGCGGGCTCGCTAGCAGACATCTCCCCCCGCTATGCGCTCCGCGCAACGGGGGGAGAAAGCCGGTGCTTGGTCATTGTCCTGAACGCATCGCAAGGCTATATGCCGGCCTATGACGGACGCCAAACAGGGTGGCTCTTCGGAGAACCGCCGCAAACGGCTATTGTTCCGCGCCCAGCGCCGGGGCTTCAAGGAAGTCGATCTGATCTTTGGCACCTATGCTGCCGCGGGTCTGGCGGAGTTGGACAAGACGGGACTTGACCGGTTCGAGGCGCTGCTGGAAGCGCCGGACCAGGAGGTTTACGCCTGGCTGCGCGGCGCGGCGCCGCCTCCCGCAAAGCATGACAATGACATTTTCGCGGCCCTGAAGGCGCTCTGTCATCGCAAAGACCCTCGATGGAACGGCTAGATTATATCGCCAAAGCCGAAGGCCGGCTCACGGTTTCCGGCGCGCCGCCCGGTTATGATGCCTTTCTTGCGCTCGAAGCCGCGCGGCGGCGCTCCGGTCCGGTGTTGTTCGTTGCTTCGGACGACGACCAGGCCGAGGCGGCGGCGCGGACAATTGCGTTCTTCGCGCCGGAGATGACGATTCTGCTTTTTCCGGCCTGGGATTGTCTGCCCTATGACCGCATGTCGCCCAAGGCAGATACGGAAAGCCGCCGCCTCGCGACCTTGGCGGCGCTGGCGCGGGACCCCGCCAAGCCGGCGGTGGTCGTCACCACCGTCAACGCATTGTTGCAGCGCGTGCCGCCCAAGGAGGCTGTCGCGGGCGCCAGCTTCTTTGCCAAGGCCGCCCAAGAGGTGGATCGCGAGGCGCTGGTCGGCTTTCTTTCCGGCAATGGCTATGTCCGGGCCGGCACGGTGCGCGAGCCTGGCGATTTCGCCTTGCGGGGCGGCATCGTCGATCTGTGGCCGCCGGGGCAGGAACAGCCGCTGCGCTTGGATTTCTTCGGCTCCTCGCTGGAGGCGATCCGCCGCTTCGATCCCGAGACGCAGCTGTCCGAAACGGATGTCGACGAGATCGAGTTGCTGCCCGCCAGCGAGGTGCCGTTCAACACCGAAGCGATCGGTCGCTTCCGCTCCGGCTATGTCGCCGCATTCGGCCCCGCGGGGGACGATCCGCTTTATGAAAGCGTCAGCGCCGGACGCAAAGCGCCGGGCATGGAGCATTGGCTGCCGTTGTTCTATCCCCGGCTCGACACGCTGTTTGATTATCTGCCGCGCGCGCTGCTGCTTTTGGGCCATCAGGCGGAGGAAGCCAAGGCGGCCCGGCTGGACCTGATCGCGGATTATTACCAGACGCGCGAACAATTCCGCCACATGGCCTCGGACGAGAAAAAAGCTATCAAGGCGCCGCCTTACAAGCCGCTGAAACCGGAGACGCTCTATCTCTCGGACGCGGAATGGAAAGCGGCGCTGGCGCGCCATCTGGTGCGCGAGTTGTCGCCCTTCCAGGTCCCGGAATCCCGGACCAGCGTCGATGCCGGCGGCCGCCAGGGCCGAGATTTCGCGCCGGAACGGGCCGCCGGCAATCTCAATGTGTTCCAGGCCGCAGCCGATCATTTGCAGGCGCTCAAGGCCGCGGGCAAGCGGGTGCTGGTGGCGAGCTGGACGGACGGCTCCGCGGAACGGATGGGCGGGGTGCTGGCCGATCATGGCGTGACGGCGATCCGCAAGGTCGAGGACTGGCCGCAAGCCCTGAAGCTGCACAAGGATGCGGTGGCGCTCGCCTGTCTGGGGATCGAGCGCGGCTTTGAAGCGCCCGCTTTCGCGGTGCTGAGCGAACAGGACGTTCTGGGCGACCGCATGGTGCGGGCGCAAACCCGCCACAGACGACCGCAGAATTTTCTCAGCGAGGCCTCGGCGCTGACACCCGGCGATCTGGTCACCCATATTGAGCATGGCGTGGGCCGTTATGTCGGCCTCAAGGCGATCGATGCTCTGGGCGCGCCGCATGATTGCCTGGAGCTCCAGTATGACGGCGGCAAGCTGTTCCTGCCGGTGGAAAATGTCGAGCTTCTGACCCGCTACGGCTCCGACGAAGGCGCTGCGCTGGACCGGCTGGGCGGGGTAGGCTGGCAACAGCGCAAGGCGAGGATGAAGGAGCGGGTGCGCGCCATCGCGGCCGAACTAATCCGCATCGCCGCCGCGCGTTCGCTGAAATCCTTGCCCGCGGTCGAGCCGCCGCACGGCCTTTACGACGAATTTTCCGCCCGGTTTCCCTATCAGGAGACGGAGGACCAGGAAAAAGCGATTGGCGACACCATTGCCGATCTCGCGGCCGGGCGGCCGATGGACCGGCTGGTGTGCGGCGATGTGGGTTTTGGCAAGACCGAAGTGGCGATGCGCGCGGCTTTCGTGGCGGCCATGGCAGGCGAGCAGGTGGCCATGGTGGTGCCCACGACCTTGCTGGCGCGGCAGCATACGCGCGCCTTCGTCGAACGCTTCGCGGGTTTTCCCCTCATCGTGCGGCAACTGTCGCGTTTTGTAGAGCCGAAGGAAGCCGCGCAAACCAAGGCGGCGCTCGCCGAGGGCACGGTCGATATCGTGATCGGCACCCACGCGCTGTTGGCCGAGAGCATCAAATTCAAGCGGCTTGGGCTGGTCATCGTGGACGAAGAGCAGCATTTCGGGGTGGTGCACAAGGAGCGGCTGAAGACGCTTAAAGCCGACGTCCATGTGCTGACCCTGACTGCGACACCGATCCCCCGCACCCTGCAACTGGCATTGAGCGGGGTGCGGGACCTTTCGCTGATCGCGACGGCGCCGATCGACCGTCTGGCGGTGCGGACTTTCGTGACGCCATTCGATCCGCTGGTGGTCCGCGAGGCGCTGCTGCGCGAGCATTATCGCGGCGGGCAGTCCTTCTTCGTCTGTCCTCGCATCTCCGACCTGCGCGAGGCGGAGGTTTTTTTGAAGGAGGTGGTGCCGGAAGTGAAGTCCGCCACCGCCCATGGCCAGATGCCGCCCAAGGTGCTGGAGGACGTGATGACGGCCTTCTACGACCGCAAGGTCGATGTGCTGGTCTCCACCAATATCGTCGAAAGCGGCCTCGATATTCCCACCGCCAACACTCTGATCGTGCAGCGGGCCGAGATGTTCGGCCTGTCGCAGCTTTATCAACTGCGGGGACGCATCGGGCGCTCCAAACAGCGCGCCTATGCCTATCTGACCACGCCGGCGGAGAAGAAGCTCACCGAGACCGCAACGCGGCGGCTGGAAGTGCTGCAATCGCTCGACCAGCTCGGCGCGGGTTTCTCGGTGGCGAGCCACGACATGGATATCCGCGGCGCCGGCAATCTGTTGGGCGAGGAACAGTCCGGCCATGTGCGCGAGGTCGGCATCGAGCTTTACCAGGAAATGCTGGAAGAGGCGGTATCCGGCTTGAAAGAGGGCACGGAGGAGACGGCAACCGACGAGCAATGGTCGCCTGCCATCAATCTCGGCGCTCCTGTGTTGATCCCGGAAGACTATGTCGCCGATCTCAATGTCCGCATGTCGCTCTACCGGCGGCTGGCCTCAATCGAGGATCGCCACGATATCGATCGCTTCGCCGCCGAGCTGATCGACCGCTTCGGCCCCCTGCCGGATGAGGTGAAACATTTGCTCGAGGTCGTCGCGATCAAGCAGCTCGCCAAGGTTGCGGGGGTCGAGAAGATCGACGCCGGGCCCAAGGGCGGCACGATCGCGTTCCGCGGCAACGCCTTCGCCAATCCTGTCGGTCTGGTGAGGCTGATCAACGAACATCGCGGCACCATGAAGGTGCGGCCCGATCAGAAAATCGTGGTGACGCGCGACTGGCCGACCTCCGGCGACCGCGAGAAAGGTGTCAAGGCGCTTGTGGGACATTTGGCGAAGCTGGCCACCGCAAAGGGCGTGTCAATCTCCGCTTAACCAGTTTTCACGCCTGATTAAGGCCTTTCTCCGATAGTGGCCACGGCGTGAGACCCGCGCCTGGAGAGTTTTCGATGGCAAGACCGGTCGCCGTCCTTGTGGTCGGGTTCACCAGAAAGACCGGGCTTCTGAAAAGAAGCTTCGCGCCGCTGTGCCGGTTGAAGCAGGCGGGCCGCATCGACCGCATTCTCTATGTGACATGGGACCGGTCCGATCTCGATCCTTGGGTGGCCGAGGCAGGCGTAATGCCCGAAGTCGAACTCGTTCGGGTCGCCGAACCGGCGGTCAGCGGCGAGCCCTATCAGAAAAAGCATTTTTACCAGACCCACAATATCGCCGCGGCGCTGTCGCTGGTGCCGGACGACGAGACTCTGGTTTTCAAGCTGCGGCCCGACCAGGTGATCGAGGAGGAATTTCTTGCCGCCAAGATCGCCGGTTTCGAGCGTTGGAGCGCGCCGTCGCGGCTGGCGACCCGGTTCGATGCGGCGCTGCCGCGCTCGCCCTTCCGGCGAAAGATCTGGGTGCCCTGGGCGGATTCCAACCAGCCTTTCTTTTTCGAAGACGGACTGTTCGCGGCCCTGCGGGGCGATGCGGTCAAGCTGGTCACGGCCGCGAGCGATGACATCGTGCGGCAATTTGGCGATGCGGGCAGCGCCTGGATCGTGCATGTGGCGCGCCATATCGCGCCTTTCCTGGCCGACTATCCGATCTTTGGGCGCTATCTCGCCGCCTTCAAATGCTTCCGGCAGGACAATGACTATCGTTATGCGATGCTGAGCGAGATCGGCGCCGATCCCTTCTTCTGGCATCTGGCGATCGCCAATGCCTGGATATTGGTGAACAATTTCCATGTCGATTGCGGCCGGCAGGGTCAGATCATTTTCTATCCTCCCGAGGCGGCCGAATGGGCGGACAAGCCGCTGGAAGCCGTTCCATCGCGCATGCCCTATAACGATATCGCGATGTGGCGCGGCGGGCAGACACCAGGCAGCGTCTTCCCGACCATCGGCCGGGTATTCGGAAGACTGGTGGACGATGATTGGCAGCAGGCGGTATTCACCCGGCCGCAATCCGATCTGACACCCCAGAATCTCGCGGGGGTGCTACGCTGCATCGGCCTTTATCGCAGCGGAATTCTCCGCGAGGCGGAGGACCAATTCTACCAGACGCTCGAACGCATTTATCGGAGCCGCGCGCCTGCGGAAGGCGCAGCACGCCGCATCATGCCGGCAGCGTGACGCTGGTCAGGCAAAGGCCATGATGGTTTCGCTGCCCGCCTGGATGCGCTCCAGCAGCAGCGCGGTCTCCGGCATCATCCGCTCCATCCAGTAACGGGCACAGATCAGCTTGTCCTGGTAGAGTTTTCCGTCTTTGCCGAGCGACAATTTCGCCATCCGCGCCCACATCCAGCCCAGCATCACGATGCCCATCAGCCGCAGATAGTCGCTTGCCGCCGTGCCGGCGTCGTTCGGGTTCTGCAAGCCATGCTGCGCCAGCCACCCCGTCGCGGCCTGCAATGCCTCGACACCGCGCTTCAGGCCCTGGCCATAGGGCGCCAGCTTTTGGTCCTTCTCGTTTTCCGCCAGCCAGGCATTCAGCGCCGCGAACAGCGCCAGGGGCGCCGCGCCGCCCTTGCGGCCCAATTTGCGCCCGACCAGGTCCATCGCCTGCACGCCGTTGGCGCCTTCATAGACCATGTTGATGCGGCCATCACGCACGAACTGTTCCACCCCATTGTCGCGGATATAGCCGTGGCCGCCATAGCATTGCAGGGCGAGATTTGCCGCCTCGAAACCCATATCGGTGCAGAAGGCCTTGAGCACCGGCGTCATCAGATCGAACAACAGGCCGGCCGTCGCCGCATCCTGGCGGGCCGAAAGCGAGATGCTGTGATTGAGCGTGGCCCAGGCCGTCAGCGCCCGCGCCCCTTCCACAAAGGCCTTGGCATGCAGCAGCATCCTTTTTACGTCGGGATGCACGATTTCCAGGTCCGCAGGGCTGTCCGGCTCCTGCGGACCGGTCAGGGCGCGGCCGACGCGCCGCTCATGGGCATAGGCATAGCCGTTCTGATAGGCGACCTCGCCGATCGCAATGCCCTGGATGCCGACTCCCAGCCGCGCCCCATTCATCA
>DATATP010000081.1:0-6521 GCA_036268715.1 Rhizomicrobium sp. | reverse complement strand
ATATCGATCGGGCCAAGATCCGACACGAACTGCGAAGCGGCGGTTTTGACCGCACCGGCGTCCGCAACGTCGACCGCCGCGATCGCGCAATCGCTCGAAAATGTCCTGATCTCTGCGGCAACGATTTCCAGCGCCTCCCGATCACGCGCGATCAGGCCCAAACGCGCGCCCCGGCGGCCAAAAGCCAGGGCAACCGCCCGTCCAACGCCGGCGGTGGCGCCGGTGACGACAATGATGGAAGACGCGAAATTTTTTGATTTGGGCACAGAAGTCGAACGCCGGATCGCCCCGTACGTTCCAGAACCAGCAATCAGTGAAAGATGCTTGCCAACGCGTCTTGCGCGCGTTCGGCTAGGGTGGCGGTGAACGACCAGGGGCTGGGCTGGCGCAGAATGCGCAGCTTTCCCCGCTTTTCTACGACCCTATAGTCGCTGGCGCCATTGGGCTTTCGATAGAAGCGGATGCTCACCATGGCATTCCCGACACACATGCCGGACAGCGTGATCTCAGGTAGCCAAGGCGGCAAGTGGGGATCGACAAATAGCATCTTCAAGGGCGCAAAGGGCTGCATCCCCAGCATCGCCTGCAAGAGTGTGAAAGGCGTGGTCGCTGACCACGCCTGCGGCGCGTTCGCCGCCGGATAGAGCGGTGGAAAAGGATGGGCTTCGTCGCGCGCATGGCCCGCGACACACTCCGGCAGCTGGGCGTGGTCGAACAACGCCGCGAGTTCGAATTGGGCGCGGGCAATGCGCTCGACATAATCATGCTGGCCGTAACGATAAGCACCGACGGCGAAGGGCCCATGCTCAACCGGCCAGACCGTGCCACGGTGATAGGCGTACGGATTGTAAGCTGGGTGATCGGAAGACAGGGTCCGCACTCCCCAACCGGAAAACATATCCGTCGCGAACAGCCGGGCTAGCACTGTGGGAATGTGGTCTCTGTCGACAATGCCGGTAGCAACGCAATGTAGAGGATTGGAGGTGATGGAGCGGACCTGGCGGCCCTTGGGATCGAGCGCCAGCGCCACGAAGCCCTCTTTTTCCATCCAGAAAGCTTTGTTGAAGCGTCTCTTCAGGGCCTCAGCCTCCTGGTAGTGCCGCGCAGCTTCATCCCTGCGGCCGAACCACCACAACACTTCCGCAAAGTTCATCTTCGCGGCATAGATGATGCCCTGCTGCTCACAGGTCGCGATTGGATCGGCGACCTGTGAACCGTCCTCGTAAACAATGGCGTCGCCAGAGTCCTTCCAGCTTTGATTCTTTACGCCCTTGGCCGAGCGCGTCTGGTACCAGCAGAACCCTCCTTTGCCCTTGGCGCATTGGCGGTCGAGCCAGGCCAAGCTGCGCGCGGCCGGTTCCAGGAATTGCGACACCAGCGCTTTGTCGCCAGTCCAGTGCCAGAGCTGTGCTACAGCAAATGGGTAGAATGCAGAGGTCGTGACCGAGCCATAGTCGCGTCCCTCGGGAATATAGTTCAAAATCGACAGAGGTCCCGTGTGCATCTCGTGCGGCATCTTGCCGGCCTGCTCGTCACGCCAATCATCCCTCTTCTTTCCTTGCCAGCGGGCCAATACGGGAAGCACGCCGCGCATCAGGTCGGTGGTGAGCGGTGCGGCTTCCCATGCTGCCGTCAAGGTATCGCGGCCGAACAGGGCGACATACAGCGGCAGTCCCGCCGCCGGAACCCATCCGCCGTCGGCTTGGTCGAGATCAAACAGGCGCAAGGCTTTCAGGTCGCGGCTGCCGCGGTCGAGCGCGGCCACGACCACGGGCGCCAGCGTATCGCTCCTGGCAATGGCAAAACGTGTGCACGCATTGAGCTCGGATGCATGTCGCTTAAGTTCGCCGATATCGCCCAGAAAATTTCCGGTGTCGTGAATTTCATCGAATATGGCGACAAAGTCGATCTGGCCTCTCCAAGTCTGGCGCGGCGCCAGCGACAGGGCGAAGTGTAACGCGCCATCCTTCCAAGATGCCTCGCCGTCACTGGCCACATTCACGCACAAGCAGCACGCCAGCGACGCCGTTCCAAGTTCGCCCTGGTGGGAATAGCGGTGCGTGGCCTTGTACTGGAACCTGATCGTGCCGCCCTTCTCATGCGCCTGCCACGCGATTCGCCTGCGGCCGCGCTGTTTGCGGCGGCTGGTCGTTTCGGCGAGATCGGCGAAGTCCGCATCAAGAGCGATGGCCAAGCGAAATCTCCGGCACTTCTGCGAAAAATTCGTAATGGCGATCGTCTCGCACAACCCGCGCCGGCCGACTTGGCGCGATAGCTGCATCTCCAGCGCATTTTTCGCGGCGCCCTTGAGAGGCGAGCCCTTGGAGGCGCCGGGAGCAAGAAAATAGCCGACCCAGTGCCGCTGCGTGACATTCGACAAGGACACGGGCGCTATGGATTTTCCGTCTATCAGGTAGCGATAGCGCGACAGAAAGCGCGTCTCGCGAACGAAAAGTCCATGCTCGGCTTCCGCATCCAGAAAACCATCCTGGCCGGTCGCCAGCACGACGCGATCGCAACTGGTGCAGGTAGTGCCCGGCCGAACATGCAGCCGTACTAGGTCTGGATCCCAGGGCGGTTGATCGGACATTCCTTGAACATCAAAGTTGCTGTTAGGAAACAGCGCCTTTCCCGGCAGGTTCCGATCCCATTAAGCACATTAAAAGCCGGCAATGTGGCACCGATCTAGTAATGGAACCAAGACGGTTCAGCCGCGTTGGCCAAAAGGGGAACCCAATCATAAAGGCAGGACGGCGGAATGGCGCAGCTTTTCCGCCCGGGCGCGAATACCATCGCCGTGGCGCTGATCGTCGCGCTTCTGGTCCTCCCGGTTGGTGCGGTGGCGCTCAGCTATTTCATGTGGGAGTCGCCCTACGCGACAGACCAGAACATGACCAAGGCTCAACCCGTCCCGTTCAGCCACTTCCATCATGTGAGCGAGATCGGTCTTGACTGCCGCGTGTGCCATACCGGCGTTGAAAAGGCGGCGTTCGCAGGCATCCCCTCCACCCACGTCTGCATGACCTGCCACTCCCAGATTTGGACCAATGCCGCGATGCTGGCGCCGGTTCGCGACAGTCTTGCCAGCGGAACGCCACTGCACTGGCAGCGGGTCAACCGGCTTCCGGATTATGTGTTCTTCGATCATAGCATCCATGTTGCAAAGGGCGTGGGCTGCAGCACCTGCCATGGCCGCGTTGACCAAATGGCACTGACGCGTCAGGCACAGCCGTTGACCATGGGTTGGTGTCTGCAATGCCATCGCCATCCCGAGGACTATATCCGGCCCCGTTCGGCGGTGTTCGACATGGCCTGGACGCCGCCTTCCAATCAGCGAGACAAGGGCCTCGCTCTGATTCGCCAATATCTCATTCACACCGATCACTTGACGGACTGTTCGACATGCCACCGCTAAGACCGCCCTTCGCCGCGATTGATCGGCGCACCTCGCTGAAACTGCTGGCCAGCGCAATGAGCGTGGCGATGGCCAGCTGCGGTCGGCCGGAGGAAGAGATCATTCCCTACGCCGACATGCCCGAAGGCCTCGTCGCCGGCGAGCCCCAGCGCTATGCCACCACGCTCTGCCTTGGCGGGTACGGACGCGGATTCCTGGCCATCGCGGTCGATGGCCGGCCGATCAAAATCGAAGGCAATGCGCGCCATCCCGCAAGCCTTGGCGCCACCGATATCTTCGCTGAAGCGGAGGTCTTGTCGCTCTACGATCCCGACAGCAGCAAGATCGTGCAGCACAAAGGCGCGATATCGAATTGGGAGGATTTCGAGACCAACTGGTCCAAGCTTGCCCGCAGCGCCAGAATCGGACTGGTGACGGGACGCATCCTGTCACCCACCACTCTCGCCCGGATCGACGCCCTGCGCGGCCGATACCCGTCGCTGCGCTGGTATCGCTATGAACCGATCAACGACGATGCCGAGCGGCAGGGCGCGCGGCTGGCCTTCGGCCAGGTACTTTCCTGCCGCGCCGAATGGGAGGCGGCGGATGTCATTCTCTGCCTTGATGCCGACCCGCTTGGGCACGGACCCGATCAATTGCGCATCGCGCGCGCCTTTGCGCAGCGCCGCGCGACAGCGCCAAGGCAGAAAATATATGCCGTGGAACCGGCCTGGACGCTGACGGGAGCCGCCGCCGATCATCGGCTTGCGCTGGCGCCCGGCGGTATCGTCGAATTCGCCAAAGCGATCGCGAACAGCCTGGGCGCCAGTCTTGGTCCCATCCGCCTCGCCGCAGACGAAGCGGCATTTGCCGAAAAGGTTGCGCGCGATCTCCGCCAGGCCCATGGCCGCGCGCTTATGCTGGCCGGGCGGGCACAATCGCCGGAAATGCATGCCCTCTGCCACTGGCTGAATGACAAGCTTGCCGCGCCCGTCACCTGCCACGCGCCCTTGGACCCGGTTATGGAGGATCATGGCCAGGCAATGACGGCACTCGCCCAGGACATGCGAAGCGGCGCGCTCGATGCGCTGGTGGTGCTGGGCTGCAACCCCATTCACGACGCTCCTGACCGGCTTGAAATGGCCCAGGCGATGGATCGTGTTCCTTTACGCATCCAGGCCGGACTGCACGCCGACGAGAGCGCAGCACACTGTCAATGGGTGCTTCCGCTCAGCCATGCCCTGGAAAGTTGGGGCGACGCGCGGGCCACGGATGGCACAGTTTCGCTGGTCCAGCCATTGATCCGGCCGCTACGCGACAGCCGCACCGCCGATGAAATCCTCGCTTTGCTGGCCGGCGAGGAACAACGCAAGGCGCATGACCTGATCCAGGGTACCTGGCGCGCTAAGGCGCAGGGCAATTTCGACAATTGGTGGCGAAAGGCGCTTTCCGATGGCGTCATTCCCGGCGAGGCCGCCCCGCCTATCGTTCCGCCGCCGCCGAAGCTTGTCGCGCCGCCGCCTGCCCTTCTTTCCACGGGGATCACTCTGGTTCTAGCGCCGCATCATTCCGTGTGGGACGGGCGTTATGCCAACAATGCCTGGCTGCAGGAATGTCCCGCGCCCTTCACCAAGGAGGTGTGGGGCAACAGCCTGTACCTCGCGCCCGAGGATGGCAACAAACTCGGGCTCGCCGATGGCGATAGCGTCGATCTCTCGGCTGCGGGTCAGACGGTGTCGGCGCCCGTCGCCATCATGCCTGGCCAGGCGAGCGGCGTAGCGTGGTCCGCCATCGGCCAGGGCCGCAGGAAAGCCGGCCGCATCGGCACAGATGTGGGCTGCCGCTATGCCGCGTTGCTGGCGGCGCCTTTTGACTGGCGTGTCGGCGACTTGCGGATCGCAAAAAGCGCGAAGGCGCTGGTCCTTCACTCCACCCAAACCCACACTCAGCTCCAAGGCCGCGCCGAGGAACTGTTCCAGACCACACGGCCCGGCGCACGTGCCGAAGCTGCGAAGCCTCCGCCGCCCAGTGTGCTGCCGGTACCTTCGCGGGACGACTATGCCTGGGCGATGGTGATCGACACCGATGCCTGCATCGGCTGCAACGCCTGCGTCGTCGCCTGCCAGTCCGAAAATAATGTGCCGGTGGTGGGGCCGGAGGAAATCGCCCTGGGCCGCGACATGCACTGGCTGCGCGTCGATTCCTATGCTGTCGAGAAGAACGGCCAGGCGCGGCGGGGCTTCCAGACCGTGCCCTGCATGCATTGCGAGCTGGCGCCCTGCGAGCCGGTCTGCCCTGTCGAGGCCTCGGTGCACGACCATGAGGGACTGAACGTCCAGGTCTACAACCGCTGCATCGGTACGCGGTTCTGCGAAGCCAACTGCCCCTACAAGGTGCGCCGCTTCAACTGGTACGATTATAGCGGCGAGCAGGCCTATGCCGACCAGGGCGACGCGCTGAAGGCGCAGCACAATCCCGACGTGTCGGTACGCGGGCGCGGCGTGATGGAGAAATGCAACTACTGCCTGCAGCGCGTCAGCCGCGCGCGCCGGACGGCCGAGAAGGAAGGGCGGAAAATTGCCGAGGGCGAGATGGTGACCGCCTGCCAGGCTGCCTGTCCGACCCGCGCCATCCATTTCGGCGACCTGAACAACGCCGACTCCGATGTTTCGCACAAGCGGCAGGATGCGCGTCATTATACCCTGCTCGAAGAGCTGAACACCAGGCCCCGCACGACCTTCCTCAAGCGCGTCTATGACGATGGCGAGGGCATATGAGCGGCGGACGCTGGATCACCGCCTCGATCCATTCGGTCGAAGACATCAACCGGATCGTCACCGCGCCGATATTGGCGCCGAAGCTGGGACAGCGCTGGTGGATCGCCTTCCTGCTGTCCAGCGCATTGACCCTGCTGATGCTGGTCAGCGTTGTCTGGCTGTTCGCCGTGCGCGACTGACGCGCTGCAGACAGTAGTTGCATTTCTCCATGACGCCGCGCCCGCGCACCGACACGTCCGGATTGTGTTGCGCCTTCAGTGCGTCACCATCGCCCGCATAGGCCTGTTCGCCGCTATAGTCGTACCAGTTGAAGCGGCGAACCTTGTAGGGACAATTGGCTTCGCAGAAGC
>DATATP010000080.1:0-7841 GCA_036268715.1 Rhizomicrobium sp. | reverse complement strand
ATCGGCCATGACGTGACGCGCTATTACAAACGAGCGGTGACCATTGTCGATGCCGAGCAACTGGGCGGGGCGATGACCGACCAGCTCATCACGCTTTTCGAGGAAGATGCCGCCCCCCGCGGAGGCCGTCCGCTCCGCCATCTCCCCAAGCGCCGGGCGGTTGCCTGAAGAATTTCTGGATGGTTGGTCGTGAAGACCCGCGCGCAGCCTATTCGGGGCGATCGCGGCCCGGCGTGGGCGGCGCGGTATCGCGGTCGAAGATATGCTGCTGCTCCGGTGAGAGAGACGCGTAGAAGGCCTTGAGTGCAGCCCCGCGGCGCTGCAAATCAGCCAAGTCTGATCTTGCCAAACCGATCGCTTGGTCTACACGCTGCGGCCCGGTCAGAGAGGCGACGCCGGCCTCCGCACTCCTCCGCTTCGCAAATTCTTGCGGATCGATGGAATAGGCCTGCTCGAAGGCCTGCCAACCACCTTCCTGGGAAGCGCCCAGCTTCAGGTCGCCGTGCAATCTCGCAAAAGCGGGCGAACCCTGCATTTGCCCATACGCCGCGCCTGCCGAAAAAAAACCAAGAAAAACGATCCACCCGGTCCCGAGCTTCCGCCATGGAATGGCCCAGTGCTTCCCGGTCATGGGCGCATCCAATGGCGCTTCCATTCAACGGTGGCCGCGGCCATGGAAACCGCCGCCGCCGCCCTGGAAACCACCCCCACCATGGAAACCTCCCCCGCCGTGAAAGCCGCCGCCGCCATGGAAACCGTGTCCGCCATGAAATCCCGAACCCCGGTTGAAGCCGCCCCGGCCGAAACCGCGATAACCGTAAAAGCCCTGCCCGTAGTAACCACCGGAATAGAAACCAAAAAGCCCGTCTCCATAGAGGCCATTGCCGTAAAACCCGTAACCGTCATACGGCCAGCCCGGATTGAAGCCATAGAAATCATAATAATTCGGGCCATCTCCATAATAGCCGGACCCGTAATAGCCGGAACCGGAGCCGTAATAGCCTGAGCCGGACCCGTAATAGGACGGACCGCCATAATATGATCGACCATAATAATCGGGGTAGGCGCAACCGGACAGCGCCGTGATGCAAGATACGATGAGCAGGATACCGAACTTTTTCATGACGTACTCACGCGATTACATGTGACAACGTCATTATAGGCTAGCTGTTCCGAACACGGTATCGACTCATGATGAACGCATTTTCATCGACATTGCGCCACACATTCATCAAGCGCCTCAGACAGATGCGGACGAGTTAGTATCCATTCAGTCCTGGCAAGGGTCGCATTGCCGATCGCAACAGATAATAGGGTATCAATAGCAGGATCGACTCGGCGGCAAACACCAGGAAATGAGTCAGCGCCGAATCCGTCCAATCGGTATCAGCTCCGGCAAAAGCGGCGGGGTAATAGACCGCGCTGAACACAAAGGCCGCAGCGAAGGACGCGGTCATCGGCGCGGTCCACCAGCGCGGTCCCCGCGCTCCGTCGAAGAACACGA
Source organism: Rhizomicrobium sp. (assembly GCA_036268715.1). GTDB lineage: Bacteria > Pseudomonadota > Alphaproteobacteria > Micropepsales > Micropepsaceae > Rhizomicrobium. The sequence continues at coordinate 6,337 of DATATP010000080.1, read as the reverse complement.
TGGCGATCGCATTGGCGAGAAAGAAGGCGCCGCAGAAGGCAATAATTGCCCGGGCGGTCAGCAGTGGCGATACGGCCATCCAATGATCGATGTCGCTGGGATTGAACAGCACGAATCCCACGCCCATTGCCAGCGCCGCCACCAACTGGGCAAACGCATAGCCGGCGCCATAGCGCCTGTTGGTCAGATGAATGGCGAACCACGTCATTGGCAGGATCAGGTCGCTGACGGCCACCGTCGCGTTCGTGGCCGTGCCGTTCATCGCAAACCAAATATCGGAATAAAGATAGGCCGCGGCGAGCAGGGTTATCAGCAAGGTTACCGGCAGGACCAGGCGGGCCACCCCCAGCCCCGCCCAGGCAACCTTCCGCCAGACGGTCTCGACCTGGCCGCCATAGGCCCGGTCCCGTGGCGGCCATAAAGCGTCGCCGGGCCTGCGGAGCCGGTACGGCCCCTCCTCGGCGTGGTAAGCCGTCATGGGCGCCCCTTGGGCACCTGCTCTGTCGTAGCTACGCATGACACCCCAGTACCCAATCGGTTCTCTCCGGAGCCGACATATTTTGGGACAATAACAGAGACGTCACGCAAGCAAAGGCCTTGCGCCCCACTTTTTGTGGTAAATTTTGCAGCAACTTATGTGACGGTCTTCAACTACCGTCTTAAGCGCGATCGTCAGTTAGATTCCAGCCCCGGGAGAGCCGTTCAACTGCCGAATCAGGCCGCCGCAGCAGCCTTTTTGACGATCGCCCGCTTGAGGCGCAGCGCCCGCGCCGACAGCACGCCGTCGCGTGATTTAAGCAGGAACGGGTCCAGGCCGCCCTGGCGATCTACCGACCGCAAGGCGTTCATGGAAATTTTCAGCCGGTAGCTGTTGCCCAAAAGTTCACTGGCCAACGATACCGACTGCAGATTGGGTCGGTAGACCCGCTTGGTCTTGTTATTGGCGTGGCTCACATTATGGCCCACCTGGGTGCCCTTACCGGTCAATTCACAGCGGCGCGACATAGGATTCTCTCGAAAAAGCTGGGATTCGCCCCGAAAGGGCGCTCTCATAGGGAAGCCGGATGGCTGGGTCAAGTCCGCCGGCAACATCCATCTACCAAAGCCGCCAAGCCGCTGTCAAAGTAGGAAGGGTGGGGCGATAAGGTCTTACCACCGGTCACTTTTTTAGGGTTCGAGATGAAACGCAAGTTTTTTCCCATCATAGCCATAGCCTGCCTGTCCACCCCTGCCTTGGCAGCCGGCGGCGAGGGCGCCGAACAGTCGGACGCGCCCACATCCAAGATTCAGCTCGCCCTGACCATCTATGCCGGAGGCATCACCCTGGGCAAAACCGACATGGATGCCACGATCCGGGGCAGCGATTACCATGTCGTCTCTACGCTCCAAACCTCGGGCGTGGTCAATGCCTTCTGGCAGGCGGAAATCCAGGCGACATCGTCCGGGAAGCTGGGAGCACGGAGTTTTCAGCCCGCGCTCTACGACAGCTTCGACATCAATCACAACGGCAGGAAACAGGAAGTATCGCTCAGTTATGAGAATGGCAGTCCGCCGCGGCTTTATGCCAATCCGCTCTATTCGACCACCGGCTACGAGGTGAAGCCGGAACAGGCCAAGGGCACACTCGATCCGCTTTCCGCCGTGATGTTCATCATCAGCGGCGCGGGCGCCGAGCCGGGCAATCCTTGCGGCCTGGTTACGCCCGTGTTCGACGGCCGCCGCCGCTACAATATCGAAATGACCAAGGTGAAGGACATCGAGATCAAAATGGATAACGGCCTTTACGAAGGCAAAGGCGTTCAGTGCGCGATCAAGTACAAACAGATCGCCGGCTTCAAGCCGCGGGTATTGAAAGCCAATGAAAGCTTTCCGCCGATCAATGCCTGGGTGGCCACGTTTCCAAGCGCCATCGCGGGCCGGGATTATGTGGTGCCCCTCCGGGTCTGGACCGAGTATGCCGGCGGCACGGTGGCGGTAGTGGCCAACAGCCTGAAGATCGATGGCGCGCCGCCCAAGGGCGTGCGCTGAGCTGACATGTTGCGCGGACCTCTCCCGGGCGATCCCGCTCCCAGCTTCCGGGGCCGCACCGAGGCCCATCCCGCATTTCCATTCGGTCTGGCAGCCGGCCGCTACACGGTGCTGGCATTCGCAGGATCGCTGCGCGCTCTAGGCGTGCAACAGGCACTCGCCACGCTTCTGGAACGCCATCGTGGATGGTTCGACGACAGGCGCGCCAGCTTCTTTGGCGTCAGTATCGACCCCGGCGACGAGCAGAACGGACTGCTGCGCGAGGCGGCGCCGGGAATTCGCTATTTCCGCGATTTCGATTTCGTCATCAGCCAACTCTATGGCGTCATGACCGGCAGCGGCACGGACCATCGCTATCAGCCGACCCTCTTTCTTCTGGATCGCAGCTTGCGGGTGATTGCCGCGTTGCCGATCGGTTCAGATATGGCGGCTGCCGAAGAAATGAAGCGTCTGATCGGCGCCTTGCCCGATGCCGAGGCCCTTGCGCCGCTGCCCCAGACCAAGCCGCAGGACGCACCGGTCCTGTTGGTCGCACGCGTGTTCGAGACCGATTTCTGCCAACGCCTGATCGCGCATTACGAGGCTGCCGGTGCAAGCCCTCTCTCCGGCTTCATGCAGGATCTAGATGGTCGCTCGGTGGAAATCCGCGACCGGCGTCACAAGACGCGCCGCGATCTGCTCGTCGCCGACCGCGATCTGCAAGAGCAGATTCGCTTGCGCCTGGTCGCCAACCTGCTCCCGGTCATACGCCAAGCATTTCAATTCAGCGCCAGCCACATCGAACGCTATCTCGTCGCCTGCTACGATTCCCGCGATGGTGGCATTTTCGGCCCGCATCGCGACGACACGACCAAAGCCACCGCGCATCGCCGCTTCGCAGTCACCATCAACCTGAACGACGCCTTCGAAGGCGGCGACCTGGTCTTTCCCGAATTCGGTCCCCGTACTTATCGGGCGTCGATCGGCGGGGCGGTTGTCTTCTCCTGTGCCCTGCTGCATCAGGCGACGTTGGTGCGGAGCGGACGGCGGTTCGCCTGCCTGCCCTTTCTCCATGATGAACCGGCCGAAAGAATCCGCGTCGGCAATGTTCCTTTCCATAGTCAAAAGATAATCGAGCGCGCGTAAGGGGAACTTGCTTTTGTCCGGGTACGGAATATCGCATTCGACGGGCTGCAAATCCTACGGTTCGGAGCGCCTACCAGATTTAGTGGTTAACGAACCCTAACGGACGGCTAAATGTATGAGAACAAAGACAGATATTCTTTGGGTTGATGATTCGGGCCCCGTTCGTTCGTGGATCGTTTCAGAATATCACCAAACATCCACAGCAACACATTGATCGGCTTCATCAATTGACGCTTCGGCGACGAGTCCCCACCTGTTCTTCATCATGAGCCATTCCATCGGTCCTTCGCGTCCGCATCCCAGAGTTACAGCGGTCCTGGGTCCAACCAACACCGGCAAGACCTTCTTCGCTATCGAGCGCATGCTGGCCCACAAGTCGGGCATGATCGGTCTGCCCCTGCGGCTGTTGGCGCGCGAGGTTTATGACCGCATTGAGCGTGAACGGGGCGCGCACGAGGTCGCGCTGATCACCGGCGAAGAAAAGATCGTTCCCAAAAGCCCGCGATTTTATGTCTGCACGGTCGAAGCGATGCCGCTGGACATTCCGGTTGCCTGTCTGGCGATCGACGAAATCCAGCTTTGCGCCGATCCCGAGCGAGGACATGTGTTTACCGATCGGCTTCTACATGCCCGCGGATTGGAAGAAACCATGCTGCTCGGCAGCGATACGATGCGCGGCCCCATTCAACGCTTCGTGCCTGGGGTCTGGTTCGTGGCACGGGCGCGGTTTTCCGATCTGGCCTATACCGGCTCCAAGAAACTTACCCGCTTGCCCCGTCGCTCTGCAGTGGTGGGATTTTCTGCCGACGATGTCTATGGCATCGCCGACGTGATCCGCCGCCAGCGCGGCGGCGCGGCCGTGGTACTGGGCGCGCTTTCGCCCCGCACGCGCAACGCCCAGGTTGCGCTGTATCAATCCGGAGATGTCGATTTCCTGGTCGCGACAGACGCGATCGGCATGGGGCTCAACATGGATGTCGACCATGTCGCCTTCGCGGCGCGCGACAAGTTCGATGGAGCCAGGATGCGTCCGCTGAGCCCGCAGGAGATCGGCCAGATTGCTGGCCGGGCCGGACGCTACATGAATGACGGCACGTTCGGCGTAACGGCCGATTGCGAACCGTTCGAGAGCGAATTGACCGGCCGGGTCGAGACCCATCGCTACGATCCGGTGCGGGTGTTGCAGTGGCGCAATTCCGATCTGGACTTCGGCAGCGTCCAAAAATTGATCGAGAGCCTGGATGCGCCGCCGCCGGAGCGCGGCCTGGCCCGAGCCCGTCCTGCCAGCGATGCGGTTGCGCTGCGGATCCTGGCAGGCGATGACGAAATAAAGGCGCTGCTAGGGGTCCGCGAGCGCGTCGCACAATTGTGGGATGTGTGCCAGTTACCCGATTTCCGCAAGCTCTCCACCGAAGAGCATGTGCAACTGATACGCGCGATCTTCCTGTTCCTGGCCGGACCGCAAGGCACAATTCCCGACGACTGGATAGCGCGCCAGATCGGCCGTGCGGATATCGTCGAAGGCGATGTCGCAACCTTGTCCGGGCGGCTGGCGCAGATCCGCACTTACACCTATGCCGCCCACCGGGCGGGCTGGACCCGCGATGGTGCCCGTTGGCAAGGTATCACCCGGGCAGTGGAAGACCGTTTGTCGGATGCGCTGCATGAGCGGTTGACCCAGCGCTTTATCGACCGGCGCACCTCCGTGCTGATGAAGCATTTGCGGGAGGAGGATTTCGCCTCGCTGGCGCTGGATGAGGCCGGCGGCGTGTCGATCGGAGGTGAGGCGATCGGGCGGCTGGATGGATTTCGCTTCGTACCGGACCCGCGGGCGACCGGGATTCACGGCCGCACCCTGCGGGCCGCGGCGTTGAAGGGACTGGAAGGCGAACTTGCCGCGCGCCTGCATCGTCTCGCGGAGGCGCCGGACGATGCGATCAGCCTGAGCGAGCATGGCAAACTGTGGTGGGATGGTGCGATCGTCGGACGTCTCGACATTGGCCCTTCACCACTGGCACCGAATGTCGTGCTGTTGGCAGATGAACATCTGCAGGGTGCGCGACGGGAAGCGTCGGAAGCGCGGCTGACGGCGTGGATGAGCACGCGGGTCGGGGCGCGCCTGGGGCCGCTGCTGGCCCTACGCGAGGCAGCGGATGCGAAAAGCGGCGCGGCGGAATCATTGCCCGGCATCGCGCGCGGCATCGCTCACCAGCTCGCGGAAAATTTCGGCGCCCTGGATCGCGCCACTCTTGTCCTGCCGGAAAAGCTCGGACCGTTGTTGCGCGCCTTGCGGCCGTTCGGCGTCTGGGTGGGACGGCGCACGGTCTATATTCCAAAGCTGCTGCGCCCCGATGCAGCCGCTCTCCTGGCACTTCTATGGGGTGTGTGGACCCGGCAAGAATCGCCGCCGGCACCCCCTGCCCCAGGGCTCACCTCCTTCGATGTCGATGCCGGGACGGTATTGGACTTTCTACGCGCCGCAGGGTTTGCCAGCGTGGCAAACCGGGCCATCCGGTTCGATATGCTGGAGCGGCTCGAAGACGAGCTGGAGAAGGCGCTCGCCGCCGGCACCCCCGCCGAGGCCCTTCTGCTGAAGCTCGTGTCGCTCTTGGGCAGCGGCAAGGAGCAGGCCCGGGCCGTGCTGGCTGCACTGGGCTGGCGCCAGGTACCGGTCGAGGGCAATGAGCCGGTCTGGCGGCGGGGACGGGAACGGTCGCGCAGGCCCAACCATGTCCCAACCAGGACTGTAGCCGACTCGCCTTTCGCAGGCCTGGCAGGCCTGATCGCCGCCAAATGAGCCAGACGCGGCTCGATAAATGGCTGTTTCACGCCCGGTTATGCCGCAGCCGCGTCCTGGCGCAGGAGGCTGCCAGCGCGGGCCGGATCCGGCTGAACGGAACGCGGGTGGAAAAGCCCGGCCACAGCGTGCGGCCGGGCGACGTTCTGACTTTGGGGCGGGGCGGTGACATTTTCTGCTGCCGAATCCTGGCCTTGGCCGAAGGCCGCGGCTCTGTTTCCGAGGCAAGGCTGTTGTACGAAATAGTCGCGGACTGAAGGCTTGCCTAAGCCCGCGCCCCGCCTTAAGCACACCCCCCGTCCGTTTGTCGGAGCGCCCCATGACCTACGTCGTCACCGAAGCCTGCATCAAATGCAAATTCATGGATTGCGTCGAAGTCTGCCCGGT
>DATATP010000079.1:0-3509 GCA_036268715.1 Rhizomicrobium sp. | reverse complement strand
GAGAGCCAGGGAGCGGTTGTGATAACCAGCTTGAAGCAACCGCATTCCAACAAAGCCACGCTCTCGCGCACGCTCCATCACCGCCTCCATCAGCGCGCGGCCGACCTTGGCGTTCTGGAGCACGGGATCGACCGTGATCGGCCCGATACCGCCAATCGGATTGCGCTCATCCAGGAAATTGCTGCCGACGATGCGGCCGTCGATCTCCGCCACGATGTCGAAAAACCGCTCGTGAGCAATAAGCCCCGAAAGTAGACCGGCAGCGATTTCCGGGCTTGGAAGATCGGGAAGGAAATTGTGAGCCTCGGCAATTGTCTTGAAGGCTTGATAACAGACAGCACCAGCGGCGGCGGCATCCGCCTCCCGGCCCTTTCGCAGAGTTATCGCCAATTTGTGCTCCCCGGCTTGCCCAGTAGGCGAAACGATATCATACGCGCCCTGGGTTTGTGAGGTACGCGCGGGGCATAGCCGCTATCGGGAAGTGCGCCCAAGTCGCAGATGCTCGTCATGACCAAGGACAAGCTTGAAAGCGCGGTGCTTCCGACCAACGTCCCCGCCTACGATACGATGCCCTCTGGTTTCATGTTCAAACTGATCGCCTCATGGGCGGCGATGGGTTTCCGTCGTCCGAAGATCGTCTGGTGAGGGAGCCTAAAGCGAAAATCGTGGTTGAGAATTCTGGAGCCCACCCAAGGGAAAGACCGAAACGAACCCGTCTTGGCACTTACAAGGCTCAAAGATATTGAATCTCATATGTCTGCCACATCACCCGGCGCCAAGCCGAGCAAGGTACGGACATTGTGCAGGTGCGACCAGTGATATCGCCTAATGTTTCGTTCTTGGCGCATAATAGGCGGCATAAGCGCCGCCGCCCCCTTCTATGGCCGCGCCCAATCCTCCCGCCGCCGCAGCCGCACCTACACTTTCCGCGGCAAATAGACCGACGCCTCCTACGCCCAATCCCAGAAGACAGATGCCTTGAGACACAAACACTCCCTTCAATTCCATGTAGTCGGAGTCCCCGGGCGAGTAGTGTTTATCTTCCTCCCCGGCGACAACCATCTCGCATACGCCAAATGTCATCAAATCGGTCAGCAATATAAAAGCATACTCGACCATCGAATCTCCGCGGCCCAACAGATCCACGCCTTTCGTCTGGCCGTCGCTCAGCGATACCGTCCACCAGCCCGTCGGTGACCCATCGAGGTCATTTGGCGCGATGACAATTTTATCCGCGGTCATATCTCGAGCGATGGCTGTGCGGACAGTGCCTGACGCATGGCGGCTCGCCAGCGCCGCAGGGTCGGCGGATGTCACGCGTGTCCAGGACATTCCGCGGTCCATGTCGCTGGCCATTGCGGTCGCAACATTTTCTGCCGCTCCCTTCGGGGCGTTGGCGAGCTGTTCGAGAATTGTATCGAATACGCCTTGTGCGACCCGATGCCGGAAATCCGTATCCGTGCCGGCGCTGTTCGATACGATGTCGAAAACAGACGCGATATCGATCGTAGGTTTCCCGGGTTGATAAATTGGCGTACTCCAATGCAAGGCGATGTTTGGCGCTAGCGGTTTGGCGTTCCCAAAAACGTCTCGCCCTGACGCCCACGCCCAAAGCACGCTTTCGATACGAGGGCGCAGCATCTCGTTGTTGTTCGCGGGGCCCGATAATGTCCCCGAACTTTTTGCCAGCGACGTCATGGCATCCGCCGCCTGATGGCCGATATGCCGGACATACGTCTCGGTCGGTGGCGCGGCAGCAAAGATGTACATGTCCACAATTCCGGACAGCGCCATGGCCCGGGCCAGAATGATCTTGTCGGAAATCTCGGGCGCTGACGGATTACCTTTGGCGCGGCCCTCTATACCCAGCAGATCGAATATTGGCCTGCGCTCATGAATAATTTTTTGGCCGGGCCGGGATATTTCGATGTCGAGCCATTCCGCCGTCACAAATGCTTGAGGGGCCGAAGCGGCCGGGCCGAATACCGATGCAATGCCGGCGGACAATTTTTGGGCGCTTACCATGGAGCCTGCGCCCAACCGAGCCAGGTCGGCTTGAGACGTATCGCCGATATCGCCGCGGAAGTTGTAAGCCTTTCCACGGACCACAGTGGTCCCAACGCGTATCGTAGGGACAACAACCTCTGCGGCCTCCAACTGCCGCACATAATTACCCAGCGGATCGGCGGTTTTCATAGCTGATGCCAGAACGGCGTTTGGCAGAAGAGAGTGCGCGATCGTGATCGATTGGTCCGTTATGGCAGCCGGAAGCCAATCCTGGCTCAGAATTGGTGTTTCTTTCAGTGCCCCCGAAGCTAAGACCTCCACGCTGATCGAAAGTTTTACTCGCTGCTGCAATTGCGCCGGCATGTCCTTGACAAGGAAAGTCTGCGCCGGTTTCAGGTATCCCAACACATCGGCGTCCGGATCAAGGTCAGTCCAGGAGCCGTCCTTCTGATATTGAACCCAGAAATGTTCCGCCAATGCAGCGTCGGCATCAGCGACAAGTTTTGCATCCCGAGCCGGATCATTTCCCACGGACTTCAGGACTTCCGGAAGGATTTTGCCGTAAAGAAACTGCGCGCGGGTTGTTATCGTGGTCGACTGTCGGATGACGCTGGCGACGATACTTTTGAAAACATTCTGATCCAGACCCTTGCTCCCCGCGACCAGTTTGAGAACATCGGAAACAGTCGGCGTCACGACCTGATTGATGGTGCGTGCGGGAAACGCGATCCCGGCGCGAACCTTGTCCGCTGCCTGCATGGAAATATGTGTTTTGGCAATTCGCACGGTGCGGCCAGTGCGGGTCAAGAGGTCGGCGAGAAATAACGCGCGATCCAGACTGTTGCCGGACCTGTCTCTCAACACTCCCGATGCACCGCGCAGCATACCTGAATAAGGCAAGGCACGCGTATGCGTCTTGACCCAGTTCAGGATTTTGGCCGGGTCTTTACCGGTTTGGACAAGCACCGCGTTGGGATTGTCAAATTCGTCCGTCACGGACTTGGTGATATGATCCGCGACGTCCGCAAATGCTTGATAGGTCTGACCAAGCTTTTGGAAGAGCGCGGCGTCACCGGTCAGCGGCCCCGCCATCCGCGCCAGCGCCGCGGTTGCCGGGGCGAAACCATCGCTGGCAATCCATTGATAGATCTGCTTGGCCTGATCGCGTTGACCGCTATTTTCCAGCGCCCGCGCATAGTCATACTGTAGTTGCTTGTCCTGCGGCGCTGTTCCCAGGGCTGAGGCGCAGCTTACGCCTGCCTCCGCCGGAATCGCGTCCAGCTTGATGTTGTCGCCCGCCATCCGCGCGCAGGCCTCAGCTGGCGTCTCCGCCAGACTGATATGAGATGTGATCGGCAAAATCGCCATGCCCAAGCCAAAAAATATTACCCTTCCACTGGTTCGAATATGATTTTTCATGGTGCGGCGGCCTCCGGTGCAGCGCCCCCATTTGAGGCATCGATGGAGGAAGATTTCGCAAGCCCTCCGGTGGCGCGCGCCGC
>DATATP010000078.1:0-17675 GCA_036268715.1 Rhizomicrobium sp. | reverse complement strand
ATGGATGAAGCTCTCATACAGAATTCCGAGGATGATGTAGACCACGACGGTCGCCATCAGCAGCAGCACGCCCATGTTGCGGGTGGAGTCCTGGAACGCGCCGGCGGTGCCCTGGAAGCTGCCCTTGACGGTGGCCGGCATTGCGATCTGGGCGCTTGCCTTCTGGACACCGGAAACTGCATCGCTGAGGGAATAGCCGGCGGCCAGATCGAAGGAAATCGTCACCGCGGGCACGCCGCCGGAATGGTTGACGCTAAGCGGGATCATGCTCTGCCGCATCTCAGTGACCGCGCTGAGCGGCACCAAGGTACCGTTTGAGGAGGTGATGTAGAGGGTCTTTAACGAGGCGGTATTGCGCTGATATTGCGGCAGCAACTCCAGGATGACCTGGTACTGATTGGTCGAGCCGTAGATCAGGGTGACTTGCTCGCCGCCAAAGGCGTAACCCATCGCGGTTTCGATCTGGGCGGGGGTGACGCCCAGCGCGGCGGCGCGGTCGCGGTCGATCTTCACCGTCACGGACGGCGTGGTGGCGTCGAAATCGCTGTTGACGCCGACAAAACCGGGCGTCGTCTGAAGCCTGTGTTCCAGCCGTGTCGAGATATTCTGCAGCTGATCGATGTCCATGCCCTGCAGTGTGTATTGGTAGGTGGAACGCGAACTGCGGCCGCCGATGCGGATGGCGGGCGCGTTCTGGACGAAAACATTGATGCCGGTCATGTTGCGGTATTTACGGCGCAGTTCGCGCGCCACGTTTTCGGCGGAAAGCGGGCGCTCCGACAGCGGCTTGAGCATGATCGAGACATCGGCGCCATTGGACCCTGCGCCGTTGGAACCTACCCGTACCATCGCGCCCAGGACATTGGGATCGGCATTGGCAATGTCGCCGACCTTCATCGCATAGGATACCATGCGCTCATAGGATGTGCCGTTCGCGCCCTGGATGCTGGCATGCAGCAAGCCGGTGTCGTCGGCAGGCAGGAAGTCCTCCGGCATGATCTTGAACAGCACGCCGCTTGCCAGGATGCTGGCCACGAACAGCCCCATGATATGGAGCTTGTGATCCAGGCTCCAGCGCAGGCTGCGGCCATAGGCGCCCTGCAGGGCGAGAAAGGTGCGCTCGCTCCAATTGTAGAAGGCGTTGTGTTTTTCGTTGCGCTCGTCTTTCAGAACGCGGGCGCACAGCATCGGCGTTAAGGTGACCGAAACCAAGCCCGAAACCAGAATCGCCAGCATGATGGTGACGGCGAACTCGTGCAGCAAGCGTCCGACAATGCCGCTCATGAACACAAGCGGAATGAACACGGCGATCAGCGACACGGTCATGGACAGGATGGTGAAGGCGATCTCGGCGGATCCCTTCATGGCCGCCTGATAGGGCTTCTCGCCAAGCTCGACGTGGCGCACAATATTTTCCAGCATGACGATGGCATCGTCCACCACGAATCCCACCGAAAGCGTCAGCGCCATCAACGAGAGATTGTCGAGACTGAAGCCGGCCAGTGACATGCCTGCAAAAGTGCCGATCACCGCGATCGGCAAGGTCACGGAAGGAATGATGGTGGCGGACAATTTGCGCAAGAACAGAAAGATCACCCCGACAACCAGCGCTGCGGCGACCAGCAAAGTCTCCTGAACATTGTCCACCGAAGCGCGGATCGTCTCGCTGCGATCATGCCGGATCTCCAGATCGATCGCCGGCGGCAATGAGGCGGCGAATTGCGGAAGAACCTTCTTTACATTGTTGACCACCTGGATGGTGTTGGATCCGGGCTGGCGCATGACTGCGATGGTGACGGCGCGCTGGCCCTTGAACCAGTTTCCCTGGCGCACATTATTGACGCCGTCGACCACGTGCGCCACGTCGCTCAGCCGCACTGGAGCGCCCTGGCTATAGGCGATCACCTGCCGCTTGAAGGCATCGGCATTCTCGAGCTGGCCTTGGGTGTGGATAATCTGGGCGTCGGTCGTTCCGTTGGTCGCGCCGGTCGCCTGATCGACGCTGCTGTTCTGGATCGCGCTGGCCAGTTTGTCGATGCCGATGCCGCGTGACGCCAGGGCGGCCGGATCGGCCTGCACCCGCACGGCATATTGCGCGGCGCCGAAGACATTGACTTGGGCGACCCCGCTGACCTGGGAAAGCTGGCGCGCCAGCAATGTATCGGCATATTCGTCGACGATGGTGACCGGCAGGGTCTTGGAACTCATCACCAGGAAAAGGATCGGATCCTCGGTCGGATTCACCTTTTGGAAGGTCGGCGGATTGATCATCGTCTTGGGCAGCCGGCTCAAGGCACTGGAAATGGCTGCTTGCACGTCGGTACCGGCCGCATCGATGTTGCGGTCGAGATCGAACTGGATGGTGATGGCGCACGAGCCTTGGACGCTCGAGGAAGTCATCGAATCGACGCCGGGAATTACCGAGAGTGCGTTCTCCAGGGGCCCGGCAATAGTCGATGCCACGGTCTGGGGATCGGCCCCGGCCAGATTGGCATAGACCTGGATAGTTGGAAAATCGACGTTGGGAAGTTCGCTGACCGGCAAGGTGGTATAGCAGAAGCTGCCAAAGATCAGCAGCCCCACCATGATGAGGGTGGTCATCACGGGATATTCAATGAATCGCCGGGAGATGTTCATTGAGGCACTGCCGTAATCGCCGAGTCCTGCGAATCGGCGTCATAGCCAGGTGTGGTGTCGATCGAAACCGGCCCGTCAGCGACCACGCGCAACTGCCCGTCGGTCACAACCTGATCGCCGGCCTTCAGGTCGCCGTCCACCGCGACGTTTTTGGAATCGTCGAACAGCACTTTGACCGGGCGCAATTGGGCCTTGCCGCCGGAAACCGCGAACACATAATGCCCCGCCGGTCCGTCATTGACCGCCTGGTGCGGGACGATAGTGGCATCGGGAATGTTGTTCAGTTGGACTGTCACGTCAACGATCTGCCCAGGGACCAGGGCTCCGTCGTTGTTGTCGAGGGTCACGCGCAATTCGATCGTGCCGGTCTGGTTGTTCACGACATTGCCGATAAAGGTCACGGGGGCGGTCAACGTCTCACCCCCGGAATTGCGCAGATCGATGGTGGCGACCAGGCCTTTGCTTTTCTGGCGCGCCTGGATGCTCGGCAGGTCCGACTGGGGCAACGCAAACGAAACCTTGATGGGATGGATTTGGGTGATTGTGACCAGGGGCGCGGTATTGGCGGTAATGCCGGTGACGGAAATGACGTTGCCTGGCTGGATCAGGATCGGACCGGTCTTGCCGTCGATCGGCGAGCGGATCGTGGCATAGCCGAGATTGATCGTCGCGGTCGCCACATTGGCCTTGTCGGATTCCACTATGCCCTTGTCGCTCGCCACAGTCGCTTCCTGGTCGTCCAGAATCTGCTGCGTGCCGGCATGGGCTTTCATCAGCGCCTGATAGCGCGCAAGGTCGCGCACCGCTCCCGCCAAGGTCGCTTCGTCCTTGGCGAATTGACCCTTGGCCTGGTCGAGCGCGGCCTGAAAGGTTCTTGGATCGATCTGGAACAGCGGATCGCCCTTCTTGACGATCTGGCCTTCCTCGAAATAGGCGTGCTCCAGGGGACCGGCCACCATCGCGGTAACCTGCACCATTGCATCCGACACGACTGTGCCGATGGTGCGCTCCACCACCGGCATGTCGCCACGCCGCACCGCGGCAACGCGCACGGAAACCGGCAGGACCGTAATGCTGCCGCTCTTCCCGTCCGCGCGATGGTTGAAGTACCAGAAGGCGCTCAGCGCCAGCACCAGAGCAGTGCCACCGATCACCCAGGCGGGCACCCGCAGCTTGCGGCCGGTGCGCAAGGCGTCGCGGCGAGAGGGACCGGGCCTTTCTCGAACTGCTTCTTGCTGATGCAAGGGGATCGTCATCTTTATTCCTGTGCCTTAAAAACATCCGCCTGTCGCGGCATGTTGCGATCAAGGCACTGAGCGGGCTCGTTTTTCGATATCAGACCGGACGTCTCCCGTGCCGAGTGCATGCACGGGAATCCGGCCTGATGTTCAGCCGCCCCACTGCCTTTCCTTATACGGAGAATGTTTCTCATATCTATGCCACAGGACAGTTTTAAGCATTTGGGACCGCCTTTTTTCCTTAAATTCCGTAGAATTTTGCGAATTCGTTCTTCCTATGACGGTCAGGTTCAAACCTCAGGGAACTTTACCCCATACATTCAACACTTTTGACGCTGCAGAAAGCGGTAGGGAATGCGGCAGCTCTCTTGCCAAAGGCAATCACTCGCCCCCTGCGCGTTGACCGTCCCGCACCTGAACCACCCCGGCACCGCGTTCCCCGGGGGAGGCCAGACGCAAGCTGCTCAGCGCCGCGCCGACCAGTGCAAACCCGGTTCCGACCATGATGGAAATTCGCGCGCCTTCCGCCGCATAGCGTGCCAGCAGCAGCGCCACCAGGGCGGCTCCCAATGTCTGTCCGGAGAGGCGGGCGGTCCCGAGCATCCCGCTTGCTCCGCCGCTTCGCTCGCGCGGGGCTGCCGCGATCATGGTGCGGTTATTGGGCGACTGGAACAGCCCGAAGCCTGCGCCGCTCAGCGCCATCCGCCAGACCACGTCCGCATTGGCCGGATGCGCCGGCAGGAAAGCGAGGGCCAGAAGGCCGCCGGCGAACAGAACCAGACCAATGCCGCCCAGAAGCCCGGCGGGGTAACGTTCCACCAGCCTGCCCGCGAGCGGCGCCGCGACGGCGATCGCAATCGGCCAGGGCGTGATCAACAGTCCGATCGCGACGGGCGAATAGCCGAAGCCGTAATGCAGATAGAAGGGCAGCGCGGTGAAAGCGAGCATCTGCGCACAAAAGGACGCGACAGAGGTGCAGATCGACAGGGCGAAAATCGGGATGCGCAGCAGATCGACCGGCAGCAACGGCGCGGCCGTACCGGCTTGGCGCCGCACCAGCCAGACGGCGGCAGCCACCGCGACGAGCAGTTCCGCCCCCCAAAGCACCGCTGCTTCGCCATGTCCGATGCTGTCGATAGCGGCGATCCCAACGCCGAAGGTGACAGCGCTGAGAAGCGCGCTGCGTCCGTCGAAAGGGTGGGGGGCCTTGGGGGTAGCCGGGAGTGCCCGCCAGCCTATTGCCAGGGCGGCGATGCCGAACGGGATGTTGATCGCAAACAGAAAAGGCCAGTGGCCGACCGATAGAATGCCGGCGGCCAAGGTCGGCCCGACCGCGGCGGATAGCGCCACCACCATCGCATTAATGCCGATGCCGCGGCCCAGCAGCCGGTGCGGATAGGTGAAGCGCACCAGCGCGGCATTGACGCTCATGATGCCGGCAGCGCCGAAACCCTGCACCACCCGCGCCATGGTGAGCAGCGGCAGGGTGTGAGACAGGGAGCACAGCAGCGAGGCCAGGGTGAACAGCGCAAGGCCGACCATATAAACCCGGCGGTAGCCGATGATCTCACCCAAGGAGGACAGCGGTAGCAGCGAAATAGTGACCGCGAGCTGATAGCCATTGACGATCCAGATCGAGAAGGACGGGCTGGCGTGCAAGTCCTCGGCAATGGTCGGTAGCGCGACATTGGCAATGGCGCCGTCCATCACCGCCATGATCAGCCCCAGCGCGATGGTGACGATCGCCCAGGTGCGACGGGGCAGCGGCAAGCCGTCGGCCCGGTTCGGAAAGGGCAGCTTCAACATGGCCGCCGGCCGACCGTCATCGCGATCACCTGACATTTCGAGCCTAGACCCGTCCCTGCCGGGATGCAGGAATGTTGCGTGCGAGCCGGTGCGTCGCGGCCCACGGGGGCCTAACAAAAACGATCTTATGCGTCAGCAGAGATCTTCTCACCCCCGACAATCTCACTTGTCATGCTGCAAGGCTTCCACGCGCGTGCGAAAAGCCTTGCGGGCCTCGAGCACCGCCTCCATCTCCAGCAGCAGCTTTTCCGCCGGTATCCGCAGATGCTCCGCCAATTCCAGATTGGCGAGCACCTCGCGCTGGCGTTCGATGTGCCGCTCTGCCTCCCGAATGGCCTCGTCGAGCGCGTCTTGAGGTCCCGTCATGCAAAAGCCTCCCGCGTGGGCCGGCCTTTTTCAGAAGACCAGTCGGGCGAATGCCGCGCCGGCGATGAACGCGCCAACCAAGGCGCCAAACGGATAGTCTCGGACGACTCCGGCGGTTTCGCCAGATGCGATAGCCGCATCGGCTTCTTCCTCCTCATCCTCGCCGCTTTCCCTTTCGTCTTGGTCATCCGACCCACCCTCCCCTTCGGGGGAGCGACATTATCATCGGTTTCGTAATCGGGATGATAGTTCCTATATTTTGGCGATACGTAAACGGCCTCACAGTCCAGGCGTTGCGGTTCCGCGCGCGGCATATCGCCGGTAGAGGCTGAGAGGCCTCGGCTACCGCCGCATGAGAACCGCATAAAAAAGCCCCGCCTCGCGGGCGGGGCCAGTTGCGCGGAAATATCCGCGGCCGAGTTTCGGGGAGGGCACTTCGGCATGAGACATAACGGGGAAAGCGGGCTTTGGTGCCGGGACTCGCGGGTATTTGCGGACTTCGCGCGAGCGGCCGCGATTCGACCGGCCTTATCGGAAGTAAGGCGCTAGCGCCGCCGCCTGGAGCATTTTCGCATTTCCTTGGACCACGAAAATGCTCCATTCCTTATTCCGTCGCGGCTCCGGATAGAAAACAGTTCCACACTTTCCTGGAACTGCTCTAATGCGGCGTGGGACCCTGGCTGACCCGCACCAGATCGTCCGGCCGGATCCATTTGCGGAATGCCGCCTGCACATCCGACGTGCTCATCGCGACA
This sequence comes from Rhizomicrobium sp., assembly GCA_036268715.1. GTDB lineage: Bacteria > Pseudomonadota > Alphaproteobacteria > Micropepsales > Micropepsaceae > Rhizomicrobium. Next base: position 10,873 of record DATATP010000078.1, on the reverse strand, counting down.
TAATAGTTCGCCGCGATGGTGGACTCGTCCAGCGGCAGGCCAAGATCGCGTCGCGTATTGAACACATCGGCGATTGCCTCGACGCTCGCTTCCTCCAGCGGAATCTGCCGCAACAGGAACGCCTTGGCCCGCATCAACTCGTCTTCCGACATGGGCGTGGCCTGCAGATCGGCAAGTTCATGGCTGACAATGCCGGCAGCCTTGCCGACATTGCCGGGATCGCAGGCATAACTGACCAGATAGACGCTGCGGGTCTTGCCCGATTGCAACTCAGCATCGACCGAATAAACCAGCCCGGTCTTCTTGCGCAGGTCGATGCTGAGACGCGAGGAATAGAAGCCGCCCGCCAATACCGCGTTGCCAAGCTGCAAGGCGTAAAAGTCCGGGTCTCTGCGAGACAAGGGGAAATTCTCGGCCAGCGCAACCGTATCCTGCAGCCTGCTCGCATCCGGTACGGTGAGCGCTGCCGAGCGGTTGGCGGGAGCCGCGGGCAAGTCGATATCGGGCCTGGGCCCGACCGCCTGCCAGCCGCCGAAATATTTCTCCACCACCCGGCGCGCTTCTTCCGGCGTGATCTTGCCGATCACCACAATGGTGGTCAGGTCCGGCCGGAAGGCGGTTCCATAATAGCGCGCGACATCGGCTACCGTCAGGCCGGCAATGCTGTCCGGCAGCGGCTCGCGCAGCGACGGATCGCCCTTGGCGAAAAGAGATTCGCGCAGCGCCCGGCTCGCCAGGAAGGCCGGGCTTCGCAAACGGGCGCCCACCATCTCACCGAGCTGCTCACGCGCGATGCCGAGCGGCCGATTCGACAGTTCGGGATGCAATTCGTTGTCGGCCAACAGCGACATTCCCCGATCGAAATCCTGACTGAGAGTCTGCAGGCCGAAATCCGGGCCGGCATGCTCGCTTGCCCCGATATCGTCCAGTGCCTTTTGGAACGCGATGCGATCGAGATGTTGCGTTCCGTAGTTGAACAGCGCGTCCAAAACCTGCGCCACACCGTCCTTGCCCGAAACGGTTTCGGTTTCCGGGCGATTTTGGACATGGCCATAGACGCTGACCGTATCGCTCACATCCTCTGGCTGGACGATCAGGGTGAGGCCATTCGGCAAGATGCTGACCACGGGATGCAGGGTCGATTGCGGCACGGCAAGACGCGCGAGGCCGCTCTGCGCCCAATCGGGCAGGACGGTCGGCTTAGGCTCCGCCACGGCGAGACTTTCGTGTTTTCCGGATTCGTGCTCGGCCACCGGCGGCTTTTCCCCCTCGCGGGGTATCATCGTGACCGGCACCGCATGGTTGAGATCGAGATATTTCCGCGCCACCGCGTCGATCTGCTCGGGCGTCACCCGGTCGATACGGGCCAGGTCGTCATTCGGCGACTGCAAACCCCACAACGCCGTGGCATCCGACCAATCGGAGGCGAGGTTATCGATCGAATTCTTGCGAAATTCCGCTTGGCGATGTTCCTGGATTTTGGCCGCGGCCAGCAATTCCGCCGGCACGCCGTCGCGGGCAACGTTTGCCAGGATCGCAGCGATTTCCCGTTCCGCGGCGCCGGTATCGGGCGCTTCCGGAACCGACAGGGAGGCATATCCGATACTGGCCTTGGGCAACGGGTCCAATGAAAAGCCGGCATCGATCCCCTTGCCTTGCGCCACCAGCCCACGAAGCGCGAAACGGCGGCTGTCCAAAATATCGGCCAGCAGCTCCAGCGCCGGGAAATCGGGACTGTCCAGGCCCGGCAGACGTAGCGCAAGCATCTGGGTCGCGACGGGCCGGTCGGTCTCGAGTTGGATCGGGGTGCTATCGACCGCGCGGAATGTCATCTCCGGGCGCGCCGGCAGACTCTTGGCTTTGAGCGGGCCGAAAAAGCTTTTTATCTTTTCCAGCGTGGCTCGCGGATCAATGTCTCCCACCACGACCAGGATGGCGTTGTTGGGCGCATACCAGGCGTCGTGGAAGTCCTTCAGCATCGCCGATGTCGTGTGCTCGAAGGAATCGCGTGTGCCCAAGGCGTCATGCGCATAAGCCGTTCCGGCGAACATGGCGGCGCGCAGGCGGTCATACATGTTGTATTCCGGGCTCGACACGTCCTGCGACACTTCCTGCTCGATGGCGCCGCGCTCCTCGGTCCAGCCCTGTTGGCTGTCGGTCGCGTCGGCCATGCGCAAGGCTTCGACATGAAGCACGATGTCCAAATCCGCCGCCGGAACGGTGAAAAGATATTGCGTCATGGTCTGGGTTGTGTCGGCGTTGAAGTCGCCGCCCATTTCGCTGCCGATGACGGCCAACTGGTCGGCCGACAAGCCGGAGCTACCGCGGAACATCATATGCTCCTGGGCGTGCGCCATGCCGGGAAAGCCGGCCGGGGCTTCGTCCGATCCGACGAGATAATTGACCGAAGTGGAGACAACGGGCGCTAACGTATTGCGAACGATCACGACGCGTAGGCCATTATCCAAGGTGGCGCGCAACACGCCGGTTTCGTCCGCGCGCGATGAAGCGATTAACAAGAGATTTGCCGCAAGCGCGATGGCGGCAAGGCCGCATCCCTGCGCGCCGCGCCGCCACCAGTTTCCAGAACAGCCCATCCGAAACTCACTTCGACAGAGCACCCTGCGTCCACATGTCAGGTCGCCGAACGGGGCGTCAAGAAAAAGCGCCGTAATGCGTCGAACCCGGAAGTTCCGGTTCCTTGCCGGAACTTTCGCTGGACTCCGCTATCGTGTGGCGGTCAGTTCCGCGCGATTGGCGTCGATCATGAACTTGCAGGCCCAGTTGAGGTACTGGAATTTGCCGTACCAGCCGTCAACCGGGAACGATCCCTTCACAGCGCCGCGAATGTCGCGCGGGTCGTCGAGCAGAATGCTACGGCGGACATAGGCATTGGCGGCGGCTGCGGTACGTTTGTAATCGTCGCGCTTTGCGGGCCCGGCCAGCAGAAACAAGGACTCCGCGATCTGCGCGGTTCCAGTCAAGCAGACCCAGTTCACCGCCGCCTGCCAGTTTTCATCCAGCCGGCCGGGCAAGCGGCCATCGGGCGAGATTGCGCCGATCAGTCCATCCGCGGCGCGGCAGGCGCCTTCGAGATAGGAAGGTTTGCCAGTCGCGAGCCAGGCTTCCACCACGCCCCGCAGTGCATAACCTAATGTATGGGTCAGGGGGTTCTGTTGATCGGACAGACAGCAATTGGCGAACCAGCCATTCGGCCGCTGCTGGGTGAGCGCCCAATCGACCTGCCGCATCGCGGCGTCCCGATAGCCGCGCTCCGGCTCGACCGCTTCCGCCCGGAACAGGCCGATGGACACATGGGTTTCATAGGTCTTCTCGCCCGCTGCCGCGAAGGGGGTGTTGACGTTACGCCAGCAGCCATCGGGGGCTTGCGTCGCGAGCAGCCATGCGGCCGCGCGCTTCAGCGCCGGCCGATAGCGTTCGTCCAGCTTCGTTCCTGCGGCGAGGCCGATCAGGATTTGTCCGGTGTCGAAGGTGGCGGGAAGCTTGGGTTCCTGGTCCACCATGCCGCCCTGAAAGGCGCCGTCTTCGAACTGAATCGAGACCAGCCAGTCCAGCATCCGCCGCGCCCGCACCACCAGATCGGGATCGCCCCTCTCTTCGCCCTGCATTAACAGCGTATCGGCGATATAGCCGGTGGTTTCCGGATAAGAACTGGACCAGCCGTCGATCAAGCTGAAATGGCGCGCCACGCCGCCGTCATGCCATTTCGATTGGTCCTGGGCATGGCACAACCAGGCCAGGCCTTCAGCGATAACGCGCTCAGGACCAGGATCAAGAGCGGGCAGGCCCTTGCGATCCTGTTGCAGAATTTCTTTGGCGAGCGCCGGCCGCGTCAACGGTTCCAGCCACGCCTTGGCGGTTTTTTGTATCCTGCCCATTATCGCCTCTATTGCGGTGCCTCTGCGCCGGCGGTCATCTCTTTTCCCCGTGGCAGCAAACTATCCAGTAGACGCGCGACGGCGCGCGCCTGGGTCTGCGCATTGAAATTCTCCTCAAACCACTGGCTCGGCGGCCGCGTCTCGGTTGGCAGGCGAAGGAATTCGGCAAACTTCTCCACCACCAGCACAGGCTCATCCCTCGGATCGATGGCGACAAACGCAACCCCGCTGCCGGCCAGGATGCGATGGGTCGGCGAATCCTTGGGCGTGAAGGCGAGGATCGGCTTGCCATAGCGCACATAATCCAGAAGCTTGGAAGGCACCTGCAGCGGCGCGTTATTGTCGTTCAGATCCAGCAGCAGCAGACAATCGGCTTCCGCTGTCTCCCGCAGCGCTTCCGCCCGGTCCACCAGGCGGTTGCCATACTCCAGCACGCCGCGCTGTTGCAGGCGGTCGAACAGCGGCCGGTTGCGCGCCAGCATCTCGGGTTCGATCGGTCCCACCAGATGGACCGTCAGATTCAAAGGCTGTCCCTCAAGCCGCTCCAATGTGTTGAGCAGCAGGCAGGGATGACGCTGACCGTAAAGCGTGCCGACATGCGCGAGCACGCGATGGGGCCGTTCCGGTTTGGGAACGATAGCGACGGGCTCTTCCGGATCGAAGCTGTTCCACAGCACCGAAACCTTGTCCGCCCATTGCGGATAGCGTGCCCGCATCGCCGCCGCCACTGTGTCGGTGTTGGCGATCACCCGGTCGGCAAAGCGGAAGATCAGATGTTCGACGATCCTGTCATAGGGATAGAGCCAGCGCCGGTTGCGGGTGGGATTTTCCAGAATCGGGTCCTGGAAATCGGCGATCCAGGGCAAACCCGAGGTCAGTTTCAGCCACAGGCCGGCAATATGGGATGCAAGGAAAGGATAAGTGGAGAAAATCGCCTCGACCGGCTGGGCACGGATCAGCGTTGCCGATGCCGAGGCCGCGTAGGGTGCCCAGGGAAGGCGGTCGTCATAAGGCGCCAGATGGCGCGTGAAGCCGCGGGCCAGTTTTTCCGCAAAACGCAGCCGCCAAGACTCCTTTGCCGAAGGAACGCGATGCACTTGCGGCTCGGGATTGTCGGCACGCTCCAAAGCAGACGCCACGACATGCACCCGATAACCAAGGCTCGGCAGATATTTATAAAGCTGCCAGGGCCGGGTTGCCGCAGCGGTATTTTCCGGCGGGAAGGCGTGGCTCAACAACAGCAAATCGCGCATCAGGGCTCGGCGCGCACACGGGTTGAGCGGCCGGAGAGGCGCTGCGGCAGGCCGCGCAATGTCCTGAGGCAAAGACCCAGGGCCGGAAGCGCGCGCAGGCAATACCAGCGAGTTAGGAAAAGCAGCGGGTTCCACGCGGGCGACGAAAAATGCAGTTCGTAACCATGGGCGCGCAGATGCCGTCCCATGAAAGCCTCGCTCACCAAAATCTCCCGCGCCGTCATCTCGCGTTTCCAGCGATAGGTGTCGGTGGCGCTGGGTATGTCCTTCAGGCGCTCGTGGATGGCCGCCTCGCGGCCGGGCACAAGATCGTCGACTTTCTCCTGCCAGGTCAGCATCGCCGGTTCGAATTGCTCTTCCAGGAAATCGCAGATGCGCCGCATGGTCGCCTCTGTATCCAGCACAAGATCTTCGTAGCGCACCTGTAGAAAATGTTTGGCGAGTTCCGTACGGCTCCAGCGCAGATTGAAGTCCATTGCTTCATTCCATTCCTGCGTATTGTCGTGCAGCCAGCGCCCATTCCAGCGCTTGGATTGGAAGGATTTGGCAACGTCACGCCCGTCCCGGAACAGATGGATGAATTTCGCGCCGGGAAACAGCCGCACCAGCTGCGGCGCGAGCGCGATATAGCCGGGCGTCTTGTCGCCCCAGCGACGTTTTCCATCGCGCTCGACATGCTTTGCATAAACCAGTTCCACGATCTCGCGCAGATGCGGCCGGGCGAGCTGCGCCACTTGCCGGCGGAATGCGCTCGCATCGATTTGGAAATCCGGCCAGCGATAGTGGCCGGTCATGATGTCCAGGGCGCGCTCAGCCTCTTTGGACGTAAGTGGACGGCCCAATTCCAGCAGATCCGGCATCCGGTTGAGGAACCAGGTCTCTGGCGGGATGGCGAGCCGCGAATGGGATGCCAGCATCATCCGCAGCCAGGTGGAACCCGACCGCCCGGAGCCGACGATGAAGAATGGCGCGTTGTTCACGATTTGGCCCTTGGCAAAGGCGAAGCGTTCAGGCCGCTCAAGCTGACAAATCCCCCTTAATAATCAGTGCCTTTAAAGCGGTTCCAGGAAAAGGGCATAGCGGTTTCCGTCCGGATCCTCCACAGAACAAAGAAACAGAACGTTTTCGTGGTTCAACGAACACGAAAAACGCGCCAAGCGAATTCCCCGAGAAATCGTGCGCTTATACTGCAAGGCCCATAGCTCGCCAAACCGGCCCCCGAATGCATGCCGGCGAAGGAGGGACTATCGTTCAGAACTTGATCTTCGCCCGGGACAGGAGCGAGACCGCCGTGGCGCCGGTCTGGCCCTGATAATTCATCTGGTAGCCAGCATTGGCCTGCAAAGCCAATGCCCCGTCGAGGAAGTTCGTCACATATCCGAGTTGGAAGTCGGTTTCCGGCGCCTGAGGCCCGATCGCCTCGCCATGGGCGATGATCATCGGCGGCAGATCGCCCGACGCAGTCAAAGTGGTGAAGCCGCCCATCAGACTGGGGGCGGGACGGCTGAAAGCGAAACCCATCGTGTCGTCGCCCCCGAACAGCCCGCGCTTGGCGATGGCGATGGAATAAGAATGTTCGTCGGTGCCGGTCTGACCGCCGCGCAAATCCAGCTGCGACAAGCCTTCGCTATAGGAGAGCTTGGTCACCCAGCCCGCGCCCAGTCCCAGATGCGCCGAGACGCCGACCGCATCGGTGCTTGTCCTGTTGGGCAGGCCGGCGCCAAATCCCAAGGGCACGCCGTCACGATTGGAGGAGATCGCAGTGACGCCCAGTCCGGCAAAATCGCTGAAATCCCAGGACAGACCTGCCATCACCGATTGGGTGAGGCTGGGGCGGTAGCCGAGTGGCATCTCGCCGGTCGTGGCGAGGGAATCGGCGAAGAAATGGTCCAGCCAATCGCTGTTGAATGAAGCACCCAGCCGCAGCCGCAATTGCGCCGTCGGGGTATAGGTAAAGCCGGCATAATGCCCGCCATTGGCGAGCCCGAGATAAGGCGCGGTCACCGCCGACAGCAAGGGCAGGGGTGTCTCGCCATACGAGTCGAAGCGCGACGCGATATCGAGATTGCGCCCCGCGTCCAAGGTCAGAGTGGGCGATAGCAAAGTGCTGGCGGCGAAGCTCGGCGCGGCAATGCCATAAATGCCGTTCAGCAGCGGAGAGACATCGAGTGAGGGAAGCGTGAAACCGGACGCCGCGGACCATTCAAAGGGGGAGGTGGGCTGGTCGGAGAAGGGACTCACCGTCGCGGGCGCGTCCGCGCGCACGGGCAGCGCCGCAAATGCGACAGCAAAGCCCGCGGCGACAACTGCGCTGCGGAGGGAATGCCTCATGATCCCGTCCTACCCCTCTTAGGATGAAGAAATTACCAGAGAGACGGTTCCGATCTCAAGGAATAACGAGATTTTCGTGAGGATTTCGGGCCACAGGGTGCCACCAACCGCCAGTAAGGTTGCCAAATTTCAACCCTCCCCGTTATAGCCCCGGAACTTTGGCCCCCCGGACACTTTACTATACAAGCCCTTGGAAGAGCGGGCTTTTGCCAAAACCACCCGGACCGAGGCCTATGACTGCTGTTGTCCGATCCGCGCCGCCCTTCGACCTCAAGGGGATTTATGCCCGAATACGCCGGGCCAGCGAAGATTTGGCGGCTCCTCTGTCGGCGGAGGATTGCGCCGTGCAGTCGATGGCCGACGCCAGTCCGGTCAAATGGCATCTTGCCCATACGACCTGGTTTTTCGAGGCGGCTGTTTTGGCGCGGCAGACCGATTATCGGCCGTTCGATCCGGCCTTCGCTTATCTGTTCAACTCTTACTACGAAGGCGCCGGACCCCGCTATCCGCGGCCGCGCCGCGGATTGCTGACCCGCCCAAGCCTACAGCAGGTGATGGCCTACCGCGCCCATGTCGACGCCGCGATGCTGACGGTCTGCGTTGAGGAGACTTTGCATTCCCTCATCATCCTGGGTCTTCAGCATGAGCAGCAGCATCAAGAGCTGATCCTCACCGATATCAAGCATGCCTTTTTCGCCAATCCCCTGATGCCCGCTTATTTTCCAGACGCGCCGCTTGCCTGCTCCCCCCCCAAACCGGGGTGGCGCAGACATCCGGGAGGCATTTTGAACATCGGCCATACCGGCGAAGGTTTTGCCTTTGACAATGAAGGCCCTCGTCATGAGGTACTGCTGCGGCCGTTCCGCATCGCCGCAGCCCCCGTGACAAATGGCGAATATCGCGCCTTTATCGCCGATGGCGGCTATCGCCGCCCCGAATTCTGGCTTTCGGACGGCTGGGCGCGGGTTCAGGACGAGGGCTGGGATTCACCGTTCTATTGGCTGAAGGACGATGACGGCGCGCAGCGCATATTCACGCTTTCCGGGCTGCGGCCACTCGACCCGCACGCGCCGGTCCAACATGTAAGCTTCTTCGAGGCCGCGGCCTATGCCGCCTGGGCCGGCAAACGGCTGCCCACCGAGTTCGAGTGGGAGGCCGCGAGCGACCTGTTCAGCCATGGCGAAATCTGGGAATGGACCCGATCGTCCTACGATCCCTATCCCGGATTTAAGCCCTTCGACGGTGTTGCGGCCGAATATAATGGCAAATTCATGGTCGGCCAGCTCGTGCTGCGCGGCGGCTCAGTTGCCTCCCCGCCAGGGCATGTGCGGCCCACTTACCGCAACTTCTTTCCGGCGCAGGCGCGCTGGCAATTCAGTGGTATTCGACTGGCGGAGGATTCATGAGCGCGCCTGCCCTTTTGCTTGCCCTATCGCTGCACTATTTGAGGGTGGGGCCCTGGCAATTGAGCGGCATTCGGCTCGAGGAGGATACATGAAGGACTTCTGTCTCGCCCTTGCCCCACCCCTTGCCCCCGCCGCGCCCGACGATTTCATGCAAGCAATGTTGGCGGGGCTGGCCCAGACGCCCAAGGAAACTCCCTGCAAATATTTTTACGACCAGGAAGGCTCGCGGCTGTTCGATGCCGTCTGCGGTCTGCCGGAATATTACCAGACCCGCACAGAGACCGCGCTGCTGGCCCGCCATGCCGGCGAGATCGCAGCTCTGATCGGCGCCGACGCCCAGATCGTGGAATTCGGGGCCGGCAGCCTGCGCAAGGCGCGGCTGCTGTTGAACGCGGTGCGCAATCCGCGCGGTTACACTCCGGTCGACATTTCGGGCGACTATCTGCTCGGTGTGACGCGGGCCCTCGCAGCAGATTATCCCACGCTTGCCTTGCAGCCACTGGTTGCCGACTTCACTGCTCCCCTGACGATTCCCGGTCTGCCGGGGGCCACCAGGCGGGCGGGCTTCTTTCCCGGCTCGACGATCGGCAATTTTCGACCGGACTCGGCGACAGCGTTGCTCCGGCGCCTGCGCGCGAGCCTGGATGGCGGCGGGCTCTTGGTCGGCGTCGACCTGGTGAAAGATCCGGCGCGGCTGCATGCCGCCTATAACGATTCGGCGGGGATCACGGCGGCGTTCAATAAAAACCTGCTGGTCCGGGCCAATCGCGAGCTGGGCGCGGATTTCGACGCCAACGCGTTCGCCCATTACGCGCCCTACAATCCCCTCGCCCATCGCGTCGAAATGTATCTGGTGAGCCTCAAGCGCCAGAGCGTGGGCTTCGGCGGGCAGCGCTTTGATTTCGCGCGAGGCGAGCCGGTGCATACCGAAGATTCGCACAAATACACCATCGAAAGCTTCCGGGAGATGGCGGCGCGGGCCGGCTTCGCCCCACGCGCGGTGTGGTACGACGACGACAAGCTGTTCAGCTTGCATTGGCTGGAGAGTTGACGCGAGATCCGTCAGGACGCCACGAACAACACCAGTTTTTTCCATTCCTTCAGCACCGCCTCGGCCGTATCCCCGAAAAACAATTCCTCTCCGGCGCGCGGACTGACACCCATCACCAGCAGCGCATAGTCGCCCCGGCCTTCGCGCAGGATCGCCTCCGCTGCGCCGCCGCGGCGAGAAATGCGTGTCGCCAGATGCACGTCATAGCGCTCTCCGAGTTCGGCCATGTTCTTCAGCACGCCTTCCTCGCCGCGCAGGGTGCGGGCACGACCCTGGTGCCTGGAGACGAACATCGCGGTGACTTTGGCACCTGTTGCACGGGCGAGGGCGAAGGCCATCTCCGCGGCATGGCGCGAGGCGGGCGTGCCGTTGACCGGCAGCAGGATGCGGCTGCGCGCCGTCAGGCGTTGCACGGCTTCTTCGCCGCAGCGGGACAGGATCGCCAAAGGCCCGTCGAATCCTGCCGCAATCTCTGTCAGTTCGGGCGTGAAGCTGCCGTCCGGGGTGTGACTGTCCTGGAGGCCGATGAACAGCAAGTCATAGCCTTTCCGAGCTTCGTCCTTCACCATCTCGGCAGGCCGGTCGGCCGGGATGCGGGTGGTCAGATGGACCTTTTCGGGGTCCGGCTCGGCTTCGTCCCTGATCACTTTGGCGGCACTGGCCTTGGCGCCGGTCTTTACTTCCCTGGCGAGCGGATCGGCCGCCTGCTCGGCGGCTGATTCTCTTACCGACGCGACTTGTTCGGGTGCTTTCTGCTTTGCGTCCTTGGCCTGCTCCGACGAGGCGTGCTTGTCATGACCGACGCTCCTGTCCCGTTCCGGGTCGGTCTCTTTCCGGCTGTTTTCCGCTTTTTTTGCGGAACTTTCGGCCTTGCGCAGGTCGGCATCGAGTCTAAGGATGGTCACTGGCATGCCTTGTGCCCCCGCGAGCAGG
>DATATP010000077.1:0-3183 GCA_036268715.1 Rhizomicrobium sp. | reverse complement strand
GGGCGCTGCCGGATCTGACCCAGGCGATCGAAAGTCATACGCTGCCCAGGGCCGAACGGACGATGGCTTTGTTCGACCGAGGCATCGCACTGGATGCTCTGGGCAGGCTTTCCGAGGCGCTGAATGACTATGACGCTTGCGTCAAGCTCTCACCGGGTTCCGCGCCAGCCCTCAACAATCGGGCGAACGCCTATCGCCGTCTGGGGCGCTTGGAGGACGCACGCCGCGACTATCTCGCCTCCCTGGCTGCAGGCAACAGTCAGCCAGAGTATTCCAATTATGGTCTTGGAGAGATCGCCGAAGCGCAGGGCGACACCAACACGGCCCGGGACTTCTATGCCAAGGCGCTCGCGACCGATCCGGGTTACCGCCTGGCAGCGGATCGTCTGGCGGCTTTGGGAGACGCACGCAAAGGCAGCGCCGCCGCGATTGCGCTGCATCCGCCGGGCCGGCCGCTTCAGGCGGACGTGGCGTCCGCAAAACCGCTGCCCGCGGTGCCGCCATTGCCAGATAATTCTGTGCCCCTGTCCGCCGCACAGCTCGTGTTGCGCCTTCGCGTCGCATCCGCCAGTCGCGGGGACAGCGCGGTTCCGCTGCGGCCGGCTATTGTGAGCGGCAAAGCTCCGGCTCACGGCCACCAGGTGCAGCTGGGCTCCTGGCGCCAGGAAGCGCAAGCCAATGCCGCCTGGAGCCGCGCCGTGAAGAAGGCGGGAGGCGATCTGGCCGGCCTGTCGCCCCAGATCGTCCCGGCTGACCTGCCGGCCCGGGGTCGCTATTACCGCCTGCGGGTGAGCCCCGAAGCGGCAGCGGTGAAATTCTGCGCCGACCTGACGGCCAAAGGGCTGGACTGTCTGCCGGTATCGGACTGAGGCGGGCCGCAACTCTGTCATGCAATTGACTATTCGTTGCCGCAAAAGCTTCCTATGGTGGCGTGACTGGGGAGCGGACAGGCCGAGCGCAATGCGGATCGCACATCTCGGGCGCAAGACCGCTTTTGCGTTATCGATTTTTTTGTACGCCGCCGTACCGGTTCTGGCCTCGCCCTGGGCCGAGGTGGGCGACAATCAGCTCCGCTCCGATATCGCTCTGCTGGCTGCCGCCGGGGTGCTGGACGATGTCACCACCCATTGGCCACTGCCCTGGAATGCGATCGTCGCCCAGTTGGGAAAGGAATCGCTTTTCGACCGGCCTTTGACGGTACGCGAGGCGGCCGAGCGTGTGATGGCCCGCGCGCATGCCCAGAACCAGCCGGGATTGACCGGCTCGGTCTATCTGGACGCCACCAACCGGCCGAGCGTGGTTTACGGCTTTGACGGCATGGGGCGGAGCGATGGCTCGGCCCAGTTTTCGCTGGACTATAATTCCCAAGACACGGCGGGCCGCCTTTCGCTGGGCGGCCTGACTCAGACCTTCCAAGGCAAGACGACCAAGCTGATGCCGGAAGGCACCTATCTGGCCGAGAAACTGGACAATGCGATGGTCTATGGGGGTTATCTTTCGCACTGGTGGGGGCCGGGCTGGATTTCGGCTTTGTCGCTCTCCAACAACGCGCGGCCGATGCCCCAGATCGGGATCGAGCGGCTGGACACTTCAGCCTCGAAATCGCCCTGGCTGAGCTGGCTGGGTCCCTGGCAACTGGAATTTTTCCTGGGCTATCTCGACGGGCCGCGCATCCAGAAGGACACGTTCTACAACGGCCTGCGCTTGAGCTTTCAGCCGATCGAGGGACTCGAAATCGGCTTGGCGCGGACAGAGGAGTTTTGCGGCCAGGGCCATCCTTGTGCGCCGATCCGGGATTATTTCGATCTCAACAACGATCCCAAGCACGTCGACAAGACCAATGACGAGGGCCTGATCGACATCAAGTACAGCCGCAGCCTGGGCGGGATTCCGTTCGAGGTCTATATGCAGCTGATGAACGAGGACACTTCGCCTTTCACCCATTCCGGCACCAGCCATCTTTTTGGAAGCACGCTGTTCCTGCCGGCGGGGCCGTCGCCCCTGAGGCTCACCCTGGAATATACCGATAGCGTGCCGACTGCCGATATTTTCAGCTTCGGCGACGTGTTTCATGGTTTTGCCTATACCAACGGCACCTATCCGGACGGCATGCGCTATCGCGACCGCACCCTCGGCTTCAGCCTCGACAGCGATTCGCGGCTGTTGTCGCTGCAGGGAAGTTGGAGCGACGAAGCGGGCCGCTTTTACGAATTGAGCTTGCATCATGCCGTCATCGGCAATCCCAACGCGCCCGGCGCCAATATCGTCAGCACCGCGCCGGTGATCGTGAATATGGGCGAGGCGCGCATCACCCTGCCGCTGCGTGGCTTCAAATTCGATCTCGCCGAGCGTCTGCAAGACGATCAGCCGCGCCCGCATCGGGGATTCCTCGCTTCGACCGAAGCGGCGATCACCGTCGATTTCTGAAGATCGGAAGGGGCATGGAACTGCTGCCCGAACCCTCAACCTTCTATGTTCCGGCGAGGATGGGCCTGTTATCCGTCCCGCGGGCAAGGTAATTCCACCTCCATGCATGTGCGAGCCATCGGAACCACCGTGACCTGGGCCAAGGCGCATGAGCGCCATTTGTCGGCCGCGTCGCTGGCGGGCGGTTTTGTGTTCGACAGCTATGCCTTTGGGCCCATCGATCATGCGATCACCCAGGCAGTGTTCATCGTCTATTTGCTGGTCGCGGGCTTTGCCATCGCCGCCTTGCACCGGCTGGAATCGCAGCCGGAGGAACGGCGCCCTTCCCCCCGCATGCGCACCCTCCTGCTTACCGTCACCCAGTTCGCGCTTGGGTGCCTGCTCAGCGGCTTTTGCGTGTTCTATATCCGCAGCGCCTCGATCATCGCCTCCTGGCCGTTCCTGCTGTTCATGGCGGCGATCTTCATCGGCAACGAATATTTCCGCCGCTATCACTCAAGGCTGGTGTTCGTCGCGCTGTTGTTTTTTTTCACGCTCTATTCCTATGCGATCCTGCTGGTGCCCGTGGTGTGGGGCCATATCGGACCGCTCGCGTTTCTCGCCAGCGGCGTGATCGCCGTTCTGTTGTTCTTCTTGTACATGCAGGCGCTGGCCGGGCTTGGGCATGAACGCTATCGGGGCGCGCGCCGCCAGATCGCATGGGGCATGGCGATCATCACCCTTCTCATCAATCTATTCTATTTCCTGAAAGTGTTT
>DATATP010000076.1:0-2068 GCA_036268715.1 Rhizomicrobium sp. | reverse complement strand
CCAATCATCGTCTGTTGTTGAACCCGCGCACCAGATGGTGTGGGTTGCCTCAACCGCCACTTTAATTTTCTGGTCATGGCAATCGGATAATTCGATTGTCGCCGCTATTGCATGCCACGCGAGGGGGCGGGTTAAACCTCTCGCCGTGGCCGGCTTTGACCCGGCCATAGACGCAAGCGCCCGCGCAACGAGGTGGCACGCATGACTTGCTCAGCCCGATGACTGATTCCCAGGGCACATGGGGCACAATCATGCGCCCGGAAGGTCGGATGGGGCGCCATTCTTCCGGACTTCCGAAACAAACGAGCATAATATCGGCGAGATCGGTCTTCTACGGTGGAGCAGCCGGCGCGGTGGTCTCCGCGGCATGATCCGCACGGTCCCAGTAAGGCGGCTTGCCAAAGCGTGCTTCGATGAAGGACAGGAAGGTGCGCACCTTGGGCGCGACGATCTTCTTCGGCGGATACACGCACCAGATTGCGCGCTGTGGCCCCAGCGCGATCAGTGACTCCCAGTCCGCAAGCAGCGGCGTCAGGCGACCGGCCATGATCGCCTCGCCGGTCAGCCATGTGGGCAGCAGCGCAATCCCGAGCCCGGCGAGCGCGGCATTGAGCAATGCCTCGGAATCATTGGCGCGCAAGCGGCCGCGCACCGCCACCTCCAGCGGTTCCGTCGCCGGCGCGCCGTGCGGCAGGAAATACCAGGCCTGCTTCGGTTGCAGTGCGAAAGACAGGCAGTCGTGGTCCTCCAGGTCGTTCGGCGCGCTGATTGGGCGGCGGCCGGCGAGATAGCTGGGCGCGGCTACGAGCAACCGGCGTTGGGGCGCGAGACGCTTGGCCACCAGGGTAGAATCCGCCAACGCGCCGATCCGCACCGCAATGTCGGCACCGCTGGCGATCAGGTCCACCGTCTCGTCGGTCAGCGTCGCGTCCACTTGGATGGCAGGATATGCGGCAAGGAAAGCCGGCAAATGCGGCAAGACATGGCGGCGGCCGAACGCGCCGGGGATGTTGATCCGCAGCAATCCCTGCGGTCGCAGGTTCAGGGAGGTCGCCGCCAGCCGCGCATCCGCCACGTCCTCGAGGATCTGCACGGCTCGGTCATAAAAAGCGGTGCCAACCTCGGTCAGGTGCAGGCGGCGGGTTGAACGGTTGAACAGGGCGGCGCCCAGATCCGCTTCCAGGGCGGTGATGTAGCGGGAGACGGTGGAGACTTTGACACCCTCCTCGGCTGCGGCGCGGGAGAAGCTGCCGAGTTCGACGGCACGGACGAAGGCGCGCATTCCGGCGAAATAGTCCACGCTGCTTGCTCCCCGCATCCGGTAACTGGCCGCTGGGGCCCGACCCGGCCAGTCCATCCGTGGTCTTGCTGCCAGCCATTACCCCATGGCCGCAAAAATCATTTGCGATCGAAGTTGTTTCGCACAAGCTGTGTCGCCGCCATTTCCCGGGCATTCCCTAAAGGACCAGGAACATGGACACGTTGATCGATCGTTTACCCGCGCCAGCCGCCAGGCCGGCACGTGGCCAGGCCGCTTCCCCCGCGCCGCAAGAATTGCCCCCTGGACGCGCGCACCCGACCGTTAAGTGCGTCGGCGTGGTGGGGCTGGGGCGCATGGGCGAAGCCTTCGCGGCGAACCTGCTGGCCGCCGGCTACCACATCATTGCCTATGATCGGGACCAGCGGCGCGCGCAACCGTTGCAGGCCGAGGGAGCGCGCGGGGCAGAGCACCTGGCAGATCTCGCCGCCTCCGACCTGGTGATCAGTTCGTTGCCGGATGACGCCGCGCTGCAGGCCGTGACGCTTGGGTCCGATGGGCTGATCGGTATCTTGCGACCGGGCGCCGTGCATGTCTCCATGAGCACGATCAGCCCGGAATTGTCACGGCAGCTGGCCGGCGCCCATGCCGCGCGTGGACAGGATTTCGTCGCCGCCCCGGTGCTGGGCAATCCCGACGCCGCCCGAGCACGGCTTCTGTTCGTGCTGGCCGGTGGCGCGCCGGAAGCGGTGGCCCGTGTGCGACCGGTGCTGGAGCGGCTGGGCCAGCGCGTGTTCGTCATCGGCAATG
>DATATP010000075.1:0-2843 GCA_036268715.1 Rhizomicrobium sp. | reverse complement strand
AGACCTCCTCCGGCAGGCCGGCATATCGCCGCTCCAGCACCAGCAACGGAAAGCAGGCTGCCAGCAGAATGCCCGCGGTCAGTTCGTCGAACAGCGGACCGGAAGGCGAGGCGAGCATCAGCCACGCCTTGCGCAGCAAATACAGCGCGACGAGTCCGAGCAGGACAGTAGACGCGATCGCCAGCCAGTCGCCGACCCAATCGATCCTGGTGACGACGCGTCGCGCACTGTGCGCTGCACCGCGCAATTTTTCCAACAGCGGCGGAAGCGCCTTGCCCGGATGGCCGGGGGAACGGCGCGGCAGCACGCCCCGGCGCCGCGCCCGCGCCGTAAGGAAAGCAGCCAGGAACGAAGCCGCCGCGACCAGCAGGATGGCACTCAGCTCCAGAAACAGGCGAACCGAAACGGAAGAAAGCCGGTGCAACAAGAACGAGGCGGCAAGCAAGCCCGCGCCTAAGCCGAGGAAAACAAGTCCCGTCCACAACTCCGGTTGCAGCGGACGCGCGACGGCTTGTTGTTCGTTCTGGCGCGACACCTAAGGCCCCTTTTTGGCTGCGACCGTAGCAACAGAATGCGTCCCTGCCCAGCCTCCCCGAACCTATCGGTCCCTCTGCGAGGAACGAGCCGCGCGGGCGTCCCGCTTTATGCGTTGCCGGGCGCGTATCTTTGCCGCATAGTTTGATCACACGAAAAAATGCGCAAATGAAAGCGGGCGGTGTCAATGCCCGGCGCGACAGACAGGGGACGGCAATGCACAAGCAGGTTCTGATGACCCAGGCAGCCTTGGCCGTGCTCGCCATGTTCGCGGCCGGCGGGGCGCAGGCGCAGCAGGCAGCCGATATCGTCATCCGCGGCGGAACGATTTACGACGGCTCGGATGCCAAGCCCATCGTCGGAGACGTTGCGGTGGCGGGCGACAGGATCATCTATGTCGGTCCCCATGCCAATGTGAATGCCAAGCGCACCATCGACGCCAAGGGCATGATCGTCTCGCCGGGTTTCATCGACGGCCATACCCATGCCGATCATTTTCTCGACAATCCCGACCCGCAGCAGCGCCAGGCGCCGGCCGACATCACCCAGGGGGTCAGCACGGTGCTGATCGGGGTCGATGGTGGCGGCCCGCCGGAGCTGAAGGACGAGTTCGCGAAATTCAAACAGCAGGGCATCGGCGTGAACGCGGTGTCCTATGTCGGATTTGGCGCCATCCGCAGCCGCGTCATCGGCCAGGATGCGCGCGCGCCCAGCGCCGCCGAACTGGCGACGGAAAAAAGCCTGGTGGCCAAGGGCATGTGCGAAGGCGCGATCGGTTTCTCCGCCGGCCTGTTCTATGCGCCGCAAAGCTACGCCAAGACCGATGAGGTGGTCGAACTGGCCAAGGAAGCGGCCAAGCGCGGCGGCATTTACGACACCCATCAACGCGACGAATCCTCCTATTCCATTGGGCTCATCAATTCGACCAAAGAAGTGCTGCAGATCGGCCGGGAAGCAAACATTCCCGTGCACATCTCCCATATCAAGGCGCTGGGCAGCGATGTCTGGGGCAAGTCCGGCGAAGTCATCAAGCTGATCCAGGACGCCCAGGCCGCGGGGCAGAAAGTCACTGCCAACCAATATCCCTGGCTGGCGTCGCACACCGGCCTGTCTGCGGCGTTGGTGCCGCGCTGGGCGGTGGACGGCGGCTATCCGGCAATGATCAAGCGTTTCAACGATCCCACGCAGATGGCGAAAATCAAAAAGGAAATGGCTGACAATCTGCGTCGCCGCAACGGGCCGCACTCCATTCTCTTTCCCGATCCCGGCCATCCCTGGACGGGCAAATATCTCGACGAAGTGGCGAAGGAGATGAAGCTCGATCCGGTGGACGCTGCGATCAGCATGCTGCGCCAGACCGAGAAGACATCCATCATCTCCTTCAACATGAACCAGGCCGATGTGGACAATTTCATGAAGCAGCCCTGGGTGGTTACCAGCTCCGATGGCGGTCCCGGACATCCGCGCGAATATGCCAGCTTCTCAACCAAATATGCCGACTATGTGAAAAAGCGCCATGTCATCAGCCTGCCCTTTTTCATCCGCCATGCCACCGGGCTGGCCGCCGACATCTATATGCTCGACCATCGCGGCTATTTGAGGCCGGGCTATTATGCCGATGTGCTGGTGTTTGATCCCAACACTTACGCGCCCAGGGCCGATTATGTGCATTGGAACCGCCCATCGGTAGGGGTCAAGGAATTGCTGGTCAATGGCAAGCCGACATTCGACAACGGCAAGATGACCGACATTCTGTCGGGGCGCCCCCTGCCGCGCACCCCGCCGCCCGGAAGTTGCCCGTAGAAACAAAAGGCAGTCTTCGCAGCTGAGAGTTCCGCGTGACGGGTCCGGCGCGCAGGCGTATGGTTGCGCCTGCCGGAAGGTTGCGAGGACTCGTGACCGGGGCCGCCCCGTCCGCGGGCCTTCACCTCCCGAAACAAGGAGGATTGCCCCATGAACACCATCAAAAACCCCGTCGAATGGAGTGGCGCGCAACTGGGCGCGGCAGGCCATGCGCTCGGATCGCTTGGCCGCTCCCTGAATCATATGCAGGATACGATCCATTCGCCTGTGCCCACCGTTCGACGCATTGGGCTTGCCGACCTCAGGGCCGCGCTGGCCGAAGGCATCTCCGATTTCAAGGCCTATCGCAGCGATGTGTTGTTCCTGGGCGTCATCTATGCCGTCGCCGGGCTGGTGATCGCGCGTTTTGCTTTCGGCATGGATTTGTTGCCACTGCTGTTCCCACTCGCTTCGGGTTTCGCGCTGGTAGGGCCGCTCGCCGCCATCGGGCTTTATGAACTGAGCCG
>DATATP010000074.1:0-2319 GCA_036268715.1 Rhizomicrobium sp. | reverse complement strand
TGCCCCAATCATTGCCCCGGCAACACCGAAGGCCAGCGGCCCGATCAAGATTACAGACCTTAGGTGTGCCATCATCGGCCGCAATCCAACCGTGCGCGTCGTTACCGATCAGGGAATTTCCGGTTACGGTCAGGCCGAATCCGCTAAGCCGTATCTCAAACCGATGGTCCTCTTTTATAAGAACTATCTGGTCGGCGAAGACCCCACCAACGTCGCCGCCATTATGTTGAAGATTCGTCGCATGGGCGCCATGAAGCCCTGGGGCGCGGCGATCAGCGCCATCGAAATCGCACTTTGGGATGTCGCCGGACAAGCGGCCGGCTTGCCCGTCCATAAAATGCTGGGCGGAAAGATCCGCGACCGCGTGCGTCCCTACGGAAATTCAGAAAATAACATCGGCGCCACGATGACGATGCCCCGCACGCCGCAGGACTACGCCGAGTTTGCCTCCAAAATGAAGGAGGCCAAAGAAGGCTACACCCTGGTGAAGATGCCCATCGGCTTCCACAATACGCCCATGATGACAGCCGTCCCGAACACCTGGTATGGCCAGGAATGGCATGCACGCGCAGCGCCTTATATGGACCGTGGGATGATGACGGAACGTGGCATCGAAAATTGCGTCGCCTGCGCCGAAGCTGCGAGGAAGGCTCTCGGCACTGACATCGGCCTGGCGTTCGACTGCGGCCCGGGCTGGGTGGTCAAGGACGCCATCCGCTTTGCGCGCGCGGTTGAACCACTCCATATTGCATGGCTCGAAGATCTGATCACCGGCGACTATGAGCCCTATCCAAAACCTCAGGTCTTCAAGGAAGTGACCCAGAGCACGTCGACACCCATTCACACCGGAGAGGAGCTCTATCTGCGGGAGAATTGCATGGAGCTAATCGAGACCCAGGCAGTCAACGTGCTTGGGCCCGACCCCGAGGATGTAGGTGGCATCGCCGAATTGAAATGGATCGCAGAGTATGCCGATTTGCACGGCATCCTGGTGGCTCCGCACGGAATTTTCGATGGATTGTTCGGCGTCGCCGCGCAGGTGCAAATGGGTGCGGCGCTGCCACAGAACTATATTGCTTTCGAGTACGCGAAGGGCGATCCCGAGTGGTGGTATGACATCGTGGATGGATTGCCGGATCCAGTTGTGAAAAATGGATTCATCGATGTCTGGGATAGGCCGGGCCTCGGCGTCACCTTCCGCGTCCAGCAAGCCAAGGCGCACCTTGCGGAAGAGGATCGCGGCTTCTTCGACTAAGATGCGTGGACGCGGGGCGCCTGAAATCGGTCCCACACATTGAGACGCCGGCCTGCACAGCGACGAGAGGAAACAGGACAGACGAACACTCCCTGTCCTGTTTCCTCTATATGGGCTCGGAAAAAATACCGCACTGGTCGATGTAGTCATCATCTCTTCTCAACGATTTGTAGCGTGATATTGGTTCGGCGCGCCAGGAGTTGGTAAGTTGTCGGAGACCTGCGCCCCACTGCTGTGTGGCCGGGTTAATGGAGTGGTGAGGTTGATACCGCTGCCCGAAATCTGACCGCCAGACGCGTGCGCGCGAGCAAGTGGTGCGGCGAGCGTGATAGTGGCGCCACCGCGGCCTCTGACCGACGAAATGACGGCCGTCTCGGAATTGGCTCCGTCGTCGATTGAGATTGTTTGACCCTTACTAAATCCGGTTGCGTTTGCAGTATGGAGAATCGTGGCTCCCACGCCAGTGGCGGCAGTCAAGGTTGTGGCGCCTGCAGTGCCAACCGTAGAGATGGCCGCGGTCTCGAGATTCGCGCCAGAATCAAGAAGGATCTTCTCGCCAGGGCGGAAGCCTGCCACACTGGTGAGCTTGATGTTCGTCGCACCCACGGGCGAAGCGGCCGACAAAGTCGCAACCGCCTGCGTCAGGAAGTCGGTACAGTTGCTGTCGGTATCGGCGCCGTCGGGAAACCTTCCCGCGCTCGTATTGGTGGCAACCGGCGTCACAAGCGTCGACCAGGGATCGAAGACGGAGCCGGGCGCCGTGACGTAGCAGCCGCTGAGCTGTGCTCCTGAGACGGATTGATCGCCTTCGGCAGCCCATGGATCGACAAGGCCGCCGTAGTTGAGGCTGTCGGCAACCGCTCCCGAGGCGTCCCGCAGCACTATGCTCCCCTCTTCGACGATGATGCTATGACCAAATTGAGGCGACGTAGTGGTCAGTTCAGGACCTCCAAACCACTGGTTGGGCAGCGGCGTGCCCTGGTATCCGGCAGTCCTGACGGCGGCATCACGCACCACGCCGTGGATTCCGTGGCCTGTAGCCAGTGGTCGGTCGAGTGTTATAC
>DATATP010000073.1:0-6611 GCA_036268715.1 Rhizomicrobium sp. | reverse complement strand
CCAATTTCTTTACAGTCTCGGAAGTAACGGTAGGTGGGAAATTCTTGCGCAAAAAGCCTATCATCTGCGTTATATTTCCGGCTCCCGAAATGTATGGATGAGATGCCATTTTTCCTCCTCATTGCTTTATTGGCATTCTATAAAATAGCCGCTTCGCATTCGGTTCTGGAGATAAAAGGCCCGATGATCTCTTACCGGGTCTCTACGCATTTGATTTGAGTCTTGGACGCACCGATTCAATTCTGCGCCGTGCCTGCCCTATATTCATGTCCGACAAACCCCTAGCGAAGAAAGATAGCCTCAGTATTCAGCAAGGCAAGGAGTTTATAATTTACAGGCGCTTGATAATCTGCGTGCGGACTTTCTAGGGCTGCAAAACAAAAAGGCCGGCGTTTCTCCCGGCGATCTGCAAGTCAAAGAAGTTGGATGGCCGGGTCGAGCCCGGCCATGACAGGAGGGATGGTGGCCGGGGTCATCCTTCGACAGGCTCAGGATGAGGCTTTGACAAGCCCAGGATGAGGCCCGGGCATGACAGATGAGGTGGCGGCGGCGCGGTCATCCTTCGACAAGCTCAGGATGAGGCTTCGACAGGCTCAGGATGGCCATGACAATGGAACTGCAATTGCTTCGCTCGCGACCCTGTCATGCCCGCGAAAGCGGGCATCCAACTTCATTGTTCGGTACCGCGTTCAAGTTGGATTCCCGCTTACGCGGGAATGACAAATCCATGCGCCCGGCAACGCCCTACGCCCGCGCGAACCGCTTGTATTTGATCTTGTGCGGCTGGTCGGCGTCGATGCCGAGGCGCCGTTTCTTGTCGGCCTCATAGTCCTGGTAATTGCCCTCGAACCATTCGACATGGCTGTCGCCTTCGAAGGCGAGCATATGGGTGGCGATGCGGTCCAGGAACCAGCGGTCATGGCTGATGATCATGGCGCAGCCGGCGAATTCCTCCAGCGCCGATTCCAGAGCGCGCAAGGTATCGACATCCAGGTCGTTGGTCGGCTCATCCAGCAGCAGCAGGTTCGCCCCCGATTTGAGCATCTTGGCCAGATGCACCCGGTTGCGCTCCCCGCCCGACAATTGCCCGACCTTTTTCTGCTGGTCGCCGCCCTTGAAGGCGAAGGCGCCGACATAGGCGCGGGAATTCATTTTGGTCTTGCCGAACTCGATGATGTCGGTGCCGCCGGAAATCTCTTCCCATACCGTCTTGTTCGCATCCAGCGCGTCGCGCGACTGATCGACATAGCCCAGATGGACGGTCGGGCCGATCTTCAGATCGCCGGCATCGGGCTTTTCCTGGCCCGTCAGCATACGGAATAACGTGGTCTTGCCCGCGCCGTTGGGCCCGATCACGCCCACAATGCCGCCGGGCGGCAGGGTGAAATTCACATTCTCGTACAGCAGCCGGTCGCCAAAGGCCTTGGCCACGCCCTCGGCTTCCACCACCAGGCTGCCCAGCCGCTCCGCCACCGGGATCATGATCTGGGCGGTGCCGCTGCGCTGCTCCTGCGACTTGGCGAGCAGGTCTTCATAGGCGTTGATGCGCGCCTGGGACTTGGCATGGCGGGCCTTGGGACTTTGCGAAATCCATTCCCGCTCGCGCGCGATGGTGCGCTGCTGGGCCGCTTCCTCGTTGGATTCCTGCTTCAGACGCTTTTCCTGCACGCCCAGGAACGAGGTGTAGTTGCCTTCATGCGGGATGCCCTTGCCGCGATCCAGTTCCAGAATCCAGCTTGTCACATTGTCGAGGAAATAGCGGTCATGGGTGACGAGGATGACGCAGCCCTTGTAATCGCGCAGGGTATGCTCCAGCCATTCCACCGACTCCGCGTCGAGATGGTTGGTCGGCTCGTCCAGCAACAGAATGTCGGGCGCATCCAGCAGCAATTTGCACAGGGCGACGCGGCGGCGCTCGCCGCCCGACAGGGTTTCGACCTGGGCGTCGCCGTCGGGACAGCGCAGCGCGTCCATCGCCTGATCGACCTGGCTGTCCAGGTCCCACAGGCCTTGCGCCTCGATCTCGTCCTGCAGCCGCGCCATCTCGTCGGCGGTTTCGTCGGTGTAATTGGCGGCGATCTCGTTGAAGCGGTCGACCAGGGCCTGCTTCTTGGCGACCCCCTCCATCACATTGCCGCGGACATCCTTGGCGGGATCGAGCGCGGGCTCCTGGGAGAGATAGCCCATGCGCACACCATTGGCGGCCCAGGCCTCGCCGGTGAACTCCGTGTCGAGCCCGGCCATGACGCGCATCAGGGTGGACTTGCCCGCGCCATTGACGCCGACAATGCCGATCTTGGCGCCGGGATAGAAGCTGAGCCAGATGTCCTTGAGGACCTGCTTGCCGCCGGGATAGGTCTTGGACAGACCTTTCATGACATAAACATATTGGGGGCCGGCCATCTATTTGAATCCGTTAAATAAATTGTGGGTCATGATGGCTGGCTACTTTCTGTCCAGGATATTTTGGGTGTCTAAGCCCCCAAGGTCCGCTGGCCGCCCTTTTAGGCTATTTAAGAGCCGGTTTTCCACCTCCTATTTTTGCCAGGGGTTCGACCAGTTCCTTGCCATTCTCTCGTCACTTGGAAAGCGATTTGCCGACCGACAAGCTCGACCGGCTTGATCGTCCAAAGCCTGTGTCGCTTGCCGTGCGAAGCAAATTTTGGCTTTGCCTAGGTCATCAATGGCCGAGGCATCCGTTCTGCTCCCGACGGTCAGCGCGTCAGCACGACGTGGGTCGCCAACTCCGTTGGGACCGCTTCCGTCAACCGATAGCCAAGGCTTGGCAGGTCAATGCCTGCGAACAGGGATTCACCACGCCCCAAAACGATGGGCGACAGCACCAATTGCAATTCGTCGATCGCTCCTGCGATCAGATATTGGCGGACCATCGAAACCCCGCCGCCGATCTTCACATCCAGGTCGCCCGCAGCGACCTTGGCCTGGGCGAGCGCCGCCTCGATCCCATCGGTGACGAAATAAAAGGTCGTCCCGCCCTCCATGACGATTGGCGCCCGGGCGTGGTGGGTGAGGATGAAGGTCGGCGCGTGATACGGGGGATTGTCGCCCCACCAACCCTTCCACACATCGTCCGGCCATTCTCCGCGGATCGGGCCGAACATATTGCGGCCGAGAATGAAGGCGCCGAATCCCGTCGCCGAGGCGCGGGCGAAGCGATCGTCAATTCCGCCGTCTTTTCCGATCATCGATCGAAAGGTGCGGGTGGGGTAGAACCAATTGTGCAGTTCCCTGCCCCCTTTGCCGAGCGGATGCTGCAGGCACTGGTCCGGGCCCGCCCCGAAGCCGTCGATGGACACTGCAAAACCTGCTACGCGCACCTTGCCCATGGGGGGCCTCCGTCTGGGTGTAAATTGCAATCAGTTGCGTTTACCAAACCGGATTTATAAACCGCCAGCATGCGTCTAGGTCGATAAAATCTTTCGCCTCAGTGCCAGAATTCGGTGCGCTGTTCAGCAAGAGCTTTGCCCTGATTGTAACCCGCTTGAGCCGAGGGCCGGCGTGTCGCCAAATCCATCAGGTTCATTCCAACGCCCAGTGCGCTTTGGGAGTCGCTATGCGGCACGATGGTTTCGCCTCTACACCAGCACCCGCCCGTATCCGGCTGCTAGATCGGCGTTCACGTCGGCTCGAGAGCCGCCGCCGACGTATCGGTTGTCGCAAATTCTGTAACGCCGGCCCTTGATCCTCCATTCCCGAATGAACCTTCGCGTACTGAGGTCCGCCATGAAGACCTGGATTTGGTGAGCGATGTCGTTGCGATATTCCCGTCGCTGGACGATCTCATCGCGTTCGCCTGGTTCGATGGCTTTGTCGGCAACCAACGCTGCCAAGGCCTTATCCCGGGCTTGATTCCGCCCTAGCGGAACGCTTCCGGGCGAAGCCGGTCGGAAGCCTATCTTCGAGGGGCTTTATGGCGTCGGGGACTGGTAATAGCCGATGTCAGCCAGCAGCATCTTTTCGTCAATGTGCTGGGGCCAGATATCGACTTCGAACAATTGCGGGGTTTGTCCTTCCAGCTCGCGCCACAGCGTGCGGGCGGCGTCGAAATCCGGCAGATAGGCCGACCAGGCGATCTCGGCCGAATCCTTCCGGCGGACATGGACCAGGCGCGGTCCCGGCAGCCGGATCATTTCCCAGCCCTCCATCTGCGCCAGGGTTTTCTCGCAGATCCGGCCATCGGGCAGCAGCAGCAGAATCCCACTCCGGCCGCCTTCGGCCTCGCCGATGACGATAGCGCTCCGCCCGCTTTTTGCCTCCTGCACCAGCGCCCCAGGGCGCAGACATCCCACGCGACAGGGGATTTTGTCGGTCATTTCCACGCCCCCACGCAATTTCCAACAGACGATCCTACCCTTTGGGGTGGGCTTTGTGACTGTCACCGGTGACAGGGGTACGCGGCAATCGATGCGTTCCGCTGCTTTCAGAGCACGACAAAACCTTGCGCCACGGCAAGTGCCGCCAGATGGGTTCTCGAGGTCGCGTGGAATTTTTCCCGGGCGTTGCCCAGATGGAACCGCACCGTGCGTACCGAGAGACCCAAAAGCTGGCCGATCTCGCTATCGGAATGGCCATGCACCAGCAGCACCAAGCACTCGATCTCGCGGGCGCTCAGAATGGGGGAAGCCCGGCCCCTGCCACCACCATGCTCGATGCGGTCGGCCGCCGCGAATGCAGCCCGGCCGACGATAGTGAGAAAGGCCTGCTCCGCCGGGACGAGCGGGCCGCGTGCGCCCCCGAACGAGATCAGGCCCAGGGAGTTGTCGCAGGAGCGCATCGGCACGATCATGCCCTCGGTTAAGCCGAATTGCGCCGCCGCTTCGATCACCCTGCGGCCCCGATCACGCTTCGGCAAGATCACAAACAACTCGCTCCAGGTCAGGGCCTGGCCCGAATTGCGCGCCCAACGCGGCACGGGGTCTGCCAGCAGGAAATCCTTCGCCGCATACAGCGACACCCAGTCGGCAGGCCAATGCGTGAAATGAAACGGATTGCCCGTCGCCGCCTTGGGCCCTGAGACGACGCCGCTCGCGGCCGTGGTCATTCCCAGCGGCGCGATGACTTGGCGTACGGCCTGGGAGAGGTCCTCCATAACCGTCAACCGCCCCGCCTCCATTGCGAAGGTGAAGGCGCATAGTCCCAAGCCCGTCTCGTCGAGTGTTTGCGCCATCGCGCCCCAGCCAAGCCGTGGACGTCTTACAACGGAAAAACCAGGATAGCAGAAACGGATCGGCGTATCACCGGTCCGTTTCCAACTCGCGCAATTCGCCGAGCCAGGGCTCATAATGCCGCCAGCGTCCCACCGAGGAGCGGTACAAAGGCTGGCGCACCTGCCAGGCGGCGGCAGTGGCGACGGGCCGCGCCGTATGGTGAAAATCGCGGCAGGCTTCGTCCCATTCCAGGCCGCAGAATGCCACCAGCGCACGGATCGCATTCTCGTCGCCGATCAAGGATTCGTAATCGAGTTCCAGCATCCGGCCTGGGGGCAGAACCGCACGCCAATGCGCCATCAGCCGCCGATATTGCCGATAATAGGCGACGATATCGGCACGGCGGAAGGCGAAGTCATGCCCTTGCGCGAAGCGGGTGAAGTAAATGGAAAGCGCCGTGTCGCGGGGATCGCGGCGGCAATGGAGGATGCGCGCGGCGGGAAACAGATGGTGCACCAGACCGAGAAACAGAAAATTATGGGGCATCTTGTCGGTCACGCGGCGGGCGGTGGGCCCGATGCCGGCCAGCAAAGCGAGATAATCGTCCGCAACCTTGCGGGCCGCCACCGGGTCGAGCGCCGCGATGCATTGCTTGCCGACCCAGCCCGAGTTTTGCAGCCAGAAATCAAGTTCGCCCCCGGCAGCGACCTGCGGATGACTTGCCAATATCTGTTCGACTAGCGTGGTCCCCGAACGTGGCATGCCGACAATCAGCAGCGGCAATTGCGAATCCGATGCGGCCTGGTCCTGCGGGGACGGCTTGGGAAAGGCGTCGATCAGCCAGTCGACCGCGGCCGAGAATTCCTGCGCGTCGAACTGCGCGTCGCCGGCCCCGAGCCGGTTGGCTTTATCGAAATGGCCGATCGCGGCGCTGTAATCCGCCAAGTCGTCGCAGATTTTGCCCAACGCGAAATGCAGCAGCGAACGGTCCTGATCGGAAAGACCCGGGTTTTCCAGCGCCGCGCCGATCTCGCAAACCAGCGGACGATCCGCCTCCGCAAATTTCCGGCAGTGGCTCAGTTCGAACCAGGCGCGGGCGTCCGGAGCACTGCGCAACACTTGTCGCTGCGCAGCCTCGGCCTCGACGAAGTGGCCCAACTCTCTCAGGGCGGCGCCCAGATTGACCTGAGCATCGGGAAAATCCGGTCTCAAATCGATGGCGCGCCGATAGGAAGCTACGGCCTCTTCGATCCGGCCTTGACGCTTCAATGCCCTGCCCAGGCCATTATGGGCCGCCGCATCGTTCGGCCGGAGGGCAAGAAGTTTGCGAAAGCAAACCGCCGCATCTTCCGCGCCACCCTGTTCCAGCCGCAACAAAGCGAGATTGGAATGGGCTTCGGCAAAATCCGGATCGAGCTCGAGCGCGCGGCGATAACAGGCCGC
>DATATP010000072.1:0-2857 GCA_036268715.1 Rhizomicrobium sp. | reverse complement strand
CCGGCAATCCAAATAACGGTGCCAGAAGTTCCGAAGCCATCGAACGTCGACGGTCGACAGCCGCCATGGCAGGAGAATGATTGCGGGGATTGCCGGCCCATACAAGCCCGACCCGTGGACTTTGAGGCCGCTTTCTTACTGGCCGTTGGCGATCCGAGTGATCTGCCCCTGCATGGCGTCCAGCAGCGCGGAAACCTGACCCCCATGGTCGGTGATCACCCCGCTGTAATCGTTGCGGGTGGTGATGCGCAGCGAGGTACCGGCGACGATCACATCGACGATTTTCGGGCTGTCATTGATATCGTCGACCGCCCAGCCAACATCCGCCGGCTGCGTGCCGGGGCTCGCGACCGTGGTGTCCACCACCATGTCATTGCCTTGCTGGGCCGCGCCGTTCACGGTGAAGCTGACGCCCTGATAGGCTTTGATCTGGTAGGTAATGTTGTAGGACAGAAGCTGGTGGAACAGCTGCTGGAACTGCGCGTGCTGCTGCGGCGTCATCACATTCAGGTAACGGCCGAGCACGTAATCGCCGACCTGATTGACGGCGACGATCTGGTTGATCAGCTGGCGCAGCTGATCGGCCTTCTCCGCTTGGGCAGCCGAGCTGTTGATGATGCCCACCAGCTGCTGGCCGGATTTCTGGATGAACGCCTTGGCGGCCTCGGGAGAGATCGTCTGCGCCTGAGCGGCGCCCGCCATCGCGGCGAGCAGCGGCGCTGCGGTGACGGCACCGAGAATGAAACGGCGGAAATACATGCGGGTGGGCTTCATCCATGAGTGAAGATTGACCAGAATGGGATAGGGTGCACGCTGTGCGCACTGAAGAACCTAAGAAACTCTATGCCTTCCCTAGACTAGGTCGGCACCTCTAGGCTGTGCTCCCTGATGAAAGCTATGGCCACACCCGCGAGCTTATGCATTTGCAGAAGCGCTGTGTACGGATTGGAGATTGACCAATGATAATTTTGTGAAAGAGCGAAAAGCGGAGACAGGATCATCAGCGTCCAGAGAATAAACCGCACAACAAAGTTCCTCCTTATTCTCGCATCCGTATAAAGTGGAACTGTAACGCCAACATTGCGGGGCAGGTTACGAGCACACCCTTGAGCGGAGCTGTGGCGCCTGTCGGTCTCGCTGCAACGGTACACCTCTATCGGGTGCATGATCTCAGCCGTTTCACGACGACTTGTCGCCCGTTTTTTGGGGAGCAAAACAATGCGTTTCCAAAAATAACGTTAACAAATTAAGTTCCATAGCCTAGCCCACAGTATCGCTCCAAAGTTGGCGGTATATGTTACAATTTTTGGGCGTTTTGTTACTCAGGGCAATGATATGGTTCTAAATGAGATTGCTCGCTTGTGGCCGTGAGGAGGATGCTTGGACTAACAATGTGCAACACGCTGATGCAGCACTCGGATACGGTGCACGTAGCCTGGCGCCGAGCTTTGCTCGTCGTGCCACCTGGCGGGTACTCGCCGGCGCGATGGACGCTGTCACGTTCATGATCACAGTCGGATTGCTGAGAATCGCGCTCCCGTGAACCGCCAGATGCTCAACCTGGCTCCCGAGCTCGCGGTGAACTTCCTCGGGCCCTGGGCCGTGTTCGAGTTGATGGACAAAAGCTATGGCGACACGAATGCAGTGATCGCCTCCGCCCTCCCGCCACTCGCCTGGAGCATGTTCGAACTCGCTCACACCCGCCGGACGGACGCCTTGAGCACGGTGGTGGTCGCCGGCATTCTGCTCACTTTGGCCGCCACTTTGCTCGGCGGCAGCCCCCGCCTCCTGCAGATCCGGGAGAACGCTGTCACCGGCCTGATAGGCGTCGTCTTCCTCATGACACTCGGCTTCGAGCGCCCGCTGATCTATCACCTCGCACGCGCGACCTTCGCCCGCCAGAGCCCCGAGTCAGCGCGGCGCCTCGAGCATTTCGTCACCACTCCGAACGGCGCCGTCTTCATCCGCCGCCTCACGATATTCTGGGGTATCGGGCTGATCGTGCAGACGTCGATCCTCGTCTGGCTCGTCCTCGTCTGGCCGATCGGTCGGTATCTGCTGCTCTCGCCCGTGATCGGCTATGGGTTGCTCGGCCTGATGGTACTCTTGACCCTCTGGTATTGCCGCCGACTAGAATTAGCACAGATGTGAAGTTCTAATTGAGAAACTGTTTAATGTCTGCGGGAATCATATAATGCGTTTTGCGATCACGGCCATCGACCGGTATCTGGGGATATTCGAAGCGTTGATCCGCGCCGGTTGGGAGCCAGTGAAATTATTCACGGTGCCGCTGCGAAACCTGGTCGACAGCAACCACGGCGTTATCGCCCTTGCCGAACGGCATAAAATTCCGATCCAGCTGTCGCCCATGACCGCGGATGATTTGCAGGCGCTCAGCCAAAAGGGTTGCGATGTTCTGATCATCGCCAGCTATAACTGGAAAATTCCCGATTGGCAGCCTTATCTCAAATACGCGGTTAATTTCCATGCCTCGCCTTTGCCGGAAGGCCGCGGGCCCTATCCTGCGGTGCGCGCCATTCTGGAAAAACGCGATCATTGGGCAGTTGCGTGCCACAAGGTTACGGCGGATATGGACAAAGGCGATGTCCTTGCCGAAGAAAATTTTTCCCTCAGCGATGACGAATGCCACGAAAGCATCGATCTCAAAATACAAATGGCGGCGAAACGGCTGGCGTTCAAAACCACCAAGGATTTCGAAAAACTATGGGCACAAGCGAAACCTCAAACCGGAGGCAGTTATTGGCCGCGCTGGAAAAACGAAGAACGTATCATCGATTTTTCCCTGCCGGTCGAGCGCATCATGCGGCAAGTTCGCGCTTTCGGCCTCATCAAAGTG
>DATATP010000071.1:0-19085 GCA_036268715.1 Rhizomicrobium sp. | reverse complement strand
TTACCAATTTGGAGAATGGCAAGTCACTGGTGGTGCGGGTGAATGATCGGGGCCCTTATGCGCGGGGGCGGATTATCGATCTTTCCAAACGCGCTGCCGAGTTGCTGGACGTGGTTCAGACGGGTACGGCGCGTGTGCGGGTTACCTATCTCGGTCGCGCCGCCCTGGCGCCGGGCGCAGCGCCTCCGTCGGAGACCCCGCCCCAAATCGCTGATGCCTTGCCCGCCGTGCCGGCCGGCAAGGTGGATACCGCCGCGCTGGGAGTGGTGCCGGGTGCGGCGCTGGCGCCGCCAGGCCGGCAGAACATCTTGCCGGCGCCGGCCCTGGCCCCGTCCGCCCCAGTTCGGGTCGCTTCGGACCAGCCGAACGGTCAGGTGACCCGTATTCCGGTCCCGGCCATGACCCACCTTTATGTGCAGGTGGGAGCATTCGCCAACCCGAGCAACGCCAAAACGCTGCTGGCGAGATTGCATGGGAATTTGCGCATCTCCACACTTCAACGCGGCCGCCAGACCCTCTATAGAGTTCGTACCGGACCGCTCAATTCGGTCGAGGAAGCCGACGCAGCCTTGGCCAACATCACCGGCGCCGGCGCGGGCGACGCGCGAATCATCGTCGATCAATAGAATTCTGGAGACTCAATGCACCGCTTTTTCCTGACCATTTTTCTTTTGCTCGCTGTGGCGTTGCCTGCCCAGGCGGCACTCGAGACCAGCGCCGAGCATGCCTTGCTGATGGACGCGGCCACCGGACAGGTGCTCTGGCAGAAGGACGGCATGGTGCCTATGCCGCCGGCTTCCATGTCCAAGCTGATGACCTTGGACCTTTTGTTCCAGCACCTGGCCGATGGCCGGATCAAACTGACCGACACCTTGCCCGTGTCGGAGCGCGCATGGCGTACCCAGGGCTCCAAGATGTTCGTGGAGTTGGGCTCGCGCATTCCGGTCGAGGCCCTGATCCGGGGGATCATCATCCAGTCCGGCAACGACGCCTGTATCGTGGTCGCCGAAGGTCTGGGCGGCACGGTGGAAGGCTTTGTCGACATGATGAACAAGCGGGCCCGGCAGTTGGGTCTCGCGCAGTCGCATTTCGTCAATCCCGACGGGCTGCCGGACCCGCCCGGCCAACTGATGAGCGCCCTCGACCTTGCCAAGCTGGCGCGGCACATCATTCGCACCTATCCCCAATATTACCATTATTTCAGTGAAACGAGCTTTGTCTGGCACGGCATCAAGCAGCCGAACCGCGATCTGGTGTTGAGTTCGTTGCCGGGAGCGGATGGTCTCAAGACCGGCCATACCGATGCGGCCGGCTACGGCATCACCATTTCGGCCAAGCGTGGCAATACAAGGTTCATCCTGGTTCTCAACGGATTGCGCTATCCCCAATATCACAATGACTATTTCCCCAATATCCATCGCGCCGAAGAAGCCGCGCGGGTGATGGAAATGGCATTCCGGGAGTTCCGCACGTATTCCCTGTTGTCGGCGAACCAGGTGCTGGGCAATACGCCGGTGACGATGGGCGCGGCGGACAGTGTGCCTGTGACGGCCGTTAAACCGCTCGCCGTCACCATGCAGGTGGACTCCCATGCCGGCATGAAAACCGCGCTGCGGATCGATCCCGGTCTTGCCGCGCCGGTCCGTCAAGGCCAGGAAATCGGCAGCCTTACCGTCACCGCGCCGGACTTTCCGACTGTCAGCGTGCCGGTCTATGCCGCCAAGCCGGTGGCGAAGATCGGCTTGATGGGCGGCTTGTGGCGCACCCTGTTGCATCGAAAATGAGCCGGCCGCGGCAGCGGGGACGCTTCATCACCCTGGAGGGCGGGGAGGGGACCGGCAAATCCACGCAAGTCCGGCGCCTCGCCGCGGCGATTGAGCAGCGCGGTATCGCCGTTGTCGCCACCCGCGAACCGGGGGGGGCGCCGGGTGCGGAGGATATCCGGAAGCTGCTGGTGGAAGGCGAGCCTAGCCGCTGGGAGGTGATGTCTGAGACCCTGCTCGCCTATGCCGCCCGCGCGGACCATGTCGCGCGCACCATCGGCCCGGCGCTGGTCGCCGGCAAATGGGTGATCTCGGACCGTTTCAGCGATTCCACCTTCGCTTATCAAGGCGGAGGACGAGGCATGGCGCGCGAAACCATCCGGCGCATCGACAGCGCGGTCCTGGACGATTTCAAGCCCGATCTTACCCTGATCCTCGATCTCGATGTGGCGATCGGACTGGAACGCGCCGTGGCGCGCAAGGGCGCGGAACAGCGCTTCGAACGCTTCGGGCGGGAATTTCATGAACGGGCACGGGCTGCGTTCCTCGATATTGCCCGGCGCCATCCCGACCGCTGCCGGCTGATCGATGCTGCGGGAACCGAGGACGAGGTTGCCGCTGCGATTTTCGGGGCAGTGGGCCAGCGGTTTGCTTTATAAGGCCGCATGGCAAAACGTAAACCTGCCGGCGACATCGAAGAGACCGACCGCATCGAGGGGTTCGCCCACCCGCGAGAGAATTTTGCGCTGCTGGGACAGGACGCCTCTTTGGCGCGGGCGGCCCGGGCGATCCGCGCGGGGCGACCGCCCCAGGCGTGGCTGATCTCGGGGCCGCCGGGCATCGGCAAGGCGACCCTGGCCTATCGCCTCGCACGTTACCTGCTCGCCCATGGCGCGACTGCTGAAGGGCTTTCCGACCTGTCTGTTCTTGCAGACAATCCCGATGCGGTGCGCATTGCGGCCGGGGCGCATCCGGGCCTTCTGGTCCTCAAGCGGGGCATCAGCGAAAGCACCGGCAAGCTGATGACCGAGACTTCGGTAAACGAGATCCGCAAGCTTGCCGGATTTTTCGGCTTGACGTCCGGCGCCGGCGGCTGGCGGGTGGCGATCGTCGATACGGCAGACGATCTGAACGACAATGCCGCCAACGCGCTTTTGAAGATGCTGGAAGAACCGCCAGCCCAGGCGATGCTGTTGTTGCTTTCCAACAAGCCGGGACGATTATTGCCGACCATCCGCTCGCGCTGTCAGCGCCTGGAATTGCGAATTTTGGACGATGCGGCAATGGACAAGGCGCTCGCGCAATTTCTGCCAGAGATGAGCGCCCCCCAGCGCACCTCGCTGATGCAGTTGTCGGGCGGCTCCCTGGGCGCTGCCTTGACCTTGGCGACAGGTGAAGGCGAGGCGCTGGCTGCGGAAGCCGATCGCCTGATCGACCAGGCAGGCCAGCCCGACCTGCTGGCCTTGCTGGCGCTGGGCGACAGGCTGTGGCGCATGCGCGACGGTTTGGAACAGTTCGGCACGTTTCTCACCGAGGCGCTGGCGTCGCGCATCCGCGCCAGGGCACACCATGGGGCTGCGGGGCTTGAGCGCTGGGTGCAGGTGTTGGGCCGGCTGGAACAAGGCTTCGGCCGTGCCGCCGCACTGAATCTGGAGCCGCGTCAGACCATCCTGTCCGCCGCCCGCGAGATGGCTGCGACAGCGCGCACCGCGGGTCCACTGTGATGCTGGTCGATAGTCACTGCCATCTCGATTTTCCCGACTATGCGGGCAAAGTCGATGACGTCGTGACGCGGGCACGCGCCGCGGGCGTGGTGGTCTGTGTCAGTATCGGCACCGAATTGAAGCGCTTTGCCGGCGTGCGCGCGGTGGCCGAGCGATTCCCCGATGTATGGTGCAGCGTCGGCGTGCACCCGCACGAAGCGGAAAAGGAATTGCTGGACGATTCCGCACCGCTGATCGCCGAAGCGGCGCATCCCAAGGTGGTCGGCATCGGCGAGACGGGGCTCGACTATTTTTACGAACATTCGCCGCGCGCCAAGCAAATCGCCAATTTTCGCGCCCATATCGCGGCCGGCCGGCAGACCGGCCTGCCGGTGATCGTACATACCCGTGACGCGGAGGATGAAACCATTGCGCTGCTGCGCGACGAGATGGGCAAAGGGCCGTTCACCGGCCTCATCCACTGCTTCACCGGCAGTCAGCGCCTGGCCGACGCGGTGCTGGAATTGGGATTCTTCATTTCGGTTTCGGGCATCGCCACTTTCAAGAATTCGGGCGGGTTGCGCGACGTGATCAGGACCGTGCCGACGGAGCGGCTGTTGGTGGAAACGGATGCGCCCTTCCTTAGCCCCGTGCCTCATCGGGGCAAGACCAACGAGCCCGCCTTTGTCGTTCACACCGCGGCAATGCTCGCAGAGCTGAAAGGGATGAGCGCCGCCGATCTCGCCGCCATCACCACCGAGAATTTCTTCCGCCTGTTCACCAAGGTGAAGCGGCCCGCATGAGCGACAGGCTGGAAGTCCGTATTCTGGGCTGCGGTTCCTCCGGCGGCGTGCCGCGGCTAGGCGCGGATGGAGCGCCGTTCTGGGGCGCCTGCGATCCCGCCGATCCGAAGAACCGCCGCAGCCGCTGTTCCATCCTGGTGGGGCGCAAATCCGCCAGCGGCGAAACCCGGGTTCTGGTCGATACCGCACCCGATCTGCGCGAGCAGTTGCTGGCCGCAAGGGTGGGGCGGCTGGATGGCGTGGTGATCACCCACGATCATGCCGACCAGCTTCACGGCATGGACGATCTGCGCGTGGTTGCAATCAATCTGCGGCACCGGGTGGATGTGTGGTGCGACCGCGCGGGCTTCGAAGGCATCATGCGGAAGTTCGGCTATTGTTTCGAAACTCCGCCGGGCAGCGACTATCCCGCCATTCTCAATGCGCATGAGATCGCCGAACCTTTCGCGCCATTCCAGATCGTGGGCGAGGGCGGTCCGGTGCCGGTGCTCGCCTTCGGCCAGCGCCATGGCCGCATCCGCTCGCTTGGCTATCGCTTCGGGCCTGTCGCTTATTCACCCGATGTCGACGAATTGGACGAGGCGGCCTTCGCGGCGCTGGAAGGAGTCGAGTGCTGGATCGTGGATGCGTTGCGCTATAAGCCGCATCCCAGCCACGCCCATCTGGAGCGCACCCTGGAATGGATCGCTCAGGTGAAACCGGCCCGCGCGGTGATCACCAATATGCATGTCGACATCGACTATGAAACGCTCCGGCGGGATTTGCCGAAGGGCGTGGAGCCCGCCTATGACGGAATGACGTTGGACTTCGTTCTGTAAGATCCTGCGCCGTCAGCGCCCCGATGCCTCGGTGGCGGAAAGCGGTTCGGAGTCGGTCAGGTACATCTGCATCGTGAGGCTCACCGTGGCCTGAAGACAGTCCCCGGCATAGACCGCGCCGTTGCGCAGCAGGGCAACCACACAATGGGCATGCACCATCGGATGGCCATCGCGGCCAGACGTGATGCTGCCGCTGAAGGCGGCGACCTCCATCTCCTCATTGAGTTTGACCACCCTGAAGGCTTTCTTCGCCCGATCGGACCGGCCAATCATCGCCGAGCCGAAAGCGCCGATCGCCGTGAAGTGCGCGTCCGTCAGATGGTTCTTCACGGCGAACTCCGCCAATCCCGGTTCCACATCGTCGCCCTTGGCGAACACCAGCTTGAAAAGGCGGGTCTTGGGACTGAGTTCGGTCGCCTTCAGTCCCGGCGCCAATCCCGTCCCGGTAGTTGGCGGCCGGGTGGCGTATTCCTCTACCGGCGGCTGGTCCTGGGCCAGCGCGGGCAACGCCAGCCATGCCAGCGCGCCGCCAAGCGCCACCATTGCGTATCGCTGCATTTCCCACCCCGCCTGCTTTTGGGCGGGAACGATAGGCGCTGAACCCGCGCATTTCCAGAGCAGACAACAGCTTCGCATATGCGAAACGATTCCGCGCTTGTCTCACTCCGGTGGGAGAACTACCGTCCCTGCAAACAACAATTCCGGGAGAGAGAATGACTCTGTCAAACGCCGGCATGCAAAGGCGCCAATTCGTTGCCTCGGGCTTGGCCGTCACGGCCGCATTTGTGGCCGCACCGCAGGCGGCCTGGAGCGCGGTCAAACACAAGCCGCTCGATCCGGTGAACCCGGACATCCTGTTCGGCACCACCAGCTCGATCTGGGGCGGAGCAGGGGTCGATGCCGCCCATGCCCATTCCACCGAATGGGGGGTAAAGCGCTGCGCCGAGCTTGGGCTGCAGGGCATCGAATCCTATGCCGACGGCATCGAGAAGTATCGCAGCAATCCGATGGCGCTGAAAAAGCTGTTCGACGATCACGGCCTGACCTTTATCGACGCTTCCAATGGAGAGAAGGGGCAATCCACCAATTTCATCGATCCGGCCCAGATTCCCAAGACCATCGCGGACCATGTTGCCTTCTGCCGCGATTTTCTGCAGCCGCTGGGCTGCGATCACTGGAAGGTGAATATGGGCGCCCGGCCGCCCGGCGGCCCCAGCGAGGAGCAGATCAAGCGCCTCGCCGACACGCTCAACGAGATCGGCAGACAAACCATTGCCATGGGCGTGAGATTGTCACCGCATCCCCATATCTGGGGACCGATGGAGCGCGAGCAAGACATGCGCCGCGCCATGGATCTGACCGATCCCAAATATGTATGGATGACGGCCGATACCGGCCATCTGACCCTGGGCGGCGGCGATGCGGTGCAGATCATCAAAGATTATTTCCCGCGCATCTCCGAAGTCCATCTGAAGGACACTTACGCCAAGTACCGCGGCAACAAACAGACACCGACGCCGGAGATGCACAAGCAAGCCAGCGTCTATCACAATCTCGGCGGCGGCGGCGTCGATTTCGTCGGCGTGTTCAAGGTGCTGCGCGACAGGCACTTCAAGGGCTGGGTCGTGTTCGATGTCGATGGTCCGCGCAAGGGCGATGACGGCTTCGACGCGATCGGCGGCAATATCGATGTCGCGGTCGATGATTACATGATGCACAACATCAATTATCTGCGCGATGTACTGGGGGTGAAGTTGCCGCCCTACAGCAAATAGGGCCGAAGACGGGGCAGGGAAGAATGCATCCAGGCAGGTTCCGCAAGACATTTATCATCGACGTGGGCGGATGACAGCCGGCCGGCACGAGCGTATATTGGCGTAAACATTGTCCGGGAGAGTTCTCATGCCCCGTCATGTTTTCCGCCGATCTTCCATTTCCGTCTGGGCTGCGCTTTGTCTGGGGGCGAGCATAGCCTCAGCCGCCGCGGCCGTCCTGGTGGTTGGCAACAGCAAGGGGCATGAATGTTACCTGGCCGCCAAAAGCGGCATCGACACGCGCGCCGGCCTGGAGTTGTGCAACGAGGCGCTGGACGACGGCGGAATGAATGCCAAGGACATTGCCGCCACCCATGTCAATCGCGGCGTGCTGCTGGACACTCTCGCCCGCTATAGCGAAGCGCTGGCCGATTTCAACAAGAGCATCGAGTTCAATCCCGACCTTGGGGATGGCTATCTGAATCGTGGCGTCTCGCTGATCCGACTGAAACGGCTGGACGAAGCATTCGCCGATGTCCAGAAGGGTATTACCCTGGGAGTCTCCGTGCCGGAGATCGGCTATTACGACCGGGCCGTGGCCGAAGAACTGATGGGCCGGATCAAGGACGCCTATTACGATTACAAGAAGTGTCTGGAGATCGCGCCCGGCTACACCCCGGCGAGCGACGCACTGAAATATTTCACCGTCACACGCGTTCCGGCCAAGCCGAAGACAGCACCCAACGGCGGGACATAGGCCATCGCAGGGGCCGTTTCGGTCGAGTCCAGGCCTTAGCGGCCCTGATGCCGGAACATTCGTCCTTTGGGAGAAGCCGGCTTGGGACCTTTTCCGCCCTTGCCGGGAAAATCCTTGTTCGCCTTGTGAGACGCCTCCTGAACCCGGCGAAGAGATTCCTGGAGGCGTTGCGCCGCTTCCTGTTTTGGGCTCGGTTTGTCGTCCGTCATTGCAACTCCTGATGCTATCCGTACGGCATCTTAGCCTCAGGGCTGGTGACGCGTCAGCCTCCCATTTAGCATCCCACCTATGCATAATTTCCCATAATATTACTTATACGAATTTCCTGCGGTAAACGGAAAGCCCAAAATCCCCTTGCCCCGCTCCCTGGGGCCGACCCACACAAGGAGTCCGTCGATAGAATGTGCCTCGCATGGACCGTCACCTCAGCCCCCAGGAAGTCGCGCGCCGCTTCGGCGTCAGCATCAAGGCGCTGCGCCTCTATGAGCACCACGGCCTGTTGACCCCGCTGCGGTCGCAAGCCGGCTGGCGGACTTATGGCCCGGACCAGATCGCCCGGCTGCATCAGATCCTGGCGCTGAAACGACTGGGCCTGTCCCTAGCCCAGATCGGCGAAATCCTGGCAGGCGGCGCGGACAAGCTCGACGCCATTTTGGCCCTTCAGGAAAGTGATCTATCCGGCAAAAGTCGGAAATTCGCCCAAGCCCTGGCGCTGGTCCGGGCCGCTCGGAGGAAGCTCAAAACAGGCCAAGCTCTTTCTCTTGACGACCTCGCCAACCTCACCGCGGAAACGAAGATGGACGCTCATCTGACGGGCGAACAGGTCCGGGCCTTGCTCGCGCCCTATACGGGAAAGCATCTTTCCGGCCCGCAGCAGAAGACATTGGAACGCCTCCGCAAATCGCGGGCGCCGGTGGTAGCGGCCATGGAGCGGCTTTTTGACGAAGCGGCGATCCTGGTCGAATGCGGTAGCGATCCCGCCTCGCCTGCAGGACTGGACTTGGTGCGCCGTTGGCGGATCGCGGCCTCGGAATTCCAGGCCGGTGTAAGCGGGATGCAAGACATCGCGTTGCGTATCCAGGATGCATGGGCCGAAGCGATGAAGGATCCTGAAATGGCCGCCAAACTAGCCATGCGCCAGGAAGTCCAAGGTTTCATCCGTGATGCCTGGATGCGCCTTCGGTTTCTGGAGGAAAGCTTCCATCAGGAAGCTGTAGAGCGGCGCCTGAAACGGCGGTAAAAAGGCGGTTGTCCGCGGCTTGCGGATGGCGGCCGCCTCTTCCACTTTGCGGCATGACAAATCCCGAACTGAAGCCCTCTCGCGACATCGCCGTGCTGCTTGAGATCATGCGCCGGCTGCGGGCCGCCGATGGCTGTCCCTGGGACCGTGCCCAGACCTTCGTGACCATCGCACCCTACACCATCGAAGAATCCTATGAGGTAGCCTCGGCCATTGAGGAGAAGGACTGGAACGCCCTTCCCGCCGAGCTGGGAGACTTGCTGTTCCAGGTCGTGTTCCATTCCCGCATGGCCGAGGAAGCCGGCCTGTTCGATTTCGGCGAGGTGGTCGAGGCGGTCACTGATAAGATGATCCGCCGCCACCCTCATGTCTTCGGCAGCGCCGAAGCGAAGGGCGACGCCGCGGCCCAGAAAGACTTCTGGGAAAAACTCAAGGAAAGCGAACGAGCCCGGAAAGGGCACACCAGCATCCTGGATGATGTTACCAGAGCTCTCCCCGCTCTTATGCGAGCGGAAAAACTTCAACGTCGCCTTTCAAGCGTTGGATTTGATTGGAATTCTCCCGAAAAGGTGCTGGACAAGATCGGCGAGGAAACACGCGAGATCGTCCAGGCGCAGGCATCCGGCGCGTCTCAGGCGGAGGTCGAGGGCGAAATTGGCGATCTGTTGTTCGCGGTGGCCAATTTGGCCCGGCATTTGAACGTCGATCCAGAGGCCGCGCTGCGCACGACAAATGCCAAAGTTTGCAGACGTTTCAAGCATATAGAAGCAACTCTTGCGACACAAGGGCGCAGCCCAGGGGTCGCAAGCTTGGAGGAAATGGAGGCGCTTTGGCAGGAGGCCAAGCAGCAGGAAAAGGTTAAGGGGTTTCTGTAAGATTTGGCAGGTTTGGGGTGGATATAATTTGCTTCCCTTCTTCAAAGTTCCCAATGTATCCTTTGTGTAATGTTGACTGAACGGCGTTCGTTTTAAGCACCTCGGTTTCCTGACGGGCAGTTGATGCGCGAAAAGCTGTGCGGTCTTACGAAGTCGCTTGTGATGATCCGATGATCCATCGGCGGCGCTGTGGATAAAAGTATCCACATGAGATTCACAAGATAACGCCCTCTTTTATCGTGATTTTTTGTGGAAACCGATTTTTGAACCGGCCCAGATCGCCGGGCGGAATACGCAACGCCAGAGTGATTTTCCCGGCCCTTTCCCGGCGATTCACGACCTGCGCATGACGGTAGGCCCAGGCCAGCGCT
Organism: Rhizomicrobium sp.; assembly: GCA_036268715.1. GTDB lineage: Bacteria > Pseudomonadota > Alphaproteobacteria > Micropepsales > Micropepsaceae > Rhizomicrobium. Next base: position 9,001 of record DATATP010000071.1, on the reverse strand, counting down.
CCACCATCGGTCACGTCGAGCTTGAGGGACAGCGTGATGTTGCCGTAGGTCACGGCGGTTTCCAGGCGGTCAAGCAAAGCGGCAATGCCTTCGCCGGTCATCGCCGACACCGCGACCGGCCCACCATTGCCGTTACGCGCCATCAGGCCTGCGCGCACGCCTGGCTCCAGTAGATCGATCTTGTTGAGTGCCTCGATCTGCGGCCGATCCTCCGGCACCCCCAGTTCGGCCAGCACCTTCAGCACATCGGCCTTCTGGGCGGCGCTTTCCTCATGGGCGGCGTCGCGCACATGCACGATGACGTCCGCCGACAGAACCTCCTCCAGGGTGGCGCGGAAGGCGGCAACCAATTCGGTGGGCAGATCGGCAATGAAACCGACCGTATCCGACAGAATGACCCGCGTGCCGCCGGGCAGCTTCAACGCCCGCATGGTGGGATCGAGGGTCGCGAACAAAAGATCTTCGGCCAGGACTTCGGCTTGCGTCAGGCGATTGAACAGGGTCGATTTGCCGGCATTGGTGTAGCCGACCAGGGCGATGACCGGCAGCGGCACCCGTTTGCGCGCTTGCCGTCCCAGGGCCCGGGTGCGTTTGACCGTCTCCAACTCCTTCTTGATCTTGGTGATGCGTTCGCCGATCAGCCGGCGGTCGGTCTCGATCTGGGTTTCGCCCGGCCCGCCCAGAAAGCCGAAACCGCCGCGCTGACGCTCCAAATGGGTCCAACTTCGCACCAACCGGGAACGCTGCCAGGTCAGATGCGCGAGTTCGACCTGCAGCCGCCCTTCCCGTGTCGCCGCGCGTTCGCCGAAGATTTCGAGAATAATCGCAGTGCGGTCCAGCACCTTGCTCTTCCAGGCCTTCTCCAGATTGCGCTGCTGCACCGGGGTGAGATGCGCGTTGACGATCACCACCTCCGGCGCGAGGCTTTCCGTCTGTTTGGCGATCTCCGCGACTTTGCCGGCGCCCAGCAAGGTCGCGGGAACGGCGCGCGCCAGCGGTGCGATCTGCTTGCGGACGATATCCAGCCCGATCGCGGCCGCCAAGTTGACCGCCTCGTCCAGGCGTGCTTCCGCATCGCGCAGGGCCCGTGCCCCGCGGCCGCCGCCCTTCGGCTCGACATGCACGACGAACGCTGAGCGATTCAAATCGGCTCGGCTTTCAAGCGGATTCGGCCGGCTCGTCTTGAAGCTGAATCGGTCCCAACGGCATCACCGTCGAAATCGCATGCTTGTAGACAAGCTGGGATTGGCCGTCGCGGCGCAGCAGCACACAAAAATTGTCGAACCAAGTAATATTGCCCTGCAGCTTGACGCCATTGACCAGGAAGATGGTGACGGCCGATTTGCTTTTGCGGACGGCGTTGAGAAACGTGTCCTGGAGATTCTGCTGCTTGTCGCTCATGGGTTCACCCACTTCTTCTCTCGGTCAAATTGTTTTTGCCGCACGTTCGCCGCGAAGCTAACGCCAGCATAATCGATTGCTGCAATTGCGAAAGCACAAAAACAAGCCATTCAGGCGGATTTTAGGCCGGCCTTGGCCGCGTATAAGGCATGGATGCGCCTGGTCAGCGGGCCGGGTTTGCCATCCCCGATCGGCTTGCCGTCGAGCTCCACCACCCCGATCGCGGTCGAGGTCGAGGAGGTAATAAAGGCCTCCCGGGCGGTCAGCGCCTCGGCGACAGTGAATTTGCGCTGGACCACGGGAAGCTGGGCTTCGGCGGCGGCCTCCAGCACCACCTGGCGGGTCACCCCCGGCAGCACATCCTGCGACAGGGCGCGGGTGACGACATGGCCGTCCGCATCGACAATCCAAGCGTTCGCCACTGCTCCTTCGGTAATGTAACCCTCCTCGTCCACCAGCCATGCTTCCAGGGCGCCGGCTTTTTTGGCCTGGGTGCGCGCCATCACATTGGGCAAAAGCTGGGTCGTCTTGATGTCCCGCCGGGCCCAGCGCTCGTCGCGCCGGGTGATGGCCTTGACGCCGCTGGCGAGCTTCTTCTCCAGCACTGCGGGCGAGACGTGCCGGGCGCTGATGACGAGATTGGGCCGCAAGGGGGCGTCGGGCACTGCATGATCGCGCCGCGCCGTGCCGCGGGTGACCTGCATATAGATGAAGCCGTGCTGCACCCGGTTGCGGCGGACCACCTCGCGCAGCACCAGCTTGAGCGCGCCGCGATCCATCGGCATCGCCATGCCGATCTCGCGCAGGGAGCGTTCCATGCGGTCCAGATGGGGCACCTCGTCGATCAGGGTGCCGCCGGAGATGTTGCAGACTTCATAGATGGAGTCGCCCAACTGGAAACCGCGATCCTCCACGTGCACGCAAGCCTCACCGTGCCGCAGATAGCCACCATTGACATAGGTGATCCGGCCGGCGGGAGGACGGGCGGACCATTTATTTGCGAGGGCGTTCATAAGAAAGGCTCCGAAATGTCTGCCGGAGAGGGCTTCGACATTGGCCCATCTAGCACGCCATCCTGGCGGCTGGATAGTTCGACACGGGTATTGCCAATTGGCTTAATCTGCTGTATCTTACCTCTGTCTTACTTATGAGCCGGCATGTCCACCAAGCAGAATCTGACAACCATCGTCTCGACCAAGGGCCAGGTCATATTGCCCAAGGCGATCCGCGAACAGCGGCATTGGCCGGCCGGGACGGAGCTGGTCGTGGAGGACACGGCCGAGGGTGTGCTGCTTAAGGCAAAACCTGCCTTTGCGCCCACGCGGCCAAAGGACGTGTTCGGTTCGCTGTCTTACGAAGGGCCGGCAAGATCGACCGCCGAAATGGAAGCGGGAATCGCCGCCGAGGCGAAACGGCGGCATGCACGCAATCGATACTAATCTGATCGTCCGCTATCTGGTGGGTGACGATCCGGGGCAGGCCGCCCGGGCGCGAAAGCTGATCGACAATTCCGACACATTCGTTTGTACGACCGTCATGCTGGAAACCGAGTGGGTGCTGCGGAGCGTCTATGGCTTTTCCGCTCTCCAATGCGCCGAGGCTCTTGCCGATTTTGCAGGTATGCCGCGCGTCAGCCTGGAGGACTCGAGCGCCGTGGCAAAAGCGCTGGGCTGGATGCACCAGGGCCTGGACTTCGCGGACGGCCTGCATCTGGCAAAGGCGGCGGAAGCCTGCGATGCCTTCGTCAGCTTCGATCGGGATTTCGCCAAGACTGCGAATGCGCTGAACGTCATCAAGGTGCGTGCGCCTTAAACGGTTACGTTCGGGAGCCAACTTAAAGTATAGCGTCCCCGAATCTCGTCCCCCAAATCTCGAAATGCTCACCCGAAAGGCGTTATGCGCTATTAGGCTCCCTGAACCAATAAATCACCTCATCATCAGTGATGATGGAATCGTCGTCAAAATATTCAGCAAGCGCTTCGGCTATTAGAGACCTCGCGGCTTCAGAATCTCCGGCCTTTACACGCAGCAATAGTTCTTCCGCAAACAATTCATCATTTCTGGCAATATCGAGAACGTCCTCGCGATAGTCCTCATGTACGCCGCTGCGGATCGCGTCGGTGACAGCCATTTGTGCGGCAGTCGATTTATTGAGACGCGCACGATCTTTCGCCTTGAGAAAATGACCATGATAAGCGCCGTAGTGAACCCGCTCGTGGGCTATATTCGGCCCATATCTCCTCTCGATTGCACGTACATAACGGCGGCCTTCGTCGTAGTGCTCGTTAAATTCGGAGAGCGTGCATTCGTTGACGCGGCAAAAATGATTAAGGACTAGCTGTCGCCGTTCCGACGGCTTAACGCCCTCTGCTATCAGTCGCTCTGTTTGAGCAAAATCTTTGATGTCATGGCACCGCGTGCAGAGTAATTGTATGTCGGCCAACCAAACAGTGTCATCAGCAAGGTATTCAAACACTTCATGGGCATCGATGTGACTGGTTTCGTTCGTGGAGAAGTCGCAGATTTCGCACGCCAACCCCCGCGCCGTGATCAGCCCTTTCTTGATTATTTTTCGCCACCTGTGATCCGACACATGCTTCCGAAGCGCATATTCGGACATAAAGTTTGGCGTCAAATCTATCGTTAGCTTGAACTTTTTTTGCGCAATCATACGGCTTCGCCAAGGTGAAGAGTTCCGGGGGCACCGGATTCAATTCATCACTGAATGCTCTGCGCCGCGCTGGAGCCGACACCAAGGGACTTCAATTTCCTGTGCAGCGCCGAGCGCTCCATGCCGATAAACGCCGCGGTGCGCGAGATGTTGCCGCCGAAGCGATTGATCTGCGCCATCAGGTAATCGCGCTCGAAAATCTCCCGCGCCTCGCGCAGCGGCAGGGAGATCACCAGGTCGCCATTCTTGCCGCCGCCCCAGCCATTGCCGTTGCCCAGATCGGTGGGCAAAAGATCGGCGGTCACCGCCTCGGTCACGTCGTCGCTGGCCAGGATCAGCACCCGTTCCACGATGTTGCGCAACTGGCGCACATTGCCCGGCCAGCCATGGGTCTGGAGCACCGCCATCGCGTCCTCGCCGATGATGCGGATGGGAAGCCCCGCCGCCGCCGAGAGCCGTTTCATGAAATGGGCCACCAGCACCGGGATGTCGTCGCGCCGTTCGGCCAGCGACGGCACCCGCACTGGCACAACATTGAGCCGATGGTACAGATCCTCGCGGAAGCGCCCGGCTTCCGTCTCGGCGCGCAGATCGCGAGTGGTGGAGCAGATCACCCGGGCATCGACCTGCACCCGCGTCTGGCCTCCGACCCGGGTGAAAGTCTGGTCGATCAGCACCCGCAGAATCTTGCCCTGGGTTTCCAGCGGCATATCGGCGACTTCGTCCAGATAGAGCGTCCCGTTATGGGCGAGTTCGAACAGGCCGATCTTGCGCGGCCCCTCGCCGCCTTCCGCCCCGAACAGTTCAGTTTCCAGCCGGTCGGGCTCCATGGTGGCGCAATTGACCGCGACAAATGCATTGCCGGCCCGGCGCGAGCGCACATGAACGAGACGTGCCGCCACTTCCTTGCCCGAGCCGGCCGGGCCGGCGATCAGCACCCGGCTGTTGGTCGGGGCGATCTTGTCGATCAGCATCCGCAGCTGGGTGATGATCGGGGAGTTGCCCAGCATTTCGCTCTCGTCGCCGGTCTTCAGCTTCAGCTCCCGCACCTCGCGCTTCAGACGGGCGGCCTCCAGGGCGCGCTCCACCACATGCAGCAGGCGGTCGGCCTTGAAGGGCTTCTCGATAAAGTCATAGGCACCTTTCTTGATCGAAGCGACGGCGGTCTCGATGGTGCCGTGGCCGGAGATCATCACCACCGGCAGGTCTGGCTGCTCGCGCTTCAGCGTGTCCAGCACCTCGATCCCGTCCAGCCGCGAGCCCTGCAGCCAGATGTCCAGCACTATAAGCTGGGGCCGGCGCGCCCTGACCGCCGCCAGCGCGGCTTCGCTGTCGCCCGCGACCCGGGTTGCATAGCCCTCGTCGTGCAAAATGCCCGAGATGAGATCCCGGATATCTTCCTCGTCATCGACGATGAGAATCTCAGACGCGATCAGCGATCCGTTTTTGCTCATCTTCCGCTCCTTTCGCTGTTTTTTGGAAATAAGGGAAGGTCAATGTCACTTCCGCCCCCTCCCCGCCTTCGGCGTCCCCCAGCGCCAATTCTCCGCCATGGTCTTCCATAATCTTGCGGACAATGGCCAAACCAAGGCCAGTGCCTTTCGCCCGCGTCGTCACATAAGGCTCGGTCAGCCGATCCCGATGCTCGGGCGGCAGACCGATGCCGTTGTCCGTGATGCGGAAGGCGAAATTCGCGCCGTTCGGCTCCAGCGCGATATCGATACGACCCGCATCCTCCTCGCCTTTCGCACGACGCGCCGCGATCCCCTCGCCCGCATTCTTCAGGACATTGGTGAGCGCCTGCGCCACCAGCCTTCCATCGCCCTCGAAATGCACCGTCTCGCGCGGCGCCTTGGTGTGAAAAGCGATGGCGGGATTGGCCACGCGCTGCAGGAACACGGCATGCTGCAGAAGTTCCTGGGCGTTCTCCCGACGCATCACCGGCGCCGGCATGCGCGCAAAGGAGGAGAACTCGTCCACCATACGGCCGATATCGCCGACCTGCCGGATGATCGTGTCCGTGCATTGCTTGAACACTTCGGGATCGGAAGATATTTCTGCCGCATATTTGCGCTTGAGCCGCTCGGCGGAAAGCTGGATCGGGGTCAGCGGGTTCTTGATCTCATGGGCGATGCGGCGGGCGACGTCGGCCCAAGCGGCGGTGCGTTGCGCCGAGACCAGATCCGTGATGTCGTCGAAGGTGGCGACGAAGCCCTGCGCGCCCGTGCCGTGCTCGCTCGAAACCTGCACCGACAGGGTGCGCGGCTTGCCGCCGCGCTTGATGATGACTTCGCCGCCGGCCCGGGCCACGGGTTCGGACAAGGCGCGGCGGATCAGCGCCGCCAGTTCCGGCACGCATTCGGCATAGGGATGGCCTTCCATGTCCTCGGGCGCGGCATCCAGCAGCCGGGCTGCGGCGCGGTTGACGATGGTAATGCGGCCGTCATTGTCCAGGCCGATCACGCCGGCGCTGACACCAGACAATACGGTCTCGGTGAAGCGGCGGCGTAAATCGATCTGGTGATTGGCGGCAACCAGATCATCGCGCTGCGCCGACAATTGCTGGGTCATGCGATTGAAGGCGACCCCGAGAGTGCCGATCTCGTCATCATCGCGCTCGATCTCGACCTGTGCCGTCAGGTCGCCCGCCGTTACCTGCTCGGAGGCGTCGATCAGATTCGAGATCGGCCGCACCAGACGGTTGGCCGCCCACAGGCCGGCCAGGATCGCCACCAGCAGGATCACCAGCGACACGACCGCATACATGGCGGCAAACACCAGTTGTACGTCGAGGCGGTTCTGGTTGAGGCGGTTATATTCCGAGAAGGTCGCGGCGGAGCGGCGGTAATAATCGAACACCTTGGGATCGACCACCCGCACCACCTGCAAATAAGCGTCGTTGAGCGCCCGAAGCTGGATCAGGGCGCTCACCGTGCCAGCATCGGGCGACATGTCGATCACGATCGAGCCCAGCCGCGCCTGGGCGATGTCGCCCGGTGTCGGGGGCTTGGGGTCTTTCAAATATTTCTGCTTGGTGCTGCCCAGCACATGGCCATTGCTGTCCAGGATATAGGACGCCTGAAGGCCGCGATTCTCGGTGAGGGTGTTGAGCTTGGCGAAAAGTCGTGTGGCCCGCACATGCTTATGGGTATCGAACAATTGCGGATCGCGCTCAATGCCATTGGCGACCTCATAGGCATCCCCCAGGATGCTGCGCTGCTGCTCCTTTACATAGGCTTGAGCGACATTAACGGCGCTGGAGAGCGCATCTTGCACATGGTTGGAGAACCAAGCCTCCAACCCGAGATTGAGGGTCACTGCGGCGAAGATCGCCACTAGGATGACGGGCACCACGGCAATCGCCGAGAACCAGCGCACCAGGCGCACATGCAGCTTGGCGCCGGCACGTCCCGATTTGCGCTCCGCCCACAGCCGCACCAGCCGCCAGGCGATCAACGCGCCTAATGTCAGGCCCAGGGTGAGATTGACCAACAGAAGGGCGATCAGGCCGGTGCGGTTGGGATAATACGGTGTAAGGCCAGTCAGGATGGCGTAGGTCGCTGCCCCGGAGGCGACGGCAAGCACAGCAACACCCAGCGCCAGGCGCGAGGGCTGCGAAACCGCACGCAAAAAGCCGGTCCTGCTGAGAGGTGCCACTGCCAACGTCCTGTTACCCGTGTTCCCGGTCTCGCCAGACCCGACCGGTTGCCGGCGACAGTGTAGTCAAGGCACGGACTGTTGCAAGAATGCAATGGCGGGAAGTGCCATTAACCTTGCTCGTCGGGTGAACTCGGAAAAGTCCGGGCTCGGGCGGCCCGCAAGCGGCAAGCAGTCCCGGGCTCGCGGCGCTGCTACGCTGGCGCTCGCGCCGCTGCGCCGCTTCGGACCTAATCGGTCCGAAGCCCCCGAATAACCTCAAGCCCCAAATCCCTGATCTTCTTGCGCAAGGTATTGCGGTTCAGGCCCAGCAACTGGGCGGCGCGAATCTGATTGCCCTTTGTCGCGGCGAGACAGATGGAGATCAGCGGCCGCTCCACCTCCTGCACGACCCGGTCGTAAACCCCGGGAGGCGGCAACCGGTCACCCTGGGCCAGGAAATATCGGGTCAGATATTCCTCCACCGACGCCGACAGAGATTGCGGCCGTTCGCCCTCATCGGCGGCGAAGGACTTGACCGGTTCTTTCAATTCAGCCGCTACCGCCGTCGCGGGAACCACATCGCCGGCATGCAGCACCGCCAGGCGCCGGATCAGATTTTCAAGTTCGCGCACATTGCCTGGCCAGCGGTGGCGCCGCAGCAAGTCCAGCGCTTCATTGTCCAGCGACTTGTGCGGCAGGCCTTCCTCCTCGGCCTTGCGCAGAAAGTGGCGCACCAGATCGGGAATGTCCTCCACCCGCTCGCGCAAGGAAGGCAACCGCAGCGGCACAACATTAAGGCGATAATAAAGGTCCTCCCGGAACAATCCCTGCCCGATCAACTGGCGCAGGTCCCGGTTGGTGGCGGCGATGATGCGCACATCGGTCTTGATTGGGGCGCGCCCCCCGACCGTGGTGTATTCGCCCTGCTGGAGCACGCGCAACAGCCGCGTCTGCGCTTCCAGCGGCATGTCGCCGATCTCGTCCAGGAACAGGGTGCCGCCTTCCGCCTGCTCGAAGCGGCCGACGCCGCGATTGGTCGCGCCGGTAAAGGCGCCGCGTTCATGGCCGAACAATTCGCTTTCCACCAGCTCCTTGGGGATCGCCGCCATATTGACCGCCACAAAAGAGCCCCGCCGCCGCTTGCCGTAATCGTGCAACGCCCTCGCCACCAATTCCTTGCCGGTGCCGCTTTCGCCCATGATCATCACGGTCAGGTCGGTCTGGGTCAGGCGGGCGATGACGCGATAGATTTCCTGCATCGCCGGCGAGCGGCCGATCAACGGCAGCCGT
>DATATP010000070.1:0-3741 GCA_036268715.1 Rhizomicrobium sp. | reverse complement strand
GTTGATAAATCTTGTTGAAGATCCTTCATCCGTCATACCGCCCGACGCGCGGATGGTGTTGTCGGTGATCACCGACAATCTTCAAATGCTTCAGGCCAAGATCGCGGTTCTGGATCGTGAAATCGCTGCCCGTGCAAAGGCCAATCCCACCGTCAAACGGCTCATGACCATTCCTGGCGTTGGTCCAATTGCTGCCACCGCACTGGTTGCTTTGGCACCCGCTGCCAGTAGCTTCCGCCGTGGGCGTGACTTCGCGGCCTGGCTGGGCCTGACACCACGACAGCATTCCAGCGGGGGCAAAGAGAAACTCGGTCGAACAACAAAGATGGGTGAACGCAGCTTGCGCCGGTTGCTCATCATTGGGGCGAGTGCCGCAGCCAATGCAGCAGCTCGTCATCCCGCTCGCGCCAATGACTGGTTGGCTGGAATGCTGGCACGAAAGCCGCGCATGCTGGTCACCGTCGCATTGGCAAACAAGACAGCTAGGATCGTCTGGGCGCTGATGGCGCATGGCGGATCCTACAGAACTCCAGCCGCGGCAGTGTAACCGCCAAACTGGGGCGTCAGGGAAGCAGGAGGGTCAAGAGCAAGGTATGGCGCAATGTCAGAGACGGGGTCGGGAAAACCAGTGAATGTCCAAGCGCCTCGAGCGCGGAGAAGCGGTAAGGAACCGGCCCGCGATCTCCATACAGGCCAGCGGCTGTGACGGCCGCATCAAAAAGGCCGGACACACGGACGCACCTGAACCTGCGCACCAACACCTTTCTCAAAAAACTCTTGCTTTTTAGGGGGCGTCCACACACGGACGTTCCGCCTATGGCGTGGATGGGCCGCGAGCGGAACGACACCTTTCGGTGCCATATCGCGGAAAGTTGACGTTTGTTCAGCTCTCTGCCCCCCACTTCCGACCGCACCGGACCTACGACGGAAGCGCTTAAGCGCTGGCAGATGACGTGAGACGGGTGGATCTTTGCTAGATTACGACACCAGGCAGGCTGGGCTGGGAGCCGAGCCCGTCAATTGTGCCGCCCCCGAAGTAGGCCGCGTTTAGGTCACCTTACGGCAGCAGACCCATTCCCAATTTCAGGGCGGGGGAGCGCCCGGTTCACGCCGGACAAAATGGCTTTCAACGAGGCCACGACGATGTTCCGGTCAATCCCCACGCCGAACAACGATATCTCGCCCGGCAGGCGAAGCTCCATATAGGCGATGGCACTTGCGTTGGCGCCTGACCCTATCGCGTGCTCATGATAGTGCACGACGTCGAAATCCAATCCGGTTGCTCGCCGCATGGCGTCCACGAATCCGTCAACCGGCCCGTTGCCTTGGCCGGTCACGGTTTTCGGCGCCCCGGCATCGCGTATCTGCGCAACAATGCCCCCGCCCATCTCATGGGAGACGAAGGCAAACCGGCCGTTGCCCTCAAGATATTCCTGCGAGAAGGCGTGCCAGACCTGATCCGGCGAAAGCTCGGACTCCTCATCATCGGTGATGGCCTGCACCCGTTTTGAGAACTCTATCTGCAAGGCGCGCGGCAATTCGAACCCGTACTCGGCCTGCAGTATATAGGCGATGCCGCCCTTGCCGGATTGCGAGTTGATGCGGATGACCGCCTCGTAGCTCGCCCCGACGTCTTTGGGATCGACCGCCAGGTAAGGCACTTCCCAGAGCGCCGCGCCGGAGGCTTCGCGCGCCTTGAAGCCCTTGTTGATGGCGTCTTGGTGGGAGCCGGAAAACGCGGTGAACACCAGCTCGCCGGCATAAGGATGGCGCGGGTGGACCGGCAGCTGGTTGCAGTATTCCGCCACCTGGACCAGCTGACCCACGTTTGACACGTCAAGCTGCGGATCGATGCCGAGCATCATCATATTGGCGGCCAGCGTGACCAGGCAGACATTGCCGGTACGCTCACCATTGCCGAACAAGGTGCCTTCGACACGATCGGCTCCCGCCAGCAGCGCCAGTTCCGCCGCCGCCACACCGGTTCCGCGGTCGTTATGTGGGTGCAGCGAGATCACCACGCTGTCCCGGTCGCGAATGTTGCGGCACATCCACTCCACCTGGTCGGCGTAGACATTGGGCGTCGCCATCTCCACTGTCAGCGGCAGGTTCAGGATCAATTTGGCGCCGGGCGTGGGCTGGTATACGTCCATCACCGCCTCGCAAATTTCCTTCGCGAAATCGAGCTCGGTGCCCATGAAGCTCTCCGGCGAATACTCGTGGCGGATTACCCCTTCCATGCCACGCTCCTGCGTCAGGCCGACGATCAGCTCGGCGCCGCGCACCGCGATGCCGCGAACACCGTCGCGGTCCAGGCCGAATACCACCCTGCGCTGCAACTCGGATGTGGAATTATACAGATGCACAATGGCATTCTTCACACCTGCCAGGCTGTCGAACGTACGGCGGATGAGGTCTTCGCGCGCCGGGGTGAGGACCTGGATTGCGACACCAGGCGGAATGTGATCGGTTTCGATCAGGAAGCGCACAAAGTCGAAATCGGTCTGCGATGCCGAGGGGAAACCGACCTCGATTTCCTTGAAACCCATTGCGACGAGCGTGTCGAACATCCGCAGCTTGCGTTGGTGTCCCATCGGCTTGATGAGGGCCTGGTTGCCGTCGCGCAGATCCACGGCACACCAGATTGGCGCCTGGGTGATCGTGCTACCCGGCCATCGCCGGTCCGCCAGAGCGACGGGAGGAACAATCGAGCGGTATTTTTGCGAAAACTCGATCGAGCGAGAAGATGGGTTAGTTTCAAACATGGCAACACCTCGGCAAGCAGACTCCAGACACGACGATCGTCCCGCCCCCCTTAGGAGGTCGGGCCAAAAAGTCGGAGCGCTGTCACCAGATGACTTGTCATATTGAGCCATATGATTGAACGGCCATGAAGGAATGTCAACCTAGTCCCCAGCTCCTGGGACTCAAGCGAAAGCCTTTGAGTGGCCAGGAAGGGCGCAGAACCGCTACCAGCCTGCGCCGGCGAACGACTGCTTTCGGGATCGGCGACCCTGTTCCCCAATGACTTGGTAGGGTCGATTCCGGATCTTATTGGCAAGATCGGGAAGCCCGGCTCGGAGTGCGTGTCGGCTGTCCGCATAAGGGGCATTACGGAAAGCGGCGCCGCCCGGCCCGGTAGCGCGGTGCAAGTCGCTACGTCTCCATTACGGTCATATCTTCCGGGAAATCCGAAAGTCTTAATTAACGCACCAAAGCTTTGTTGAATGACACTACTTGCATCCCTGTGGACGCGGCCAAAACCCCTTTTGCACGACGCGGCAGACAGGATGTTGGCAGTTGATGGCCGCGAAGCCGAAATTCGTCGCCCAGCAATCCGACGCCGTTTTCACAGCGGCGCTTTGGGACACGACGCGCGGCACATTACTGTTCGCTTGGACAGCGAGTGGCACCAGGCGCGGCGATTGCCAGCACAGCAAGCCGCTTGATCACGCAAGACATTTTAGAAACTTTCAATTCAATCAAAGATAAATATGAAGTCAGAAGCGGAAACCTGACGTTAACCACCAAAGGAGTCTGGGAATACGTTATTGCTATAAACATACGTCGGGCTATCGATGGTGGAAGAACCAACCATCATTGCGTCGGCGCTGCAGCTGTCGGTTTGCGTGTATTGCAGCGGGGCCGGCTGCGGTGCGGCCTGAGCCTGCGCGGCGAATGGTGACAACGCGATCGCCAGAGCCATCGCAGGCACAAGCTTGATAGATAATTTCATGGTAA
>DATATP010000069.1:0-5971 GCA_036268715.1 Rhizomicrobium sp. | reverse complement strand
GGCACGAAGGGGTACTTCATAAGAATGCTTCCGCTCTGGATGGAAAGGAGGGGTGAATTGCAGCCGTGACAGGCGCGAACCTGTGCAGGGATACGATGCGATGTCGAGCGCGATCGGCCGACATTGAACTTGCAGCAAATTCGGCTCCTGTGCCTGCGCCCGTTCAGCTACATTATGCCGTGCCCTATATCCTATCCGCCGATCAGTTGCCCGGGCCTTTTGCGAATTTCAAGGAAATCTCCGGTAACGCCGGACGCCGCAGCCCTTCGATGTCTTGCTGCTGTCGGACCCGTTGGGCTGGCCCGTCCCCGGCTGAGGATCCCCGACCTGCACCGCCACGCCGCCACCATCTTGGCCGGTGACATCGACATTCTGTGGCCGGAGCGAGCCCGGCGGGTTCTGCGGATCGCCGTAAAGTGCGGCCATCCACACCTGACCGGGTGGGACGGGAGCTGCGGGACGCGGGAATTTGTCGAGCAGGTGCAGATGTTGCACCAATCGAGCGTAGCCTAACTGGAGGTCGGGCACCGGCTGCGTGCGTTGCAAATCGAAGGTCTTGGCCAAGGCGCCCTGCACGAGCGATTGGATAGCGTCGGGCAACATCGGATTATTGGCCGGACCGAAAGTAATGCGGTCCGCCATCTGCGCCGGCGGCATGGCGGCGGCGCTATTGGCGGCGAACCAAGCGCCGATCGCGTTGCGCGCAATGCGGTCGCGCTGCCCGTGCGCCCGCCGCGGCCCGCCCACGGCAAAGGCGAGGTAGGGCGAGGCGGCGACGTTGGTGGCATAGGACGAGATGGCGCCCGTGGCGAAGGCCATCGTGACCGGGTCCCCGGCGTCCCTCGCCAGCGCGGAAACGCTGCGCATTAGCGCCTCGGTCCGCCGCCCGAGCCCCAGGTCGCCCCAGTTCCATTGATCCGTCTTGAGGTCGGCCTAGCGTGGATGGCGTGGCAAGTGCGGAAATTTCATGACGTCGGCGCGTAAGGCATCGATGTCGGCCATCATGGCAACCGCCGATCGGCCGAAGGACTGCACATCCATGGCGGCCGCATTGAACTTGGCTGCTGAGATTCTCGAGGGCGGACTCGATGCCGGCCCGAACTGTCGTCAGCTGGTCGCAAAGGGCCAGGCCTTTGGCCCACAGATCCGCCGCCCGCTGCAGCAGCGTAATCTCGGCGCCGTCGGAAGCGGCTTGTCCAATCAAATGATGGACGAACGCCCCCAGCAGCGCGCTGCCGCCCTCCGCGCTAACGGCCGCTACCGCCTGATCCCTTGCTGCCGCCAGCGCTGGATCGGCAACGCTGGACAAGGCAGCAGAAAACTCGCTGAGAGCAACACAATTCTGGTGATAATCGAGCAAGACAGTCTCCTCCGCAATCGGCTTGCTGCACTCAACAAGCATCAACCAGCTTTCCTCTAAGCATGTCAATCACGGGTAGTGTCTCAGTTCGAATTTGGATCAGGATTTTGGGTCGTGTCTCGGTCTGAATGTCGCGGTCGAATTTGAACATTTGCTTGGGGTATCCGCGGTTGATGAGCTAAACGTGGAAGCTTACCGATGGAAGAAGTAAGCAGACAACCATCCGATCCTAGCGTGTAAACGAGCAGAAGAATGAGCCGAGCCACCATGCTGGGCTGTTAATCGGCGTCACACCGACCCCTCGAATGACAACCTATTCAATGGATTGGCGCGCCGATCGGCGTTGGGACCCCGCGCCGATTGACAGATTCAGGGCGTTGCCTCTCTCCATAGTGATGAAGGCTTGGCTCCAGACGCGGTTCGCACAACTTCCGCCCCGCGCCGGCCCCGCCAATGCCATCCGTTACACCTTGAGCCGGTTTTCGGTGTGAGCGAGCCGGTGGGAGACAGATGCTGCCGGTGTTGATGTTCTCTGGATGATCTCCAAATGACAGCTATCGGAAAAAATCACAGCTATCGGAAAATCAATGCCGATTTTGCCATTATATCACCCAGAGCCGTTCGCGGCGACCCTTGGCGTTATGCTCTATCCGGGAACGGAGGAAGAGGAGCGCCTTAAGTCATTAGCCTTTGCGTCGCAGTGGCTCGCGCGACCACTGCGACGTTTTCAAAGCCGGCCATCGGCTACCGTATGAGGCGCTTCGCCAGATCGCAACCGACGCTGGTGAACTACTGATAGACCTCAAGGCCCACTGGAATGGGGGCCTTGCCATCGGCGATTTGTTCAAGACTCTGTATATCCTGGCCAAGGACGCCCCCGAATTCGCCTCGTGGGAAAACGCCATCCGTATCTATGGTGCGGCCGCACAGCGCGCGAGCATCGGGCGGTCTCGATCTCTTTTACAAGAGGATGTCAGACGCTTCCGATCGGTCGCACACCTTTGGGCGGCCTGGTGCATCCGAGAGGGAAAGTTCGGCACCCGCCCTGAGCTCGAATATGATGGATGGGCGGACTTTCAATTCTTTCTCACCGAAGCTGAAATTCTTCGTGATTTTGGACAGCACTGGTCCCCGCCGCGCGAAAAAGTTGGCCACCCTTAGGGCCTGAAGTGTGGCGCGTCCCCGAAGCTTGGGAACCACCGGTCCGTCAACCCGACTGGCCCAATACCGGCGTGATCCCCAACATCGCGCTCCCTGACGACCTGACTAAAGGACTGAGCCCACCCGGCCGTCCGCACAAGGCCCGATGAAAACCCTGTCCATTATTTTCTGTTTAAGTTTTTCGCAGAACGCTTCGACATTACCTTTTCTCCGCGGTGGTGTAGCGGGAGTGGTTGGAATTCGGTTGGCGTAGTCTCCGCATTCAACCTCGAATCATCCGGCGTTGGAGCGCCGGAACGGAGACCACGCCATGACGAACGTTACCATGAAGTCTGATTCTTTCGCGCTTGCAACTGACACCGCCGGCCATCTTTTCGACAACTGGTTTGATCCGATCGAGACTGGTGTGCGCGAGCGGGTCCGTCAGTTCATCGAGGCGCTTATCTGCAGTGAGTTGGACGCGGCGCTGGCTCGCCCGCGCTATGGGCGGGCAAAGCATGATGACGCCTGTCCGGCAGGCATTGTTGGCCATCGTCACGGCAGCCGCAGGCGCTCGCTGACCGGCAGCTTCGGCAAGACCGAGATCGCCGTGCCGCGTGCTCGGCTGCAAAGCTCCGACGGCACGACCACGGAGTGGCGCAGCTTGGCGTTGCGGGTCTATCAGCGTCGCACGCTTACCGCCGACGCGCTGATCGCCGGTGCCTACCTCGCGGGCACCAATACGCGGCGGGTGCGGCGCGCTCTGGCAGCGCTGTTTCGCGGCGCCGTTAGCAAGGACATCGTGAGCCGGGTCTGGCGCAAGGTCAAAAGCGATTGGGACGCCTGGAACGTGCGCGCGCTGGCGGCGGAGCCGATGGTGCGGCTCATCCTCGACGGTACGGTCGTCCGGGTCCGGCTCGACCGCAAGGCCACCTCGATCTCGCTGCTCGTGGTGATTGGCGTGCGCGCGGACGGTCAGAAGGTGCTGCTCACGGTCAAGGACATGGGCGGCGAATCCGCCGATGCTTGGCGGGCGGTGCTCGACGATCTGATCAAACGCGGCCTGCGTCGACCGGCGTTTCTCATCGTCGATGGCGCGCCGGGATTGGAGAAAGCGATCGCCGCCGTTTGGGATGGATCCGCAAATGGCGGCTCAAGCACCGCCCCGTCGCCGACAGCCTGGAAGAAGCCGGCGATCGATTGTTCAGCTTTGCGCAGTTGCCGCCGAGCCGATGGCGAAGCGCGCGAACCACCAATGCGGTCGAACAGTTATTCCGCTGGCGCCAAGAGTTGTGCGAGCGAACGCGAGTGCCGGCGGCATTCCATCCGGTATCTGTCACGCCAGAGCCTGAAGCAGTCTCCCCGGCCACCGCAGCCGAGAGAGCCGGCGTGATCGAGATCGAGTTTGCGAGCGGCGGCCGGATGCGGATCACCGGAGCGGTCGACGCGCCGACGGTGGCGGCGCTGATGAAGGCGCTGGCGAGGGGCAAGCGGCGGCGATGATCCCAGTCCCGAGCAGTGCGCGGGTCTAGCTGGCGGCCGGCCACACCGACACGCGCAAGGTGTGAAATTGTTTCCATGCGTGACCCCACTCGCGGGGCAGTGCATATCATTGACCATACAAAGTAATTCGGGATTTCGGTGGGGTCGCGTTTCGCGCGTGATGTGACCCTACTGTATTGTGGCTTTTACGATTTCAATTCATAGCGGGCGACAGCGATGGGGGGCAATATTCGGCGCGTTTTCACAGTCACGTTTCCCGCAATGATGTGACCCACCGTGTTGTGCCTTTTCCTAACGATTTCAATTCGTAGCGGGCGCTAACCTAGGGGCGGGGGTCATTGTTCGGCGCGTTCTCATAACGGGCGCGGTACAGAGGACCACCTGAACGATCAGGTGCCGCAGAACGTCTGGAGGACCTCTTCATCAGGGGCAGGCGGTTGCGCATACTGCGCAAAGTCGGGCTGATCCCCGAAAGGCCGCGCCAGCACCTCATTCAATTCCTGGAATGCATCAAATCGACCGAACTCAGCGTCGCGGATCGCGCCTCAATGCGGTGATTGCGCGGAATGAACATGGGATTGACCGAGCGCATGAGCGTACGGCGCGCTTCCGGCGCCTGCGCTTCCTGCGCCAGCCGCTCCCGCCAGCGCGGCGCCCATGTGTCGTAGGCTGATGGATCGCTGAACAGCTTGCGCACCTCCGCATCCGGGGCGGGCTCGACCGACGTCTCACTCAGCGGCCGGAACGTCGCTGTGAAATCCGCCCCGTTCTCAGACATGCGCTGCAACAGGTCCCGTGCGAGCGCTCGGTCGTCATCGCGCGTTGTGCAAAGCCAAGCTTTTTGCCCATGCCCACTGCATAGGCCCGCTGATAGCATGCCTCGAACCTCTCCAGGCATTCGTTCGCCGCCGCGATCGCTTTATCCTGATCGGCGTCGAGAAGCGGCAGCAGCGCCTCCGCCAATCGCGCCAGATTCCATCGGATCACGCCGGGCTGGTTCGAGAATGCATAACGGCCGAACTGATCGATCGAACTGAACACCTTGTCTGGATGATACGCATCCATGAAGGCGCACGGGCCGTAATCGATCGTCTCGGCAGCGATCGACGTATTGTCGGTGTTCAGAACGCCATGGATGAAACCGACCAGCATCCAGCGCGCGACGAGATCGGCGAAGCCGCTCACGACCGCTTCAAAGAAAGCGCGATAGGGGTTTTCGGCGTTGCGGGCTTCGGGGTAATGCCGGTCAATGGCGTAATCGGCGAGAGTGCGCAGGTTTTCTCCATCGCCACGGGCCGCAAAATACTGGAACGTACCGACGCGCAAATGGCTCGACGCCACACGGGTCAATATGCCGCCAGGCAGCATGCGCTCACGCACGACTTTCTCGCCGGTGAGGATCGCCGCCAATGACCGGGTGGTCGGAATCCCCAACGCGGCCATGGCTTCGCTGACGATGTATTCGCGCAAGACGGGCCCAAGCGCCGCGCGCCCATCACCCTGCCTTGAAAACCGCGTCGGCCCTGAACCTTTGAGCTGAAGATCGTAGCGCCGACCCCTGACGTCGGCCACTTCGCCGAGCAATACGGCCCGCCCGTCCCCAAGTTGCGGGACGAAGTGTCCGAATTGATGCCCGGCATAGGCAAGTGCGATCGGCTCCGAATCCGGGGCGATAGCATTGCCTGCAAGGATCGCGACGCCTTCAGCGCTCTTCAGGAAGTCCGGATCGATGCGCAATTGCGTTGCCAATGCTTCGTTGAGGCGCAGGAGTTCGGGTGCGGCCACCCGTACCGGGCGGACTCGCTGATAGAACGCCTCTGGCAGGCGGGCATAGCTGTTATCGAAGGGAATCGGCGACTCCGCCGCTTTTGGAGTCACGGAGGCAAGGCTGGATAATGTCATGCCCCTAAAGTCGTTCTGTGGAGGAAAAAAACAAGAGTCTTATGACGCGCCCGACTGGTTGCCCGG
>DATATP010000068.1:0-28113 GCA_036268715.1 Rhizomicrobium sp. | reverse complement strand
AAAACGACCGCAGCCCATCTCGTCGAAACTTTCAAGACGCTTGGCTATCCGCAAGTACCGGTGATGCTGCGCCTCAAAGACGGCGAGCCGGTGAAGACCGACAGTGGCAATATGCTCTACGATTGCGCCTTGGGCGCTATCCAGAATGCGGCCAAGCTTGCCGCCGGCATCCGCGTGGTGCCGGGCGTGGTCGAGCATGGCTTATTCATCGGCATCGCCGGTACGCTCTTGGTAGCCGGTCCTGGCGAGGTGGAAGTGATCGAACGGCAATAGAACGTGTCATGGCCGGGCAGCGAGCGTAGCGGTTCATAGCAACCGCGTGTGAACCGCCCCGTCCCTCCAACTTGGATCCTGGTATGCCCATAAAATTCGACTACGACCTTTTCGTCATCGGCGGCGGCTCCGGCGGGGTGAGGGCTGGCCGCATGGCCGCACTCGCCGGCGCGCGCGTCGCTCTGGCCGAAGAATCGCGCATGGGCGGCACCTGTGTGATCCGCGGCTGTATTCCTAAGAAGCTACTGGTCTATGCCAGCCAGTTCTCGGAAAATATCGTTGACGCCAAAGGCTATGGCTGGGACTTCGGCGACTGCAAATTCGATTGGCCCACCCTCATCGCCAACAAGGACCGCGAGATCGCGCGTCTGGAAGACCTCTATACCCGGAATGTCCAGCGCGCGGGCGTCACCGTTTTCGCCGATCGCGCTGTGTTCGAGGACGCGCACACCCTGCTTCTGCTCAATGAAGATCGCCGGGTCACGGCTGGGAAAATTCTTATCGCCACCGGCAACAGCCCCACCCGCGAGATGGGCACCACCCATCCCATTCCCGGCGGCGAATTGTGCATCACCTCCAACGAGGCGTTCCATCTCGACGAACTGCCCCGACGCATCCTGATCGCGGGCGGTGGCTATATCGCGCTGGAATTCGCCCATATCTTCCACGGCCTGGGCAGCCATGTATCGATCGTCTATCGCGGCGAGAAGCCGTTGCGCGGTTTCGATGACGATCTGCGCGATGCGCTCTGCGAATCGATGAAGCAGCGCGGGCTGGAGGTGCTGCTGGGCTGCGAGTTCGCCAAGGTCGAGAAGCGCGGCCATTGCCTGCATGCCGAAACCAACAAGGGCGCGACCATCGAATGCGACCAGATCATGCTCGCCATCGGCCGCATGCCCAACACCCAGGCGCTGCATGTCGAGAAGGCGGGCGTGGAGTTGGGCAAGAAGGGCGAGGTGGTGGTGGACGAATATTCCCGCACCACGGCGCCCCATATCTATGCCGTGGGCGATGTTACGGACCGCCTGCAGCTGACGCCCGTCGCCATTCATGAAGCGATGTGTTTCGTCGAGACCGCATTCAAGAACAATCCCACAAAGCCCGACCATCTTCATGTGCCGAGCGCGGTGTTCACCACGCCCGAGCTTGCCTCCATCGGCCTTTCCGAGCAGAAGGCGCTGCTGATGGGTCACAGTATCGATGTCTATAAATCCACCTTCCGGCCGCTGCTGCACACACTGGGCGGGCGCGATGTGCGCACCCTAATGAAGCTGGTGGTGGATGCCGCGACCGGCAAGGTGCTGGGCTGTCACATCTTCGGCGACCACGCATCGGAGATCGTGCAGGCCGCCGCCGTGGCGATCCGCATGGGCGCGACCAAGAAGGATTTCGATTCCACCATTGCCCTCCATCCCACCGCGGCGGAAGAACTCGTCACGATGCGCGAGAAAAGCTATTCCAAACCCGCCGCCGCGCCATGAGCGATGCCGAGGCACAATATGCGCTTTCCCATCAGCTCTGGTCGGAAGGAAAGCGAAGCGAGGCCATGGCTGCGGTGGAAACCGCACTCGCGCTGCGGCCCGATTTTGCGGAGGCACATTATAATCGCGGCGCGATGCTGCAGACCCTTAACCGGACAGAGGAGGCGCTGGCCGCCTATGAACTTGTGCTGGCATTGCAGCCCCGGCTGGCCCATGCCTGGAACAATCGGGGCATCGCGCTGGCGCTGCTGGGACGGTACGCTGAAGCGGTGACGAATTACGATCGGCTGTTGGCGCTGACACCGCACAATGCTGCGGCCCATTACAACCGGGGCGCGGCCCTGCAGCAGATTGGGCGTTGGGGCGCCGCCGCCGACAGTTTCGCCCGGGCGCTGTCTTTCGATCCACGCCATGCCGATGCGTTCGGCTGTCTTGCCGGGGCGGCGCTGCACGCCTGCGACTGGAAGCGCGTCGCTTTGCTGATGCCGCGACTGGAAGAGATCGTCCGCAACGGCAGCGCCGTGATCGCGCCGCTGCTGTTTCTGGGCTTCAGCGGCGATCCGGCCTTGCAGCTTCGTTGTGCGGAGAACTTCGTCGTCGCGGCCGTGCCGCGGAATCTGGCGCTGCCGCCGCGGCGGCCGGTGCGACGCGAGCGCATTCGCATCGCCTATCTGTCATCCGATTTTCAGGATCACGCCACCGCCTATCTGGCGGCGGAGTTGTTCGAACGTCACGACCGAAGCCGGTTCGAAGTGATCGGGCTATCGTTCGGCCGACCCGATGACGGTGCGATGCGCGCCCGCATCGCCAGCGCCTTCGATGCCTTCCACGATATTGCGACAGTGAGCGATGCTGAGGCCGCAAAATTGCTGCGGGCGCTGGAAGTGGATATCGCCATCGACCTTAAGGGTCATACCCAGGGCGCGCGCCCGGCGATCCTCGCCCATCGTTCCTGTCCGGTGCAGGCGAGCTATCTGGGTTACCCGGGCACCATGGGCTGCGACTTCATCGACTATATTCTCGCCGACGAGATCGTCGTCCCGCGCGAAGACGCCACCCATTTCAGCGAAAAGATCGTGCATCTGCCGGGCTGCTATCAGGTGAACGACTCCCATCGCCCCCTTCCGCCGACTCCGCCGCGCGCCGAGCTGGGGCTGCCGCAGGGCGCTTTTGTGTTCTGCAGCTTCAACAACAATTGGAAAATCACCGCGCCGGTATTCGATGTCTGGATGCGGCTTCTCGCTGCTGTCCCCGGCAGCGTGCTGTGGCTGCTGGCAGACAATGACGAGGCGCGCCGCAATCTCTGTCTGGCGGCGGAAACGCGAGGCATCGTTTCGTCGCGTCTGGTGTTCGCGCCTCGCGTGACGCTGGCCGAGCATCTGGCGCGTCATGGCGCCGCCGACCTGTTCCTGGATACGCAGCCCTACAATGCCCATACCGGTGCCAGCGACGCGCTCTGGATGGGCTTGCCGCTGGTCACCTGTTTGGGGACGAGCTTTGCCGGACGCGTCGCCGCCAGCCTGCTGCAGGCGGTCGGATTGCCCGAACTGGCGACGCACAACCTTGCGGACTATGAATCGCTTGCGCTCGTCCTAGCGCGCGACCGGACGCGGTTGAAAAATTTGCGCAAACGGCTCGATGCCGGCCGCGCCACCACCCCTCTTTTCGACGCCGACCGTTTCCGCCGCGGGCTGGAGGCGGCCTATGAAAAGATGTGGGAGATCGCTGTCGAGGGGGCCGGCGCTCGGACTTTCCCGCTATAATTACCGAAAGGTAATCCGGTCCCGCATTGGAAACCGGCCTGTCTGAATTTATCCTGTAAGGATCGCGGGGTGGATTTCGATAGTTGGGGGCAATCATGAGAATCACTATGCTTGCGCTTTGCTTGACGGCTGGCGCTTTGTGCTTTGCTTCACCGGTTTTCGCGGACACCACGATCACCATCACCAACACGGCCTGCACCAATCCGCCGCCGCCGGCCGATGTATCACCCCCGACTTCTCCCAGCGCGCCCTCCGGCGAGGCTGCGATGCGCGACCGGAAGTTTGCGCTTGCCCGCGCCAATTTTCGTCCGCTGGCAGAGCGTAGCGATGTCGAAGGCATGCGGCTCTACGGCATGCTGCTGTTGGAGAATTGTACCGGATTGCAGGACAAGGCGGCTGGAGCGCAATGGCTGGGCAAGGCAGCCGAGGCGGGCGATGTGATGGCTCAGGGCCGGCTCGCGGCCGCCTATCTCAACGGTGATGGTGTGGCCGAGGACGATGGCAAGGCGTTCGATCTCTTCAACAAGGCCGCCGCCAGTGGCAACGCCAACGCCGAGGAGCAAGTCGGCTATCTCTATCTTTCGGGGCGCGGCGTCGCTTCCGATAAGTATCAGGGCATGGTCTGGTCGGTGAAGGCGGGTGAACAGGGCAACCCCTTCGCGCTGGTCAATATCGCACAGGCCTATTTTCGTGGCGGGGCATTGCCGCAGGACAATGACAAGGCGGCATATTACATGTACGCCGCGATCGAGCGCGCCACCGGCAACCAGCGCATGAGTTTCGTCAACACCACCAACAATATCTCGCGCGCCTTGAGCGAGCACGATCTGCAGCATGCCGCCGATCGGGCCAAACGCTGGTCACCAGGGCCGCGAAGCTTGTCGGACGTGTTGGACGACGCGGCGCGGCGCCGGGACAAGGGAGCCTGAACACTGTCCGAAGCTATTCTGCGCGGCCGTTTTTTCGTTGCGTGCCTTCCGGATCGGTGTTGTTTGAAACTGCCCGCAATAGGCTGAATTACGTATTTTACCGGTTCTTCACCGCCGATTCAGCCTGTTCTGGTAAAACCTAGCCCGATCTCCTATATCCACCCGCCAAAGGAGAAGGACGTGGCCCAGACTTGGAGTCCGCAAAGCTGGCAGGACAAGCCGGCCCGCCAGCTGCCGGACTATCCCGACAAGGCGGCGCTGGATGCGGTGCTGGCGCGGCTGAGGAGCCATCCGCCGCTGGTGTTCGCGGGCGAGGCGCGCAATCTCTTGTCGGCGCTGGGCGCGGTGGCGGAGGGCAAAGGCTTCCTGCTCCAGGGCGGCGACTGCGCCGAGAGCTTCGCCGAATTTCATCCCGATCACATCCGAGACACTTTCCGGGTTTTGCTCCAGATGGCGGTGGTGCTGACTTTCGCGGCGGCGCTGCCGGTGGTGAAAGTTGGCCGGATCGCCGGTCAGTTCGCCAAACCCCGTTCCGATGATTTCGAGACGATAGATGGCGTCACCCTGCCGTCCTGGCGCGGCGACAATATCAACGCAGGCGAGTTCAGCCCGGAAGCGCGTGTTCCCGATCCCCAGCGCCTGATGCAGGCGACCGCCCAGTCGGCGGCCACGCTGAATCTGTTGCGCGCCTTTGCGCAAGGCGGCTATGCCGATCTGCACAATGTCCATCGTTGGATGCTGGGCTTCATCGCGGACTCGCCGGCCAGCGAAAAATACCAAGGTCTCGCCCAACGCATCACCGAAACGCTTGATTTCATGGCGGCGTGCGGCATCACCTCCGATTCCGTGCCGCAATTGCGCACTACCGACTTTTACACCAGCCATGAGTCGCTGCATCTGCCTTACGAGCAGGCGATGACCCGCATCGATTCCACCAGCGGCGACTGGTACGACACCAGCGCGCACATGCTTTGGATCGGCGACCGTACCCGCCAGGCGGACGGAGCGCATGTCGAATTCATGCGCGGGATCAAGAATCCCATCGGCCTCAAATGCGGCCCCAGCCTGGAGCCCGACGATCTTTTGCGGCTGATCGCCGCCCTCAATCCGCACAACGTCCCCGGCCGGTTGACCCTGATCGCCCGTTTCGGCTCCGACAAGATCGCCGAAAAGCTGCCGCCGTTGATCCGCGCCGTAAGGCGCGAGGGCGCGCATGTGGTGTGGTCGTCCGATCCGATGCACGGCAATACCATCAAGCTCAAGTCCGGCTACAAGACCCGGCCCGTCGACCGCATCCTGGAGGAGGTGCGCAGCTTCTTCGCCGTGCATCGTGCCGAAGGCACCCATGCGGGCGGAGTGCATTTCGAAATGACCGGCCAAGACGTGACGGAATGTCTGGGCGGCGCCCAGGCGATCAAGGAGCTGGACCTCAAGACACGTTATCAGACCGCCTGCGATCCGCGGCTGAACGCCAGCCAGGCACTGGAATTGGCTTTCCTGATCGCGCAGGGTCTCAGGGACGAACGCATGAAGGACGCGGGACTGGCGGCTTCCGCGTAGGCAGTGTCCCGATTCAAAAATTCGCATGATTTTGATATCGGGCACTTGGCGAATTTCAGAATCGAAGGACACTGGCAACCCATTAATTCTAGTGTCGTTTCGGTTTCGAACTTCGCCTGGAGTTTGATATCGGTAATATTGCGAAGTTCGAAACCACGACACTAGAGGAATGATGGGTATCGCGCGCCTTTTGGCGAAAGGCTGGATCATATTCTGCCTCTTCGCCGGGGCGCATGCCATGCGCATCGCGCTGGCGCGCGGCCTCGCCTTTGGGTCCTCGCTGTTCGCCATCGGCATCTGTGTTCTGCTGTTCGCGGCGATGGGCCTTCTGTTTGTGGGCGGCTTCGGCGCGGCGGGAGGGCTGCCCCGCGGGACGGGACTGGATCGCTTCAAGCCCCACCATTTGATCCCGAGCTTCAACGAAAGCGTATTCCTCATTTTCGTGTTTCTCAGCTTTCTGGATCAGGCGCTGGTGGCGCCCCAAGCGATGGAACGGGGGAGCGCTGGCGCGCTGGAGAATGCGATCTTTTTCGTGGTGCCGGGCCAGCGGGCGCTGGTGACGGCGCTGGATGGCTGCTCGATGGATGGCGGGCGGGTCTTTGCCGCTAGCTTCGTCTGGCTACTGGCGGTGATCTTTCTTGCGTCGGCCTGCTCGCGCCTCAAGCTGACGGCGGGAATCATCCGGCTGGAGGCGGCGAGCCGGCCGCAGGCCGTGGGACCGACTTTGCGTGCCTGTCTCCTGGGCGTGATCGCGGTGATCGGCATTCAGTTTCTGTTTGTGGGCTCGGCCTATCCATGGCTTGCCTGCAGTGCTTTCACGGACATCAGCGGAGCGGTGCTGATCGGCCTGGCTCCCTTGATGCTCGCCTATCTGATTGTCGCAGCCCTGGCCTCCCTGATGGCGAGTTCTCAGGAAAAGTGAATTAGTTCAATACCTTGTCCCTGCAAGACCAGGGTGTAACAAGGGGAAATATATTATCAGTGGTGGTTACCGCCGCCACAGGTCTTAATCCGCCGGGTTTGTCTGCCAGGGGTTCGGATGTTTCTTCGCCGCCGCGTACCGGAAAATGGCCCTCTCAAGGCTGCCGTTATCGGCGTCGGTGCATTCGGGCGCCACCACGCCACCAAATATCAGGCGATGGATGGCGTGGAGCTATATGCACTCGCCGATCCCAATGCCGAAATCCGGCTGAAGGCGTCAGCCGGCTATGGCGTGCCGGCCGTCGCCGACTGGCGCGAGTTGCTGGGCAAGGTCGATCTGGTCAGCGTCTGTTCCCCTGCCATCACACACGCGCAGATCGTGCGCGCCTTCCTCAACGCGGGGGCGCATGTGCTGGTTGAAAAGCCCCTCGCTACCACGGTGGAGGAAGCCGATGAATTGGTGGGGCTGGCCCAGATTACGGGCAAGGTGCTGACTGTGGGCCATCAGGAACGCTTCGTGTTCGCCCGCACCGGCCTGCTGAACCTTGCCGAGACGCCCCTGGAAGTGTCGTGCTGGCGTCACGGCCCCTGGACCGGCCGCGGCGAGGATGTGAGCGCCGTGCTGGACCTGATGATCCATGATCTTGATCTGGTGCATGCCCTGGTGCCTGGCGCAGTGTCGGCGGTGGACGCGGAAGGCATCGTGCAATATGGCCCTCATGCCGATCAGGTGTCCGCCGTGCTCAGCTTCGCCAACGGCACCATTGCCCGGCTGGATACGAGCCGGGTGGCCCGGGAACGTCGCCGTGGCATGCGCGCGGTCTATGCCGATGGCGAGGTCGAGATCGATTTCCTGACCCGCAAGGTGACCAACACGACGCCGCGCCCCCTTGGCGTGCTGGAAATGGGCGATCCGCTGGGCGAGTCCGTGGCCGGCTTCGTTGCCGCGGCACGGGACGGCAGCCTTCCGATGGTGACCGCCGAACAGGCCGCCCAGGCGGTGAAGACCGCGCTCTTAATCGAGGAAGCCGCGGATGCAAGCTTGCCGCTGCCTGAGGCCGAGCGCCGGATTGCCGTAGCTGGCTGAGGCGCACGCGCCTTCTGTCCCTGAGAGTCTCGAGGGCGGTTTCCCCCTGAATCGATAATGTTCTAAACAGCGCCATGCTTGATCGCTTCCGCATTGCATTGGCGCAGCTCAATCCGGTGATGGGCGACATTACCGGCAACCTGGCCAAGGCGCGCGCCGCCCGCCTGACCGCGTCGCAGGCCGACCTGATCCTGTTCTCCGAACTGTTCATCACCGGCTATCCGCCGGAGGATCTGGTGCTGAAGCCCGCGCTGCAGGCCGACGCTCGCGCCGCCATCGAAAGTCTTGCGGCAGATACCGCTAGCGGGCCCGCCATCCTGATCGGGGCGCCCTGGGTGGAGAAAGACCGGCTGTACAACGCCGCGCTGCTGCTGGACGGGGGCCGCGTCGCCGCGCGCAGTTTCAAGCACGACCTGCCCAACTATGGCGTGTTCGACGAGAAGCGCGTGTTCTTTCCCGGCCCCATGCCGGGTCCGCTGAACATCCGCGGGCTTCGAGTCGGCGTGCCGGTCTGCGAAGATATATGGACCGACGCCGTCACCGAATGCCTGGCCGAGACGGGAGCGGAGATTCTTTGCGTGCCCAACGGCTCGCCTTTCGAAGCGGGCAAGGAGGATATGCGTCTTCAGTTCGCCGCGGCGCGGGTGACCGAAAGCGGCCTGCCGCTCATTTATCTGAACCAGGTGGGCGGCCAGGATGAGCTGGTGTTCGACGGCGCGTCTTTCGTTCTGAACGCTGATCGCAGTGTGGCGGTTGCGCTGCCCGGCTGGCGCGAAGACCTCGCCATCACCGAGTGGCGGCGCGATGCTGCTGGCAAATGGCAATGCGCGCCCGGCGCGCGGACGGCTGGGGAGGATCGCTCCAGCGCCGTCTATCATGCGATGGTGCTGGGGCTGCGCGATTATGTGAACAAGAATCGCTTTCCTGGCGTGGTGCTGGGTCTGTCCGGTGGGATCGATTCGGCGCTGTCGGCGGCAGTGGCCGCGGATGCGCTGGGCGCGGGCCGGGTGCGCTGTGTGATGCTGCCGTCGCGTTACACGTCGCGCGACAGTCTGGAGGATGCAGATGCCTGCGCCCGGCTGCTGGGTTGTCCCTACGAGACGATCGAGATCGAGCGTGCCGTCGTCGCCATGGGCGAGACCCTCGCGCCCATATTCGCAGGCCGCGGGGCCGACACGACGGAGGAAAACATCCAGTCACGCATCCGCGGCCTTATTTTGATGGCGATCTCCAACAAATTCGGCCCGATGGTGCTGACCACCGGTAACAAGAGCGAAATGAGCGTCGGCTATGCCACCCTGTATGGCGACATGTGCGGCGGCTACAACGTGCTGAAGGACATCTACAAGACCGAAGTGTTCGCGCTGGCGCGCTGGCGAAACCAATTTTCGCCCGAGGGTGCGCTGGGTCCGAGCGGCCGCGTGATCCCCGAGCGCATTCTTGACAAGCCGCCCACCGCCGAACTCCGCGCTGGGCAGACCGATCAGGATTCCCTGCCGCCTTATGGGATTCTCGACGGCATCCTGGAATGTCTTGTGGAGCGCGAGATGGGCTTCGACGAGGTCGTCGCGAAGGGATACGAACCCGTGACGGTGAAACGGATCGAGCAGCTTCTCTATGTCTCGGAATATAAACGCCGCCAGGCACCGCCAGGTGTGAAGATTTCGTCGCGCAATTTCGGCCGCGACCGCCGTTATCCGATCACCAATGCCTTCAGGGACGCGCGATGACCGTCACCGTTCGCGTCGCCCCGTCTCCCACCGGCTATCTGCATATCGGCAATGGCCGGGCCGCCATGCTCAATTATCTTTTCGCGCGGCAGCGGGCCGGCAAGTTCATGCTGCGCATCGATGACACCGACGACACCCGCAGCAAGCCCGAATTTGAAAAGGCGATCATCGAAGACCTCGCATGGCTGGGCCTTTCCCACGATATTTTCGCCCGCCAGTCGGAGCGCAGCACGCGCCACAATGAAGCCGCCGAACAGTTGAAAAAAGTGGGCCGGCTTTATCCCTGCTATGAAACGGCTGCCGAACTTGATCGCCGCCGCAAGCGCCAGATGGCGGCGGGCAAGCCCCCCATCTATGACCGCGCCGCGTTGGCGCTGACGGCCGATCAGCGTGCCGCTCTTGAAGCCGAAGGCCGCAAGCCGCATTGGCGTTTCAGGCTCAGTCACGACAAGGTCGGCTGGACCGATTTGATCCGCGGTCCGGTCGAGATCGATACCGCCAGCCTGTCCGACCCGGTGCTGATCCGCGAGGATGGGCGCTTCCTCTACACCATGCCGTCGGTGGTCGATGACATCAATTTCGCCGTAACGCATATCATCCGTGGCGAGGATCATGTCACCAACACGGCGCCCCAGATCGAAATCTTTGACGCCCTTGGCGCGCCGCGTCCGGCTTTCGCCCATTATGCCCTGTTCCAGACGGCGCAGGGCGAGATGCTGTCCAAGCGGGAAGGCTCGCTATCGCTGGCATCGCTGCGCGACGATGGCATCGAAGCGCTGGCTCTGGCTTCTTATCTTGCCAAGGTCGGCACCTCCGATGCGATCGAGCCCGCGCTGTCGCTGGACGAACTGGCGCGCGACTTTGCTTTCGAGAAAATGGGCCGCGCGCTGGCCCATTTCGAACTGGCGGAATTGAAGGCGTTGAACGCCAAGCTATTGCACCGTTTGCCTTACGAATCCGTGGCGCCGTGTCTGGCCGCGCTGAGCGTGCTGGAGGGCCTTCCCGCCGGCGCGGGCGAAGCATTCTGGGATGCGGTGAAACCGAACCTCCACCGGCTGTCGGATGCCGCCGCGCTGCTGCCGCTGGTGACCGGCCCAGTCGAGCCGGTGATCGAGGATACAAAACTCACGACGGCCGCTGCCGCGTTGCTGCCCCCCGAGCCCTGGGACGAAACCACCTGGCCCACCTGGACCCGTGCCATCACGACCGACACGGGCGCCAAGGGCCGGGCGCTGTTTCATCCCCTGCGCCTGGCGTTGACCGGCCGGGGCGATGGACCGGAGCTTAAAAAGCTGCTACCCCTGATCGGGCGCGCGAGAGCCCTGGCGCGGCTGGAAGGAAAAACCGCGTGACGAGCTTTCGTCCCATCCGCCGGATTTCGATTTGCAGCTGACGCTGCAAAACCCCTTCTGCTCGTCCTCATCGCCGCCCCTCCAATCCTCCCCTCGGGGGAGTGTCGAATTTGCGAAGCGAATTCGGAGAATCCACAAATCGCTGTAAAAGACCGCCATGCCCCTCCGCCTCTACAATACCCTGACCAAGACCAAGGAGGATTTCGTCCCGCTCGATCCCGCCAATGTGCGGATGTATGTGTGCGGGCCCACCGTCTATGACTTCGCCCATATCGGCAATGCGCGCCCGGCCATCGTGTTCGATGTGCTGTTCCGGCTGCTGCGGCATGAATATGGCGCGGATCACGTTACCTATGTCCGCAACATCACCGACGTGGATGACAAGATCAACGCGCGGGCGGCGGAGCGCGGCATATCCATCCGCGAACTGACGGACGAAACCGCGCGCATCTATGATGGGGACGTCGCGGCCCTGGGTTGCCTGCCGCCGACCGTTGCACCCCGCGCCACTGAGCATATCGCGCAAATGATCGCGATCATCGAACGCCTAATCGCGGCCGGCCATGCTTATCCTGCCGAGGGCCATGTGCTGTTTGATGTCGCCTCCAAGTCCGATTACGGCAAACTGTCCCGCCGCAGCCTGACCGAGATGATCGCGGGCTCCCGAGTGGAGGTGGCGCCTTACAAGAAGAATCCGATGGACTTCGTGCTGTGGAAGCCTTCGCCGTCCGAACTTCCCGGCTGGGATTCCCCTTGGGGACGCGGCCGTCCCGGCTGGCATATCGAATGTTCGGCGATGGCGGGGCAATATCTGGGCGAGACGTTCGACATTCATGGCGGCGGCATCGACCTGATGTTCCCCCATCACGAAAACGAAATCGCCCAGAGCGAAGGCGCGCACCACAATCATTCGCTGGCGAAGGTCTGGATGCACAATGGCTTCCTGCAGGTCGAAGGCGAGAAGATGTCCAAGAGCCTGGGCAATTTCGTGACGATCCGAAACCTCTTGGAAGGAGTGGATTTTGGCGGAAGATTCTGGAGCGGGAATATATGTCGGCTCGCGATGTTGCAGACGCATTATCGCCAACCGATAGATTGGACCATTGCAGGCCTTAAGGCTGCCGAGAAGATATTAGCAAGGTGGAAAGAAGAGTTGATGCCTTCTTTCGTGGACTTCGGCACGGATACTCAACTATCCGAGGGGTTCAAGGCAGCTTTGGACGATGATCTAAACTTGCCGCAAGCAATCGCAGAAATGCACAGGCTGGCTGACGAAGCTCGGAAGGGGGATTACATTTCCGCTCAACAGCTAGCGCGTTCCGGTGAGTTTATCGGTATTTCGTGGCTTGACGTTCAGTCCACGACACAAGAGTCCGAAATTAGGCAAGCGACAGCATATTTGGGGGATGAGGATGGCGCGATTGAAACTTTGGTCGAAGCCCGCAACGATGCCCGCAAGGCGAAGAATTTTGCCGAGTCCGATCGCATTCGCGACGAACTGCTCGCCAAAGGCATCGTGCTGAAGGATACGCCGCAAGGCACGACCTGGGAGGTGAAGCAGTGACTCCTCTCATGTCATGGCCGGGCTTGACCCGGCCATCCGTCTCAACCGTGATGCGGAGTTGGATTGCCGGCTCGGAGGCCGGCCACGACAAATATTGGCGGAGGTCCGCGCCTGTAATCATGGCGGAGCCTTGCAATGGTTGAGCGTCTCTATCTTTTCGACACCACTCTGCGCGATGGAGCGCAGACTCAAGGCGTCGATTTCTCGGTCGAGGACAAGCGCCAGATCGCGCTGGCGCTGGACGGGCTGGGGCTGGATTACATCGAAGGCGGTTGGCCCGGCGCCAATCCGACCGACACGGCCTTTTTTGCCGAGCGCCCGCCGCTGAAAAAGGCGCGCTTCACCGCCTTCGGCATGACCAAGCGGTCGGGACGCAGCGCCGCCAATGATCCGTCGTTGGCCCAGGTGCTGGACGCAAAGGCCGATGCCGTGTGCCTGGTCGGCAAGGCGTCCGCCTATCAGGTCGATGTCGCGCTGGAAATTCCGCGGGGCGAGAACATCGATAATATCGCCCAGTCCGTCGCGGCAGCGGTGGCGAAGAAGCGCGAAGCCCTGCTCGATGCCGAGCATTTTTTCGACGGCTATCTGGCCGATCCAGATTACGCCCTGGCCTGTATCGATGCCGCCCATGAGGCCGGCGCGCGCTGGATCGTGCTGTGCGACACCAATGGCGGCAACATGCCGGAAACCGTCTACCGCATCGTCTCGGAGGTGAAGGCGGAATTGCCGGGCGCGGCGCTGGGCATCCACGCCCACAACGACACTGAACAGGCCGTCGCCGTCAGCCTGGCGGCAGTGCGCGGCGGTGTGCGCCAGATTCAGGGCACCTTGAACGGATTGGGCGAACGCTGCGGCAACGCCAATCTCTGTTCGTTGATTCCCAACCTGATGCTGAAGGAGCCTTTTGCTTCGCAATTCGAGACCGGCATCACCCGGGAAAACCTCGCCCGCGTGATTCAGGTTTCGCGCCTGCTGGATGAAATCCTCAACCGCGCGCCGGACCGGCACGCGCCCTATGTCGGAGCCTCGGCTTTCACCCACAAGGGCGGGCTTCATTCCTCGGCGGTGCTGAAAGATTCCGGCACCTATGAACATGTACCGCCGGAAACGGTGGGCAACAAGCGCGTCATTCCTGTGTCCGACCAGGCAGGCCGTTCCAATCTGATGGTGCGGTTGGCGGAGGCGGGCATCGACATCGACGCCAAGGATGAGCGGGTGTCGCGCCTGTTGGAGGAGGTCAAGCACCGGGAATTTCTCGGCTACGCCTATGACGGCGCCGAGGCCTCGTTCGAGCTTTTGGCGCGGCGCGCCCTGGGCCAAGCGCCGGATTATTTCGAAGTGGAAAGTTTTCGCGTTTCGGCGGAACGGCAGAAAAATTCGCGCGGCGAGTATGCCACCATTTCCGAAGGCGTAGTGAAACTCAACGTCGCGGGACAGAATCTCGTCAATGTCGCGACCGGCAACGGTCCGGTCAATGCGCTGGATGCAGCGCTGCGCAAGGACCTCGGAAAATATTCGGCCTTTCTCGCCGATCTCCGGCTGGTGGATTATAAAGTGCGCATCCTGACCAGCGGCACCGAAGCGGTCACCCGCGTGATGGTGGAAAGCGCCGATGGCCGCGGCAACCGCTGGTCCACCGTGGGCGTGTCGGCCAACATCGTCGACGCCTCGTTCGAGGCCTTGACGGATTCGATCACCTACAAACTTTATCGCGACGGCGCGCGGATTTGAATCAATAGCTAACTCAGAACGGCCAGGGCTTCCTTCAGCGCCAGCAGCGCGGCTTCCGGGCCGTTCGCCAGGTGATACAGTTCCAGGATCAGCGGCTTGGCGAAGCCCTTCTCCACCGTCGACCGCAGCATCGCGTCTAGCGCATCGAAATAGCCATCCACATTGACCACGATGATCGGTTTGCGATGCACGCCAAGCTGCGCTTCGGTCGCCACCTCGAAGAATTCGTCGAACGTGCCGAGTCCACCCGGCAGCACCAAAAACGCATCGGACATCTGCAACATCAGCGCCTTGCGTTCCTGCATATGGGGCGTGACGATCAGTTTTTCTTCCGCCGATACCGGGCTCTCTCCTTCCAGCGCCTGAAGGAAGGCCGGAATGATGCCCTGCACGGGGGCGCCGCCAGCAGCGGCCGCGGCGGCGACATCGCCCATCAGTCCATTGCTGCCACCGCCGAACACCATCGAAAAACCCGCCTCGGCGATGCCGCTGCCGACCCGGCGCGCGGCTTCGCGGAACACCGGGTTATTGCCATAGGACGAGCCACAAAAGACGCAGATCGCGGGGGAGTTCTTTTCCATGTCGAGAACAGGGTTGCGCGAAAGCATGCCTCTTCCTAAACAGGTTTGGCTTACCTGCCAACGGAGAAATAATTGCCGCGATGGTTGATCATATTGGGGGCGGTCGCCATTCTTGCCTTCATCGCCGGTTATGTCACTTTCGGCGGCGGCAATATGGGACATTAGGAATTAACGAATGGCGCATCCGGTAGAAGAGGGCAGTGGAGCGCCATCCTTCCGTCCGCTCTGGATTTTGATGCCCTATCTCTGGCCGAAGGGTCGCCCCGACCTGAAGGCGCGGGTTCTCGTTTCTGTCCTGTTCCTGGTGTTGGCGACTGGCGTCACCGCCATTTCGCCGCGATTCTTCGGCTGGGCAGTCGACGCCTTCGGCAAGGGTGCACCGGCGCTCGCCTTTGTCACGGTGCTGTCCTTTGTGGGCGCCTATGCCCTGTCGCGCATCCTGCTTCAGGCTTTCGCGCAGGTGCGTGACGGCGTGTTCGCCCAGGTGCAATACCATGCGATGCGCGAAGTGGCGGTGCAGACCTTTGCCCATGTCCACATTCTTTCGCTGCGCTTCCATCTGGAACGCAAAACCGGCGGTCTCTCCCGGGTGATCGAGCGTGGCACCAAGGGCATCGATACCATCCTGTCCTTCGCGTTATTCAGCATTTTTCCCACCATCCTGTTGCTGGTGATCTATAGCTGGATGCTGCTGACCAGCCTCAATGGCTGGATCGCGCTGACGGCGGTGGCGATGGTGATCGCCTATACATGGTTCACCTTCGCCATCACCCGCTGGCGTATCGCCTTCCGCCGCGAGATGAACCAGTCGGATACCGACGCCAACACCAAGGCGGTGGACAGCCTGCTCAATTTCGAGACCGTGAAATATTTCAACAACGAGTTGCACGAAACCCGCCGTTTCGACGCCTCGATGGAGAAATATTCCAGGGCGTCGATCCAGTCCCAGATTTCCCTGTCGGTGCTCAATACCGGGCAGGCTGCGATCATGGCGACCGGCCAGGGCATCGTGCTGGTGCTGGCGGCCATCGCGGTGCGCGACGGCCAGGTATCGGTCGGCACTTTTGTCGCCGCCAACCTCATCATTATTCAACTCTATCAGCCGCTCAATCTGCTCGGCACCGTCTATCGCGAGATCACCCAGGGTCTGGTGGACATGGAGGCGATGTTCCGCCTGCTGAACCAACCGCAGGAAGTGCGCGACAAGCCCGATGCAAAACCGCTGGTCGTCGCGGGCGGAGAGATCCGGTTCGAGGACGTGATATTCAACTACGATCCCGAGCGGGTGGTGCTGAAGGGCATCAGCTTCACCGTGCCCGCCGGCAAGACTGTCGCCATTGTCGGGCCGTCCGGCGCCGGCAAATCGACCATCAGCCGCATCCTGTACCGCTTCTACGATATCAGGAGCGGACGGGTGACGATTGATGGCCAGGATATTCGCGACGTAACCCAAACGTCCTTGCGCGCCGCCATCGGCATCGTGCCGCAGGATACGGTGCTGTTCAACGATACGGTGCGCTACAACATCGCCTATGGCCGCATCGGCGCCAATGAGGCGGAGATCAAGGAGGCCGCGCGCCTGGCCCAGATCGACAAGTTCATTGCCTATCTGCCGATGGGTTATGACTCGATGGTGGGCGAGCGTGGGCTCAAATTGTCGGGCGGCGAGAAGCAGCGCGTTGCCATCGCCCGTACCATATTGAAGAACCCACCCATCCTTTTGCTGGACGAGGCGACCAGCGCGCTCGACACCGGCACCGAGCGGGAAATCCAGGGGGCGTTGAGCGAGGTTTCCCGCAATCGCACCTCGCTGGTCATCGCCCATCGGCTTTCCACGGTGATCGATGCCGACGAGATTATGGTGCTCGACCATGGCCGCATCATCGAGCGCGGCCGCCATTCCGAACTATTGGCCCTGGACGGGCATTATGCCTCGATGTGGAACAAGCAGCGCGAAGCCGCTGCCGCCCGCGAGAAGCTGAAAGAGGTCGAAAACGATCCCGACGTGGCACCTGGAATTACCAAGACGGCCCCGGCCTAAGCCGCGTCCTTTCCGCAATTGGGATTGAACACGCGCTTCGTTGATGGAGGATTGGCCGCCAACATAGCCGCAGGCCGAATTGGGCGTGGCTGTAGGTTGCCACGGCAGTTGGGGCACACACCGCCCAGCCGGGTTTCAGCACAGTCGCGGCAGAAGGTGCATTCGAAGGTGCAGATCATCGCGTCCGGGGCGTCGGGCTGCAGGTCGCGATCGCAGCACTCGCAAC
This sequence comes from Rhizomicrobium sp., assembly GCA_036268715.1. Lineage (GTDB taxonomy): Bacteria > Pseudomonadota > Alphaproteobacteria > Micropepsales > Micropepsaceae > Rhizomicrobium. The sequence continues at coordinate 10,874 of DATATP010000068.1, read as the reverse complement.
CGGGCCGTATCTCAAGCACTGTGGCGTCCTCTTGCCCGACCGTTAGCGCGTGGAGTTTTGGGGCTTGGGCAGGAGCGTCGCGCCGAGCTGGCGTAAGGCCCGTGAGTACGCGCGACGAACCCAAGACCCAAAAGACCCAGGCGATTAAATCAGCTCAACCCGATCGACTTCGACGCCCTTGTTGCCCTGGCGGGTCGAATAGCGGATTCGCTGATCCGGCTCGACCACCTGCACCCCGGAGCGCCTCAAGGCGCTGGCGTGCAGATAAATGTCGCCGCTGCCATTGTCGGGCATGACGAAGCCAAAGCCCTTCTGGTCGTTGAAAAACTTGACCTTGCCTTCGACCATCGGACCCGCCGGCGCGCTGTCACGATAGCCGCCGCCACCACCGAAATCGCGTCCACCGCCGAAATCGCGTCCACCGCCGAAACGTCCGCCGCCGAATTCGCGGCGCGGTCCACGTGATGGCGTTGCCTCTGCGGTAGAAAGATCCACGCTATGCACCGCGACCACCTGCAGGCCCCGCTGCGAATCCGTAAGATCGCAGATGATAGTTGCGCCTTGCGGCACTTCGGAATGGCCCGCGGCCTGCAGCGCCGAGGCGTGACAGAACGCGTCACCGCCATTGTCGAGCGTGATGAAACCGTAGCCCTTTGTGGGATTGAACCACTTTACCTTGCCCCTCGCGGATGCTTGCGCGATCGAGTGGGTATTCTCATTGCCGAACTGTGCCATGTGAATGACGTCATGCCCGTGCCGGCAACAACCCCCATGGCCACCCTTCGTCCGGCTGCGAAAGGGTTCAACACTATGATGACTACAGAAACTGAAAACTCGCAACGGGGTTAACCACAGGTTAAGCGCGGGAATTTATGCTGCGGCGCAGCAATTTGACCTTGACGGCAGCCTGAGAACGCCGATATAGCTACCGTTCCGATGCGACCGCACAAGGCGGCCAGGCTGTTAGGCCCGCTCTATCGCCGGATCAAAGCTAATCTCCGTTCCCTCCAGCGTGCGTGGAAGGCGGCAACCAGCCGTTTTCGCGTGCATTTTTGCGCGCCTATCGGTTTTAAGGATTTGAAGTGACTGACAATGTTTTTGCCGCCCTGGGCGTTGCCGAACCGATTCTGCGCAGCCTTAGGGACGAAAATTATACCCAACCTACCCCCATCCAGACTCGGACAATCCCGTTGCTCCTGGCCGGGCGCGATCTACTGGGCATTGCCCAGACCGGCACCGGCAAGACGGCGGCGTTTGGTATTCCGCTGTTGCAGAAGCTGTCCGTCGGCCATGTGCCGCCGCGGCCGAAGGAAGCGAAGGCGCTGATTCTCGCGCCCACCCGCGAGCTGGCGGTGCAGATCGGCGAGAGCCTTCGCACCTATGGCCGCTTTCTCAATTTGAAGATTGCCGTCATTCTGGGCGGCGTCAGCCAGAATGCGCAGGTCCATGCGATGGCGAAGGGCGTGGATATCCTGGTCGCTACGCCGGGCCGGTTGCTCGATCTGGTGCAGCAGAAACATGTCCGGCTCGACGCGGTGAACACATTTATCGTCGACGAGGCCGACCGCATGCTCGACATGGGCTTCATCCGCGATGTACGCAAGATTACCGCCGCGCTGCCCAAACAACGCCAGTCGATGCTGTTTTCCGCCACCATGCCCGACGATGTCGTCAAGTTGGTGGGCGATATGCTGCACCAGCCGGAGCGCATCGAAGTGACGCCCCAGGGCAAGACCGCCGACCGCGTGGTGCAGAAACTCTATTACGTTCCGATGCAGCAGAAGCGCCAGCTGCTGAGCGAATTGCTGAAGGACAATGCGATGAGCCGGGTGATCGTATTCACCCGCACCAAGCACGGCGCCAACAAGGTCGCGGCCCATCTGGCCAAGACGGGCGTGGTGTCGGACGCGATCCATGGCAACAAATCGCAGAACGCCCGCCAGAACGCGCTGGAGCGCTTCCGCAATGGCAAGGCGCGGGTGCTGGTGGCGACCGACATCGCGGCACGCGGTATCGACATCGACGATATCAGCCATGTGGTCAATTTCGAACTGCCCAACGAGCCAGAAAGCTATATTCACCGCATCGGTCGCACCGCGCGCGCGGGCGGCGAGGGCACCGCGATCTCCTTCTGCGATCCATCGGAGCGTGCCTATCTGCGCGACATCGAGCGCCTGACCCGCAACAAGATCGAAGCGGTGCCGCACGACCTGCCACCGCCGACCGAGGCCGACCTGGCGCAGGAGCACCAACATCAGCAGCGTCCGCCGCATGCCCATAAACATGGCAAGCCCGGCGGCCACAAGCACAGCGGCGGTCGCGGTGACGGCCAGCAGCCCGGCGGCCCCGCGAAAAAGCGCAACGGTTCGCGCCCGCACTGGCACAAGAATCGCGACAAGAAACAGTCTGCGGCGTAAGCCTTGGTGGCGATCTATGTCGACGGCGACGCGTGCCCGGTGAAAGCCGAGGTGGAACGCGTTGCCGTCCGTCACGGCCTTGGCGTCACCATCGTGAGCAACGGGGGACTGCGGCCATCCGCCAATCCGCTGCTTCGCCATGTGACGGTGTCGGACGGCGCCGACGCGGCCGATGACTGGATCGCCGAACGTATCGGCGCCGGCGACATCGCCGTCACCGCCGATATTCCCCTGGCGGCGCGCTGTCTGGCCAAGGGCGCGCGGGTCCTGGGGCCCGACGGCAGACCGTTCACCGAAACCGGGATCGGGATGGCGTTGGGGATGCGCGACCTGCACCGCCATCTGCGCGAAGCGACCGGCCAACAGACCTTCAACGCGGGTTTCGGCAAGCAGGACCGCTCGCGGTTCCTGAACGAACTGGAAAATTGCATCCAGGCGCTGAAACGCGCAAGCTGACGCCCCATATCGCCGGCCATGGTGCTTGACCCGAATATAACCGATCCGACCGTGAAGCAGGCGCCCTTCGGCCTGGCGCTGGAAAACCATTTCGCGCGCCTGCCGGACGAGTTCTACACCAAGATGCCCGCGGAGCGCGTCGGCGGGCGGCCGCTGCTGGTTCACGCCAATCCGGCGGCGGCGAGGCTGATCGATCTCGATCCCGCCGCCTTTGCCGATCCCGAATTCGCGGAGATCTTTTCGGGCCAACGGCCGCTTGCCGGTTTTGCGCCGCTCGCGATGGTCTATGCTGGGCACCAGTTCGGTGTCTGGGCGGGACAGCTGGGCGATGGGCGCGCCCTGCTGATCGGGCAGGTTCGCAACCATGCCGGCGAATTATGGGACATTCAGTTGAAGGGCGCCGGCCGCACGCCCTATTCGCGCTTCGGTGACGGCCGGGCGGTAATGCGCTCATGCATCCGCGAATATCTTTGCAGCGAGGCGATGGCGGCCCTGGGCATCCCGACCAGCCGCGCCCTGGCGCTGGTGGCGACGGGCGAACTGGTGCGGCGTGAAGAACTCGAACCAGGCGCGGTGTTGACGCGATTGGCGCAAAGCCATGTCCGGTTCGGTCACTTCGAGCATTTCCATTATCAGGGCAAGCACGAGCAGGTGCGGCTTCTGGCCGATCATGTGATCGCGGAGCATTTTCCCGATCTTACCGGCGATTATGCGGCCTGGTTCGGGGAAGTGGTCCGGCGCACGGCCCATTTGATCGCGCAATGGCAGGCGGCCGGCTTCGCGCATGGGGTGATGAATACCGATAATATGTCGATCCTCGGCCTGACCCTGGACTACGGACCGTTCGGTTTCATGGATGCATATGATCCGAATTTCATCTGCAATCACACCGATGAGATGGGGCGGTATTCCTTCATCAACCAGCCGGCCATCGCCCATTGGAATCTGCGCGCCCTGGCGGTAGCCCTGTCCAGCCTGATCGAGAGCGGCAAGCTGGTTGCGGCGCTGGACACATTCGAAATCGAATTTGCCGGTCATTATCGCGCCCTTATGCGCGCCAAGCTGGGGCTGGCGCGCGAAGACGAGGGCGACAACAAGCTGATCGGCGAGCTGCTGGTGTTGATGGCGCGGGCGCGGGCCGATTACACCCTAGCGTTCCGCAATTTGCCGCGCGATGACGCGGGCTGGCTCGCCTTGTTCGCCGACAGCCGCGCCGAGGCGCAGGCATGGCTGTCGCGCTACCGCGCACGGTTCGATGGCGACTGCACGGCGATGAATGCGGTCAACCCGAAATACATCCTGCGCAACTGGGTTGCCGAAACAGCGATCCGGGCCGTCGAAGATGGGGGCGATGCCGCCACCCTCGACCGCATCTTTCGGATCATGCAGTCGCCCTATGACGAACACCCCGGCGAGGCGGCGTTTGCCGCGCCGCCCCCGCCAGAGATGTGTGGGCTGGAAGTGTCCTGTTCGTCCTGACCGCCCCAAATGTCATGGCCGGACTTGACCCGGCCATCTATCTCGGAGCTGCCAAATGGACGGCGCGCCTAAGTTGTCGCTAGGCGCCAGAGCCCGGCCATGACATGGGTTGTTACCATGTCACCGCGATATATTTGCATTCGGTGAATTCGATCAGGCCATGATGGGAGCCTTCCCGTCCCAGGCCCGATTGTTTGCTGCCGCCGAACGGCGCGGCGGTGTCCGACACCAGCCCGCGATTGATGGCGACCATGCCATATTCCAGCTTCTCGGCGATCTTGAGGGCCTTTTTGAGGTCCTTGGTGTAGAGATAGGCCGACAACCCGTATTCGGTGTCGTTCGAGAGCCGGATTGCTTCTTCCTCGGTGTCGAAGACAATGATCGGCGCGACGGGACCGAAAATTTCGTCTTTTAGAATGGTCGCGCCCGCGGGCACTTCGGTCAACACCGTGGCTGGATAGAAATAGCCCTTGCTTCCGGACCGTTTGCCCCCCAGCGCCAGCTTGGCGCCCTGCTTGACGGCGCCGTCCACCAGTCCTGCGATCTTACCCGCCTGTTTCTCGGTGATCACCGGGCCAAGCTGGGTATCTGGATCGGTGCCATCGCCCTGTTTGAGCGCCGCCATACGGGCGGTGAACTTTTCCGTGAATTCCTTCAGCACAGACTTTTGAACGTAGAAGCGATTGGCGGCGGTGCAGGCCTGGCCGCCATTGCGCGTCTTGGCGATCATCGCGCCTTCGACCGCTTCGTCGACATTGGCATCACCCAATACCAGGAATGGCGCATTGCCGCCCAGCTCCATCGAGCAACTGAGCACCGTATCGGCAGCGGTACGCAGCAGGGTGCGTCCCACCGCCGTCGAGCCGGTGAACGACAATTTGCGCACCCGGGGATCGTGCATGATCGCCGCGCAGATCGGGCCCGGGTCCTGGGGCGTGATCACATTGACCACGCCCGGCGGCACGCCGGCATCCAGCATGATCTGCGCCACGGCGAAAGCGGTCAGCGGTGTTTCGATCGCCGGCTTGAGAATTATGGTGCAGCCCGCCCCCAGGGCGGGGGCGATCTTGCGCGTGGCCATCGCGGCGGGGAAATTCCAAGGCGTGATCAGCAGCGAGATGCCGATCGGTTGATATTCCACCATGATGCGGTTGTTGCCGCCGGGCGAGGTCTGAAGCTCGCCGATGATGCGCGGCGTCTCCTCCGCGTACCAGCGGAAGAATTCCGCCGCATACAGCACTTCGCCTTTGGAGTCGGACAGGGCCTTGCCCATCTCCAGGCTGATCAGATGCGCCAGCCAGTCGGCATTGGCGATCATCTTGTCATAACAGCGGCGCAGAGTTTCGGCGCGCTGGCGGGACGGCGTCGCCGCCCAACCCGCCGCGGCCTTCTCCGCCGCGTCTACCGCCGCCATGGCGTCTTCCAGGCTTGCATTCGAGATGGTGGTAATCACCTCGCCATTGGCGGGATTGAGCACGGGAATGCGTGGGCCGGAGCCTTCGCGCCAGCCATCCCCGATCAGCAGGTCGGTCGGGATTGCGTCATTGGCGGGCAGGGCGATGTTGGTCTTGGGCTTGGGCAACGCGAAACTGTTGGCGGATTTCATCGTGAGTCTCCTTAACTGGCAAGCGCAGCACGGTTGCCGCTGAAGGCGGCGCGGGTGATAGCCTTCATTGCATCGACATCCAGCAGCCTCGGATTGTTGTTGACAAGTCGGGCGGCGCCGATCGCGCTTTCGGCGGTCCAGTCCTGCTTGTCGGCAGGCAGGCCAAGGTCTTTCAGGGTGACGGGAATGCCGACCTCCTTGAGCAGGCGGGCCACGTCATCGATCACCTTGTGCGAAAGCTCCTCGTCGCTGCCGGTAAGCCCGATGGCGCGGCCGATCTGGGCAAAGGGGGGGACGCAATTGGGCCGGTTGAATTCCATGACATAAGGAAGCAGCAACGCCACGCCCACGCCGTGTGGCGTGTGGGTCTCGTTGCCGACCGGATACTGAATGGCATGGGCCGCGGCGGTGCCGGCGGTGCCGAAGGAGCAACCCGCGGCCAGCGCCGCCAGCATCATCATCTCGCGGGCTTCGATGTCGCTGCCGTTGCGACAGGCCCGCGGCAGCGCCTTGAAGATGTTGGCGATGGCGAGCAGCGCGAACGTGTCAGACAGCACGTTCTTGCCCACGAACACATTCTTCACCGTCAGCTCGGCAGTGGGCTTGCGCGGCGCGGCGGTGAAGGATTCCACGGCGTGGGTCAACGCATCCGCGCCGGAACAGGCAGTCAATGCCGGCGGACACGTGACGGTCAATTCCGGATCGCAAACCGCGGCGTGAGGCGTCAGATAGGCGCTGGAGATGCCGACCTTGGTGTGGCGCTCGGTGTCGGCCACCACCGCCACCGGAGTCACTTCCGAACCGGTGCCGGAGGTGGTCGGGACTGCGATCACCGGAATGACCGGGCCGGGCACTTTGTTCTCGCCGTAATAATCGCGAAGGTCACCGCCATAGGCCAGCAGCAGCGACACGGTCTTGGCCATGTCCATGCAGCTTCCACCGCCAATTCCCAGCACGACATCGGGCCTGAAGTCCGCGCATTCGGCAACACAGGCCGAGATGCCGCCGATCGGAAGATCGGCCTCGGTGCGATCGAATATGCGCGTCTGCATGCCATGCGCTTGGAGGTCGGCGACGATACCGCGGAACTGCGCGTCGTTGCCTAATCTGGTGTCGGTCACCAGCAAGGCGCGTTTGCCAAGCGCCGCCGCCATCGCGCCGAGGGCGGCGCGTTGGCCAGATCCGAACACTACGGACGCGGGCAGCCGTAACGCTCCAAACAATGCGCTCATTGCGCCGCTCCTTTTTTGGATTCCATGTCCGCGTCCAGAGCCTGAAGATCGCACCATAGACCGTCATCCAGCGTGATCCCATGCGACAAGGCATAGGTTCGGCTGGCGCGGGCGCGGTCGCCCGGCACCAGCACCGGATGCGCGGGATCGGACGGCGCCGTGGCACGGATTTCATCGAGATAGGCGCTGACCAGCGCCTTCGCAGACTCGGCATGCCCGGGCGCCATGACGATGAACAGATCGCCCTTGTTGCTGACGGCGACCGAATCCAAAGTTCCCTTCACGTAGGTGCCGATGGCCGATGCCGCCAGGGTGGTCATCAGAACCTCGAAACCAAGCCCCAGCGCATAGCCCTTGGCGCCTCCGAATGGAGCGATGGCACCATGCTTGGCCGCCTCGGCATCGGTGGTGGGATTGCCGCGGGCGTCCAGCGCCCAGCCCGGTGGAATGGCCTCGCCGCGATTGGCGTGATCGTAAATCTTGCCCATCGAAACCAGTCCGGTCGCCATGTCGAGCACGAACGGCCCCGGCTCGGCGGGCACCCCGATGGCGATGGGATTGGTGCCGATCATCGCCTTGCGTCCGCCGAAGGGATGCACCAGCGCCTCGCTGATCGTGAGCGCGATGACCGCAAGACCATTGGCGGCGACATAGTGCGCGTAATAGGCAAGCGCTCCGAGATGATTGGTGTTGCGGATCGCTGCCAGGGCTATGCCGTCCTGGCGGGCGCGGGGGATGATCGCATCCAGGGCCGCGAGCGCCACCACCGGGCCCAAGCCCTTTTCGCCATCGACCTTGAGATAATTCCGCCCCGCCCAAGCCTGCACGCCGGTCGTGCCGGGTACCGCCAAGCCCGCTTCAAGGCGTTCGATCACCCGACGTAGGCGCAACAGGCCGTGGCTGGCGACGCCCCGCATTTCAGCGTCGATGAAAAGATCGGCCTGGATGCGGGCCTGACCGGACGGCACGCCATGACGCCGGAGCACACGCTCGGCAAGTTTCCTGGCATCGTCGATCTGGACCTGCATTTGTTCTTCTTATATCCTATATGATCCGGACGGAAGGTGGTATACCCGATCCCTCAGAAAATCCATAGGCGGCTGCATACGCGAATGTATAAAATGTGGGAAAATCGCGAAAGGCGGCCGGGCACAGGGAAAATATGACACATCCGATATCTCTGGTGGAGGACACGCCCCAGTCGCAACGCCAGATCGCGCGCCCGTCGGGGTTGGTGGACGAAGTCTATCGTCGCATCCGATCCGATATCATGTCGCTCAAGATTCCGCCCGATACCCGCATTTCGGTCGACAACATGGTGCGAGAGTTGGGTGTCTCCCAAACCCCGATCCGGGAAGCCCTGTCGATGCTGGAAGCGATCGGGCTGGTCACCAAGAAGCATTTCATCGGCTATTGCACGGCGCCCCGGATGGACCGCCGGCAACTTCAGGAATTGTTCGAGTTCCGCCTGCTGATCGAGCCCTATGCCGCGCGCCGCGCCGCCGAAGCGATGAGCGAAGGCATGGTGCGTGCGCTGGAAGGCGTGGCCGGCCAGATGGAGCGGCACCAGTCCCAGGGCGGTCCCTCACATGTCGAATTTGCCGAACTCGATTCGGAACTGCACCAGATGATCGCGCGGGGCGGCGGCAACAACCGGATCGCCGAATCGTTGGAAAAGCTGCACGTCCATCTGCACATTTTCCGCTTCTGCTTCCGCCGCGAGATCGCCGAGGAGGCGATTGCCGAGCATGCGCTGGTGATGAACGCAATCCGGATCCGCGATGCCGCAGGCGCCGAAGCGGCGATGCGCGGGCATATCGAAAAATCCTACGCGCGGCTTAGCAGTTTCGCGGCGGAATAGGGCGGCACGAAACCGCCGCGACGGACAACCAGCTTAAACGTCGGCGTAAGAGCCATGCCAAGCCGCCGAGAATCCAGCCCGTTTGCTGCACGCACGATCATGCCCCAGTCAATACCGCGCGCCCAAAGGGGTGACCCACACCGCTTTACCGGCGGCGGCTATTTCTTCCGGAACGCCTCGTAGCGCGCCTTGGTCTCGGCGTTCATCGGATAAAGGCCGGGCAGCGGCACGCCACGTTCGACTTCGCTGACGATCCAGGCTTCATGCGCTTCCTGTTCGACCGCCTCGGCGGTCACTTCTTCCAGCAGCGCCTGGGGGATCACCACCGCGCCATCATTGTCCGCGACAATGGTGTCGCCGGGGAAGATCGCCACCCCGCCGCAAGCGATGGGCTGCTCCCAGCCCACGAAGGTCAAACCCGCTACGGACGGTGGCGCGGCGAAGCCGGAGCACCACACCGGCAAGCCGGTGGCAAGCACCCCGTCCATGTCGCGCAGAACGCCATCGGTGATGAGGCCCGCCACCTTCCGCTTGGCCATGCGCGCACACAATATGTCGCCGAAGATGCCGGCATCCGGGACCCCCATCGCGTCGGCCACCGCAATACAGCCTTCGGGCATCGCCTCGATGGCGCCGCGCGTGGAGGTGGGCGAGGCCCAGGAAGCCGGCGTTGCTAGGTCCTCGCGTGCCGGCACGAAGCGCAAGGTGAAGGCCGGCCCGACCAGCCGCTTCTGTCCTGGCTGCCTCGGAAACGCGCCGCGCACCCAGACATTGCGCAGGCCCTTCTTGAGCAGCACGGTGGTGAGGGTGGCGGTCGTGACCTTTTGCAGCGCCGCAATCGTTTTGGAATCCATGGTGTCCTTCGAAATCAAATGCTGGGAATAAGTCCGCCATCCACGCGGATGACCGAACCGTTGATATAGGCGGCGCGCTCGCTGGCAAGGAACGCGACCGTGTCGCCATATTCCTCGGGGCGGCCATAGCGGCCGACGGGAATGGTGCCGGTCGATTCCGCCACCACCGTCTCGACCGTCTTGTTCTCGCGCTTGGCGCGGGCTTCGTCGAGAAACTTGATCCGGTCGGTGGCGATGCGGCCCGGCAGGATGATGTTGGCAGTGATGCCGTCCTTCGCCACTTCCCGCGACAAGGTCTTGGACCAGCCGACCAGCGAAGCGCGCAGAGCGTTGGAGATGCCCAGATTGGGGATCGGCGCGATCACGCCCGAGGAGGTGCTGGTGATGACCCGCCCCCATTTCTTCGCTCTCATCCCCGGCAGTACCCGGTCTGTGATGGCGATGACGGAAAGCACCATGGTCTGGAACTGCTTCAGCCACAGAGCCGGGTCTTGGCCGCTGGCCGGGGTCGGTGGCGGACCGCCGGTATTGTTGACCAGGATATCGATGGAACCCAGCTTGGCCTCTATCCCCTTCACATGGCCGTCGATGGCCGACTGATCGGCCAAGTCCCACATCAGCGCCATGCCGCCAGACAGGGATGCAACCGTCGCCTCCGCCGCCTTGATGTCCAGATCGGCGGCCGCGACCTTGACCCCTTCCCGCGACAGCGAACGGGCAATCGCCCCGCCCAGGCCGCCCCCCGCGCCAAGAACCAACGCCGTTTTTCCCGCAATACCGAGATCCATGTCCTGCCTCTTTTTTTTGCGGCGGGACCGTTGCACAGCGGCGTGGCGCGATAAAGGGCGGAGCAACCGTCGCACCGCCGTATTTGAGGGGCGATCTTTGCTTTATTGACCTAGAAGAACAAAACTTTTACCGCCTTGGCGAAACCACAAGCCGGGCATAGAAACTGCTTGCGCGCGCGTG
>DATATP010000067.1:0-3574 GCA_036268715.1 Rhizomicrobium sp. | reverse complement strand
CTTTCAAGCATGGTGTCGCCTATAAGGTCGGCAAATTCACGCTGATCTCGAGCTATCACTGCTCGCGCTACAACACCAATACCGGCGTGCTGACGACGGAAATGTTCGAAGAGGTTGTGGGGAAAGCGAAGAAATTCGCCCTGCTCCCCTAATCCGTCATTCCCACGAAAGCGGGCATGACAAGTTGAGAGATTGGAGCTTATTCCGGCGTGTGGCACACCGCTTCGATATTGTGCCCGTCTGGGTCCAGCACGAAGGCGCCGTAATAGTTGGCATGGTATTGGGGCCGAAGCCCAGGGCCGCCATTGTCCTTTCCGCCGGCCGCCATCGCCGCCTTGTAGAACGCATCGACAGCGGCGCGATCTTTCGCTGCGAAGGCGATGTGGGCGAGGGATGCTTTGTCCTGGCCAAGCCAGAAGGCCTTGCCGGGCTCGCCCAGGCCGACGGCCTCGGGGAATTCCATAATGACACCGATGCCGAGTGGCTTCAGGGCCTTGGCATAAAAATCCTGCGCTTTGGCGATGTCCGTCACGCCGATGCCGATATGGTCGATCATGAATAGCGCTCCTCTTTCCAGGGATCGGCCTCGTTGTGATAGCCGCGCGTCTCCCAGAACCCGCGCCGGTCCTCTGCGGCGAATTCGATGCGCGTCACCCATTTGGCGCTTTTCCAGAAATACCAATCGGGGATGATAACCCGCACCGGCCCGCCATGCTCGCGTGCCAGCGGCTTGTCTTCCCAAGCCCAGGCCAGAAGTACATTCGGGTCGGCGAACACGTTCAGTTTCACATTGGTGGTGTAGCCATCATAGGCATGGAAGATAACGTGTTGGACTTCGGGTTTCGGCTTGACGATGTCCAGGATGGTGCGGGCGGACACGCCTTGCCAGTGATTGTCGTAGCGGCTCCAGGTCGTCACGCAATGAATGTCGCTGACATCCGCGAACAGCGGCAGGGCCTTGAACTGGTCGAGCGTCCACACCGTCGGTTTCTCGACCAGGCCGGTGACGCGCAGCCGCCAATTCTCCGGCTTCACATCCGGCTGCACGCCGAGGTCCAGCACCGGCCAGTTTGTGACCAGCTTCTGCCCCGGCGGCAGGCGCGAGACATGCCCCATGTCAGGCCGGCCAGTGATGGCGCGGCCTTCTTGCGCCCATTTCTCTTTGGAGCGGATGAGCTTGTCCTTGATCTGGCCGATCAGGGAGGGGTTTTGAGGGGCGTCAGGCATCGCGTGATTTTACGCCATTGTCACTTGCGCGAAAGCGAAAATGCAGCGCTCTTGTGATGCCCGCGAAAGCGGCATCCAACTTCAAAGCTAGGGGCTAAGCAATCTTCGGGAACAAGTCCTGCCATGTCGGATTGACCTTTTCGATTAATTCGATCTTCCATGCCCGCTGCCATTTCTTGATCTGCTTTTCACGCCGGATCGCATCATGAACATCGGCGAATTCCTCGAACCAGACGAGCACATGGACACCGTATTTCTTTGTGAATCCCTCCAACACTTCCTCGCGATGTTCGGCGGCACGGGCGGCCAGCATGCTGGTCACGCCGACATACAGCGTGCCGTAAGGCTTGCTGGCCATCAGATAGACAAAATAGCGGTGTTCGCGGCTCAAAGTTGGATTCCCGCTTGCGCGGGAATGACAGACCCACGAACCATCAACCGCGGTTCCGCAGCAACCGCGCCTTGTCGCGCTGCCAATCGCGCTGCTTTTCGGTTTCGCGCTTGTCGTGCAGCTTCTTGCCTTTGGCGATGCCGAGTTCCAACTTGGCGATGCCCTTGGTATTGAAATACATCTTCAGGGGGATCAGGGTCATGCCTTCGCGCTGGATGGCGGCGGCAAGTTTCGTCGCCTCGCCCTTGTGCACCAGCAGCTTGCGGACACGCCGCGGTTCATGATTGAAGCGGCTGGCCTTGGTATATTCGGGGATATAGGCATTGACCAAAAACAACTCGCCATCCTTGGCCTGGGCATAGCTTTCGCCGATGGTGGATTTGCCACCGCGCAAGGATTTGACCTCCGAGCCGACCAGCATGATGCCGGCTTCCAAGCTATCCTCGATCGCGTAGGAAAAGCGCGCCTTGCGGTTGTCGGCGATGATCTTGGTGCCGTCGTCTTTTTTCTTGGGCACGCCCCCTCACCCGGCGTGCTGACGCGCACCACCCTCTCCCACCAGGGGAGAGGGCAAAATGCCCGCATGCGCCATCGCCTCGCGCACCCGCGCCCGCGCCGCATCCGTGGCTTCCACCAGCGGCAGGCGCACCTCCGGGATGCATTTGCCCACCAGCGAGACGGCGTATTTCACCGGCGCCGGGCTGGGCTCGCAGAACATCGCGTCATGCAGCGGCATCAGCCTGTCCTGATGGCTCCGCGCGGCGGTGAAATCGCCGGCCAGACAGGCTTCCTGAAACTGGGCGCATAGCTTCGGCGCGACATTGGCGGTCACCGAGATGCAGCCATGTCCACCATGCGCCATATAGCCCAGCCCGGTACCGTCCTCGCCCGAGATCAGCAGCCAATCCGAGCCGATAGCGACACGCTCCCGGCTGGGCCGCATCAGATTGGCGGTGGCGTCCTTCACCCCAATGATATTGGGATGCTTGGCCAGCCGCGCCATAGTCTCCACCGAAATCTCCACGATGGCCCGGCCGGGGATGTTGTAAAGGATGATCGGAATGTCCACGGCATCGGCGATCGCCATGAAGTGGCGATACATGCCTTCCTGCGACGGCTTATTGTAATAGCCGGTCACCGACAGAACCGCGTCCGCCCCCGCCTCCTTGGCGAAACGCGTGAGCGAGATTGCCTCGCGGGTGGAATTGGAACCCGCGCCTGCGATGACGGGCACCCTGCCCTTCGCCTCCGCGATGCAGATTTCGATCACCCGCTGATGCTCCGCATGGGAGAGGGTCGGCGATTCGCCGGTGGTGCCGCAGGGCACCAAGCCATGGCTCCCCTGCTCGATCTGCCAGGAGACCAGGTTGCGGAACGCGCCTTCGTCCACCTTGCCGTCTTTCATCGGTGTAATCAGGGCTGGGAGGGAGCCTTTGATGCGGTCGCGGATATCCATGGCTGCTTCCGAATTCTTGTTGATGTCTTGTCCGGGGCGTCCCATTTGCACCCGGCATTGGGGCAATATGAGGCCGGACATCGCTTCGTCTAAGCTGTCCAGCCGATTTCAACAAGCGTCAGTCGCCAATGCCTGCTCTGCGTGCCTTTCTGTTTTTGATCACCGTCGCAGGGGGCGCCCTGCTGGCGGCCTGGTCGGCCCATGGACAGAGGGCGCTGCCGCCCGACCTGACCCGGCGAGGTAATGTGGTGATGATGCAGCCGATCCCGGACGGCGGGGCCCACGGCGGTGAAAGCGGACCGCATCCCAGCGCCATCCGGGTGCTGACCCCGACCGATCATGACCTGTTCGTCCGGGCCTTCGATGCCGCGGCGCATGGCGACTGGACCGGCGCGCGCAGCCTGGCGGCGGGCAGCACCAATCGCGTGGCGCGCCAACTGCTCGAATGGCGCTATGTCCTGGACCCGGACAGCGGCGCCAGCTTTGCGGAAATCGAGGCC
>DATATP010000066.1:0-2829 GCA_036268715.1 Rhizomicrobium sp. | reverse complement strand
AAATTTATATGCAGGGTCCCCTGAATATTTTGACCGGACAAAGGCCAAAATTTTCCATAGATCGTCGGAATTCTTGATAATGAGGCCAAAGGGCGGCATTGGACCCACGACATTCTCGCGGCCCTTGCGTGTGTAGCCCTGTTTCTGAAGTTCGTCGCTGCCGAGTGTCACCAGCCGAAACAGCGTGTCATCGTCGCCCCCGTACACCCACGTATCGTTGGTCAAAGGCGGGCAGATCCCTCCGCCCCCGCCCCCGCCATGGCAGCCGCTGCAAGAGTACTGAAGCAATAGCTTTCCCCCCTGGGCAACGATATCGGCTTGGGTATCTTTGTAGGGGTTGGCCAAAGAGGCTTTCGGTGCGTTTTTTACCAGATCGACCGGTGAAGTTTTGGTGTAGTCGACAGCCGCCGCGGGTGCATCGGCCCACACCTTTTCCAAGGCGCACAATCCAGCGGCGCCTGACAAAACCGCGATGACTCCGACCACTAAGAAGCTTCTCACTGCCACTCTCCTCCCATCGTATGTCCCGCATCGGCGCCACGGGCGCGCCCTCAGCCTGTCTTAGAGGCGTCCCCGACGGCTTCCTGCAGCGCTTTGATGACAGCCGCGCTATTGTTCGACTGTGCAATGCTGAGGGCCGTACGGCCGTCTTCGCTGCGTGCATTGAGGTCCGCGCCCGATTTGAGCAGCAGCACGGCGATGTTTGAGCGGTTGCCCGCCGCCGCGATCATCAGAGCAGTGACGCCGCCTGGATTGGCCGCATTTACCTTGGCGCCATGTTCGATCAGCGATGCCGCCAACTCTTTGGAGCCGGCAATGGATGCCAGCATGAGCGGGGTGTAGCCGCCTTTCGCAACAGGCGAGTTGACGTCAGCGCCCGCCTCGACGATCGAGCGAGCCGCGTTGACCTTGGCGTTCTGTGCCGCAATGGCCAGCGGCGTCAGGCCGTCCTGGTCGGTCGCATCGATTTTAGCGCCATGCTTGAGCAGCAACGTGATCAACGCAGGATTATCGCCCCAAGCGGCCCACATAAGCGGTGTCCAGCCATTGCGATCGGCGAGGTTGGCATCGCCCCTGTGGTCGACCAGAAAAGTCGCGACCGGGACAAAGCCGAAGCGTATGGCGCTGATCAGCGGCGTGAAGCCATCGCCGTCGTAAGAATTGACCTCGGCCCGATGGGCCAACAGGTACTCCACACGATCGATGTCGTTGGCCACGATGGCATCGTTCAGCTCATCGTTGGGATTCGCACCCTCGGCCAGCCATTTTTTCAGCTCAACCATCCGCGTCGCACGTATTTTTGCTGCAGTCGCGGCTGTTTCGGTTGCAGGTTTCGGGGCCTTGTAAGCTCCGTGCGAGGGCAGGTCACCGGATACGGTACACTCCGGGCACTTGACCAGGGGTACGCCGAATTCGGATAAAATCCGGTGAATTTCTCCCGCATTCTGCGCGATTGCTTGTTCAACCGCAGACTTGATGTCTGGGCGCCCGCGCGGCACGGCAAGGGTCATATCGAATTCCATGGGAACCTGATCTTCCAGCATATTCACGGGCTGGATCGTCAGAGGCGCCCGCACCACGGTCTTGTAGTAGCCGGCCATGGGACCCCAGGCCGCGGCGACATCGAGACTGCCGTCGATGACTTGCTGCACCTGATACGACGGCTGGTTCTCTGCGACCAGGTCGCCATTGTGGCTCAGATAATGAATCACCGTGTTGCCGACGACATGGTGCTCGGATAGCGCGGTTCGAATGGCGGAGACCTGGAATACACCTACTCGAAGTTTCTTCAAAGCAGGGTCATCCAGACTCTTGATATTGATGCCCTTGTCGCTGCGATATGCCAAGACAAACGTGGAGCGGTACAGCGGCGAAAGAACTTCAGCGCCTTCAGTGTCCGAGGCCATGTCCATCCAGAGATCACAATTGCCTTCGCTCAATGTCGTGCGCATCAGGCCGCGTTCGATCGAAGGGCGCCAGTAGTATTGAACTCCCGTACCCAAGGACGCCCCGATCGCTTGGGCTATCTTGTTTTCGAATCCTTCACCCTTCTCATTGGACAATGGCATGTTGCCGGGATCGGCACAGACGGTCAGTGATTTGAGCTGGGCGCTCCGGGCCGCACCGCTCATCACCAGGCAGAGGATCAGGCCGGCATGCCAGAAAAAGCGATCGGTCCTAAACATTGCCATCTCCCAAAGGGCTGCTCAAAAGATACCTACTACCCAAATTGGACTGTAATCGAGGGGAAGGTTTCATTTCAGCAGGGACACTTTCAGCGGTGAACCGGCCCCGCAGGGCCTGCGCGAGCGGCGGTGCGCCGCGCAAGAAAACCCGGTGGTCTTCACCACCGGGTCTGTCCATCGAAGCTCAAGCGCTGCTCAATATCCGACTTTGAAAGTGTACAGCGTTCCCCCCTGAGGGATTGAGCTCAAGTTGGCCGCCTTGGTCATCGCGGTGGCGCCGATTGCACCGAATTTATCGTTCAAATCCAGCCCTGCTGTCACCGGCAGGCCGATCCAGCCGCCGATACCCGACCACACGGAGACGTACTGCTTGCCCTTCACGGAGTACGTGATGGGGTTGCCGATGATTCCGGAGCCCAGTTTGCGCGACCAGACCACCTTGCCGGTCGTGCGATCCACGGCTCTGAAGTCACCGCCGAGGCTGCCGTAAAAAGCCAATCCACCCGCGGTCACCAGAGCGCCGCCCCAGTTCGGGTATTGGTCGGGAATTTCCCACTCGGTCTTGCCCGTCACCACATTGAACTTCTTGAACTTGCCGGTCACGCCCGGCTTTTCTGGATACATATACACGTTCGCGAACACG
>DATATP010000065.1:0-26420 GCA_036268715.1 Rhizomicrobium sp. | reverse complement strand
CAACTCGAGCATGGCAAGATCATTCATCTGTTCGAGCGCCGCTTCAGCGCCGACGGCGTGAAGCGCCACAAGCCCGCGCCGGAAGCCTATCGTTACGTAGAAAAGGAATTGGAGACGACCGCCTCGGAGATGGTTTTGATCGCCTGCCATACATGGGACACCATCGGCGCCGCGGCGGCTGGATGGGAAGCCTGTCTCATCAAACGTAAGGGCAACGGTGTACTGAGTGTTGGTCCTCAGCCGGTCATCGTTGGGAATGATCTTGATGAAGTCGCCAGCCGCTTGATGCAGCGCCACGCTAACGGGTAGCTGGGCGGCGATTTTGCATAATCTGAGTTGGTCTTTTTACCACGCAGTGTCACAGAGTCCTACCGACGGCCCCTCGATTATAGCCAGCATGGCGCAGGGCAACCGCTACGGGTCGCGCTCTGGCCAAACAGAATCTTTTTGCCGCCGAAGATTGGTAAAATCATCCAGCATCTGTTGTTGATGCTTTCACGGCACGACCCAAGGGCAACTCCCTATATCGGCAATGGCGTATTCTTCGCCCGCCAGAAACGGATGTTCAGCTAGACGCCGGTCCATTGCGCCATAAAGACGATTAGTTTCCTTGACATAGCGCTCGATCGCATTGGCAAACGGTTCAAGTGCATAAATGCCAAAATGGTGCCCGGCCAGTTCGAGACCAACAACTCGGTCGACCGCCAGCGTTTTCCGTGGAGACCATCGTCATCAGTCCGAAGTTCCGCGACAGACGTGCCGCGGAGCCGCAGACCTCGCCGGCCGGCGCGAAGCTCATCAAGGCCGAGTTCGCGAAGGAGAATCGATAATGGTTCAAACACATTCCTCCCCGTCTCCTCTTTCGCGTGCCTTCTCCCGCCGTGTGGTGCTGCGCGGTGCCGGCTGTACGATGGCGCTTCCCTGGCTGGAATCGTCAATGCCCTGGCAGATACGCCGACAGCAGGTGATTTCCCGAAGCGTTTTGGTGTCGTATTTCTGGGCTGCGGCATCAACGAGGACCATTGGAGCGCCGAAGGCGCCGGCGCTGCGATGAAGCTCAGCAAGACGCTGCAACCGCTCGAGCCGCCGAAGAGCCAGAGCTACGGCTGGGGTGAGATCGCAAGGTCTGTATCCAGCGCGCGTACGTCGCTTTGACCGCTCAGCGCCATGGCGACTTCCAGTTCCTCGCGGATGATGGCGAGCATTCGCGTAACGCCAGCTTGTCCCTCGGCAGCCAGCGCCCAGGCCCACGCCCGTCCCAGCAGCACGGCATCCGCCCCGGTCGCGAGCGCGCGCAACACATCCAGCCCAGAGCGTATCCCGCCATCGAGCAGGATCGTCATGCGCCCCGCGACGGCATCGCGCACGGCGGGGAGGGCGGCGATGCTCGAAAGTGTGCCGTCAAGCTGCCGTCCGCCATGATTGGAAATGACGATTCCGTCGATCCCAGCCTCGGCGGCACGCACGGCGTCGCCGGGATCGAGAATCCCTTTCAGCACCAGGCGGCCCTTCCAATGCTCGCGCAGCCAGTCGATATCCTTGTAGGTCACGGAGGCATCGAAGTTGCGCGCCACCCAGGCCTGAAATTGGGCCAGGCCTGCGCCTTCCTGCATCGCAGGAGCAACATTGCCGATGATGTGCGGCCTGCCCATCAATCCGACGTCCAGCGCCCAGGCCGGATGGCACAGGATATCGAGCAGGCGGTCCGGCCGCGCCATGAGGCTTTGCGCGCCCGCCAGGCCGCCGACACGGTCGCGATAGCGAATACCGTTGATCGCCAAGTCGACCGTCAGGAACAACGTGTCGACGCCGGCCTGTTCCGCCCGCGCCAGCAGCGCCTTCAGGAAGCCACGGTCGCGGACGATATAAAGCTGCATCCAGAAGGGCTGTGTCGCGGCTGTCCGCACTTCCTCCATCGGGCAGCAGGACATGGTGGAGAGAATGAAGGGAATGTTGGCCGCCTCAGCCGCCCGCACGGCCTGCACCTCGCCGCGGCGGCGATAGAAGCCGGCGATGCCAAGCGGCGCCAAGCCTACCGGCATCGCCCAGTCGCGGCCGAACAGATGCGTGCCCAAACGCAGATTCGATACATCGCGCAGGACGCGCTGGCGCAAGGTGACGCGCTTGAAGTCCTCGATATTGTGCCGGAGCGTGTGCTCGTCATAGCTGCCGCCGTCGATATATTCGAACAGGAAGCGCGGCAAGCGCCGCTTGGCCAGCGCGCGAAAGCCCGCGACATTGACGATTTTCATGTCAGACGGCCTCACGCAGGGGCAGCGGCGCGACGTCCGGCATCATGAAAAGATAAACGCCGGCGCCCAGGAGGCAGAATGCACCTGCCACCACCAGGGGTACGATGAAAGAGCCGCTGGTGATGGTCAACATCAGCCCGGTGAAGCTGGTGGTGACGATGCCCGCGAGGTTCGCGGCGAAATTCTGGATGCCGCCGATGGAGGCGACATGGGCGGGCGTGGGCGCCACGTCTCCCGGCAGGGACCAGATGCTGGCGGCGGTGAAGGCGAGGCTCCCATAGGCCACCGCGAAACAGGCAAGCGCCACATAAACACTGGACGCGAACACGGAAAAAGTGATGACCGATGACATCAGCATTCCCCCCACCAGACAGGTTTTACGTGCCGCGGTCAGGCTCCAGCCACTGCGATAGAGTGCGTCGGAGGTGAAACCGCCAAGCCAACCGCTGGGAATCGAAACCAGCCCGGGAAGCAGTCCCAGGGTTCCGAGCTGCGCCAGGGAAAAGCCGCGTGCCTGCATCAGATAAGTGGGAAACCAGGTGATGAAGAAATAGATCACGAAATTCAGGCAGAAGAAGCCGAGCATCATGGCCCAGATGGTCCGGTAACGGAAAAGGGACGACCAGGGCACCTTTGGCCCCTCTGTCATGTTCGGTCCCCGCGCCGCGCGAAGACGGGCCAGCTGGTCGGGTATCACTCCGGGATGTTTTTCGGCATCGCGATAGATGGTCAGCCACACCACCGACCAGATCAGTCCGAGAACCCCGATGGCGACAAAGGACACGCGCCACCCGAAGCTGCCGATCAGCCACGCAGCCAGCGGCAAGGACAGGGCGGCACCGATTCGCGAGCCGCTGTCGAAAATGCTGGCTGCAAGGCCTCGCTCGCTGCGGGGAAACCAATTCGCGACCACCTTGGCGCCGGAGGGGTAGGCTCCCGCCTCACCGACCCCGAGCAGCAATCGCCAGCCTGTCAGCGAAGCGATGCCGCGTGCGGTTGCCGTTAGAGCGGTGGATGCCGACCACCACAAGACGGCAAGACAAAGGGCGATCCGGGCACCGACCCGGTCGGCGAACCAGCCGAACGGCATTTGCATGAAGGCATAGGTCCAGAAGAACGCGCCCAGGATCAAGCCCATCGTGGTGGCGCCGATCCCCATTTCCTGCCGGATCATCGGGGTCGCCACCGCGAGATTGGCGCGGTCCATATAGTTGATTGCGTTCGCCGCGCAGCAGAGCAAGATCATGGTCCAACGTGCCCTGGGCATGCGCTCGCCTTTCTGGTGTCGTTATGGACCTTAAGGAACATCAATATCGAACCGGGAGGCAAGGCCCTTCTGCGCCGGCCGCCGCAGGTGCGAGGTCGCTCACGCGGAAATCTTGGTCCAGGGAGTTTTGGGATCGGTGGCGAAGCGCTTCACTTTCTCCTCGTCGAAGGAAAAGCCCAGGCCCGGCGCCTTGTGCAATATCAGCCGTCCGTCCCGATACTCCAATTGACGATCCAGCAGCTCCCGGAAATTGAGCACCTGATTGTCAGGGAAATATTCCACCATCCGCGCATTGGGCGTGGCGGCGACCAGGGGCGCATGGAGATCGTGAAACCAGTGCGGGTACACGGGAATCGCGTAGCCCGCGGCCATGGCGGCGATCCGACGCCATTCTGTGATCCCGCCGCATACCGCAGCATCGGTCTGCAGGATTGCCACGGCTTTCTTGTCCAGCAATTCCTTGTGCCGCCAGCGGCCGGCTTCGATCTCCCCGGTGGCGATAGGTATTGGTGTCGCCTGGGCCAGTTTCGCATGGCTGTCGATATCGTCTGGCGAAAATGGCTCTTCAACAAAAAAGGGCTGATATTTCTCCAGGCGGCGGACGGTCTGCAACGCGTCCACCACATCCTGCCAGGCATTGTTCGCGTCCAGCATCAACGCGACATTCGTGCCGACACGTTCGCGCACCGCCCGGATGCGGTCTTCCTCCTTCTCGGGCGATAGGCGGCCGATCTTCATCTTCACCGCCCGGAAGCCCAACGACACATAACGCGCCATTTCCGCCGCCAGATCGTCCGGTGTCTTGCCTTCCAGGTAATAGCCCCCGCTGGCATAGGCCGCCACGCTGTCCGCCTCGGCGGCACCAAGATATTTGTGCAGCGGAAGGTGCGCGCGGCGCGCGTTGAGATCCCAGAGAGCGGTGTCCAGGATCGAGAGGCCTCGCATTACGACGCCAGCACGGCCCTGCAGCAAACTCTCCTGGTAGAGTTCTGCCCAAAGCGCTTCGACATCGAGCGAATCGCGGCCCAACAGCAGCGGCGCCAGCAGGCTCTTGACCGCCATCGGCAGCAGCTCACCGCCGCGATTGCCCACATAGCAAAAGCCGATTCCTTCGGTGCCGTCATCCGACGCGATTTTCACCAAGCCATAATCGCGATGGCTGACAGCGCGATTCGAAAAATAGGTGACCCGCTCCAGCGGGATGCGGACGGCCGTCACGTTCACGGAAACGATTTTCGCCATTTGCTCCTCTTCGTGCTTGCAGGCGATGGCGGGTCGCGATGGGGGGCCGGTCCCTGCGGAACCCATACGATATAGGCTTGCCAGCGGGATTGAAAACCTCTCCACCCGAACGGTTGGGCGCCGGCCGACCCGACCGGTCAACTCACCGCTGCCGGCGCGAAGGCCTCGCGGCTCGGACCGGTGGCGCATCCGAGCCCTTGTCAGCTTCGCCATAGCCGACGAAAAATTTTTCCAGCATCGGCTTCTGTCCCTTCAGGATGCGCACCATCGCTTCTTCCCGGTCGAACCAGGCGCCGCGATCGGCTTCGGGAAAGGAACACACCCGTCCCGAGCGCGGCGGCCAAATCATCGTGAAGGTGTTGCTCACGAGGCTGGCGGGATCGCAGTCGCCCTCTACGGCCCAGGCGGTCAGCTGCTTGCCGCTAGGCTGGCGAAATGTGCCCAGCGGCACGAACGACCCATCGAGGATAAATCCCGTCTCTTCCAGGAACTCGCGCTGCGCAGCGGCCAGCGGGTCCTCGTCAGGGTCGATCATGCCCTTTGGAATGGACCACGCCCCGGTATCCTTGTTCGCCCAGAACGGGCCGCCGGGGTGAATGAGAAAGACCTGTCGGCCCGCGGGGCGCTCGCGGAACAAGAGAATGCCGGCACTGTGTATCGTCATGGGTCCTGAGCCGTTTCGGCAGGACCGAACATATCAGGGCAGGGCGTAGACCACGATCTGGTTTGTCCCCGGCTGGGGCATTGGATGGTTGAACACGTTCAATCCCGCACCGAACTCGGTGGCGACATATTGTTTGCCGTTGTTGCCCCGGTAGGTCATCGGCGTGGCAATGGAATTATTGGGTAGTTCGTCGGACCACAATTCCTTGCCGGTTCTTTCGTCAAAGGCGCGGAAGGTCCGGTCCGTGGTCGCTCCGACGAACAGAACGCCGCCGGCGGTGGCGATCGAGCCGCCCGCATTGGGTGCGCCCGTCTTGGGAATGCCGCGCGCCGTCAATTCCTTGTATTCGCCCAGCGGAACCCGCCACACCACATCGGCGGTGTCGGCATTGATCGCCATGATCTCGCCCCAGGGCGGGATGGAGCAGGGATAGCCTTCCGGACCATCGAATGGCATCAACCGCTTGGCATAGGAATCCAGCGCATTGGAAGAGCGATAGGGCTGCAGGATCGCCCTTGTGCCCACGCTTCTGGTGTTGACAAAGATATAGCGCAGATTGGGATCGAAGGTGGCCCCGCCCCAGCTACCGCCGCCCTCGTTGCTGGGAAACAGGAGGGACTGCACCATCAGATGCGGCGTATAGGGACCTTCCTGCACCGCTCCGTCATAAAGTGCCTGACACGCCTTGGTCGCGGCGGGAGAGAGCGTGCTGAGCTCCTCGCGCGTCAAGCTGAGTCGGGCAATGGGGACGGGCTTCAAGGGGAAGGGTTGGGTGGGCGACGCGACCTCGCCCGGCGCGTCCGCGTGGGGCACCGGGCGTTCTTCATAGCCGAAGATCGGCTTGCCGGTATTGCGATCCAGCAGCCACAACAATCCCGCCTTGGTGGTCTGCGCCACGGCCGGAATGACTTTGCCGTCCTTGCGGATGTCCAGCAGAGTCGGCGGTGCATTGACGTCATAATCGAACAGGTCGTGATGGGTGGTTTGGAAAAACCATTTGAGCTTTCCCGTCACCGCGTCCAGCGCGATCACACTACTGGAATATTCATTATTGCCGGGGCGGCTGATGCCGTAATCCTGGTCGGTCGGCTGGCCGAGCGCGATGAACACCGTGCCAGTCGCATTATCCACTGCTATCGGCACCCAGCTTCCCGGACCGCGACGGTCTTTCCAGCCATTCACGCCCCAGCCGCCGAAATTGGCTTCGCCGGGCTGCGGTACGGTATGAAAACGCCATAGCTGCTTGCCGGTGTTGAGATCGAAGCCGCGCGGATCGCCCGGCACGCCATAACGGCCATTCTCGCCCGAAACGGCGGTGATGATGGCGATGTTCTTATAGATAGCAGGGGGCTGGCCGGGGCGGTATTCGCCACCGAACTTCTCCATCACCCCGATCTTGAGATCGACCACGCCATTGTTGCCGAATTTCTTGTAGAGCGCGCCCGTCTTGGCATCGAGCTGCAACATATGGCCGTCATTGACCGCGACGACGATGCGGGGGGCAGCTTTGCCATCGCCCGGCCAATAGGAGACGCCCCAGCGCGAGCTGCCCGGATTGGCCGGAAGGCCGGCGACAAGTTTGAGATCGACCTTCCAGACTTCCTGTCCGGTGTCGGCATTGAGAGCGATGATCTTTCCGCCCGAAGTCGGGAAATACATTATATCGTTGACGACGATGGGGCTGATTTCCCAGCCCCGCGCATTCACCGACGGATCGCCGGTGTCGTAGGTCCAGGCGCGCTTGAGGTTGGTGACGTTGGCCGGAGTGATCTGCCCCAGGGGGGAATATTTGGTCTGGCTCGGATCGTTGCCGAAGCCGGGCCAGTCGCCGGGGCCGGCCAGAACCGCTCCCCCGCCGAGAAACGTCAGCGCCAACGCGGCAAGTCCGGCGGCGCGCGCGGTATGTCTCATCTCGTGCATCCTTTAGATAAAGCCGGTGCGGCCGAAAGCGGCCCTCAAGGTCAGCAGGTCGCGTTTCATGGCGCCCAGCACCATCGCGCGCGGCAAGGAGATGCTGTCGGCTCCCGTTTCGGCGCCGCCATTCGGATATTCCGCAACGATTTCGAGCGGACCTTGGAAATGAATGTCTTTGAGGATCCCTATGGTTTGCGGCAGATTTGTCAGGCCTGTGCCCAGCGGCACGGGGAACGCCTGCCAAGGATTGGCCTGGCCGCCGCCGCCATAATTGACGCGGTTAGGCGTGCGACGGAAATTGTTCAACTGTTCGGGTGTGCCCGTGAAGTAACCGCCTTCATCGGTATTGATAGTCGGCTTCAGGACGGCGTCGCTGAATGCGACGCCGCCGATATAGGGCCCGGCCGCCCGCATGCCGATGGTCCAACTGTCGATGCCGCCAGCCAATGCGGCCTGGCCGGTATCATAGAGAAAGCCTACATGGCGTGGATCGAGATCCTTCAATAGCTCCAAGAGATCAAAGATCGCCGACCCGGCAAAGGCAGCGCCGGCGCGATTGCGGTACGTCAGTTTAAGGTCATGCTTTTCGCTTAGACGCGCCAGACTTGCGATGCCGGGCTTCAGAGCATCGATCTGCGGCTCGAGAGGCTTGGCAAGGTCATAGCGATAGGTCTGGCGCGACCAGCTCTTGATCCCAAGTCCGGCGGCGGTGGCCAGCACATTTTCCAGAATGGATGAATCCGCCTCGACAACTCGGCAGGAAATCGTATCCACGGCGACACCATGACCACGAATTGCATTGACGAAGGCGGGAAGGTCGGCCTGCACCTGGGACGGATCGACATGGCTGGGCGAGGGCCCGATCGTGACATCCAGAGCGTCGAAGGCCATGTCCACGCAGGCCCGCCCGACTTCGTCGCCACTCCGCAGCCATTGCAGATGCTCGGACAAAATGGCGACCTTCCGACTGGATGCATCGGCGGCCGGCGTCTGTGCCAAAGCTGTTTCCGTAAAGGGAATCGCGGCAGCGACCCGCAATCCGTTCCAGATGACGCTTCGTCTGTTCATGAGGTGTATATTCCCCGCTTGGGATTTTTGCGCATTTGAGGCCGGGATGCCCAAGCCACGCCCAATCGTTTCAGCCAAAAGCGCGTGCCGCCGGCCCAGAGGATACCAACGAATGGACCGACGAAATGAGCGCCGCCTGCATATTTGAATTCATAACAGAGGTATAAACGGCATTTACAGGCTGGCTAATCTGGGGATTGACGATGCGGCGCACGCCCAGAAGGCCTTTGTCGATCTCTTCGGCGAATGTGCCGAACGCTTCGACGGTGTAGCGCCCATTGTGCAGGATCAGCGAACGGCGAAGCGCGCCCGCCTCCAATTCCTGGTCGATCGTCAAGGTGATGCCCTGCTTGGCGGCTTCCTCCTCGAGCTTCTGCCGGGGCGCGTGACCGGGCTGACCAACGACCAGAGGATAATTCGCGAGTTCTGCGATGGTGATATCTGTGCGCGCCCGCGAACAATCGCTGACAGGTCCGATCAGGCAGAGCGGCTCCTGGTACAATGCCAGTGTCTTGAGCGGCGGCGGGGCCGGACTGCGGCAGATGGCAATATCTAAGGCGCCGCTGGCGACGCCGTCGTGCAACTCGGCGGAATGGCCCTCGCGCAGCCGCACCTTGTAGCCGCGTTTGGCATGGGCGCCCACCAGCAGCGGTCCAAGTGTATGGGCGGCGGCTGGCGACATTCCGATGGAAATCACCCGACAATGGTCATTGACGATAGCCGCCATGCTGGCTTTCGCCTCGTTCACCGTCGCAAGGATTGTTTCCGCATGATCGAGAAACACTTGCCCGGCACTCGTTAGCGATACCCCGCGAGAGTGGCGCCGCAGCAGCGATACGCGCAACTCCTGCTCGAGCTGCTTGATCTGGTAGCCCAGGCCAGGCTGCGAAACATTGAGTTCGCGGCTGGCGGCGGCAAAGCTTTCGCAATGCACGACCGCAACGAAATCGCGGATTTGCCGGATGTCCATGACGCTCCCCTATTTTGTTGTTGATTTTTCCGGCCGTGAGACGAAGGTTCGAATTCTTTCTCAATCGTCCCATTGGCCAATGTGCAGCGACATTAGGATAGGCTACCTGTCAGTTAGCTGTCAGAAGATTTGCTGCGTCGCAATAGAGATGCCGTGTTGCACGTATCGCGGTTTTGGATTTCCATAAGCGGCAATTTCCGCAAGCCAGCGGAGCTTGATCGTTCCAGCTTTCCGCCGCCATGGGCGATAGCGATATCGGCAAGGGGAAGAATCATTTTACGGCTCATTGCCATTATCGGGATCCTCGCGCTCTTCGCGCTCCATGCGGATGCCGTTTCACCGGACTATCCCCAGACCTATTCGGATATCGTGGATGCCGCGAAGGCAGAAGGTCAGCTTGTAGTCTATAACACGGTTCATTCGGATGCGGCGCTGAGCGGCATTCTGGGAGCTTTCCACAAACGCTATCCCTTTATCGCCATCAAAGATTCCGACGGCGACGCCGCCCGCACCTATGCCCGGTTCATCCGTGAAATCGCCGCCGGCAAACCCAGTGCCGACTTCATCTGGAGCCTGGGAATGGACCTGCAGGAAAAGCTGATCAATGACGGTTTCGCTCAGCCCTATTCTTCGCCCGAAACACCGCTGCTGCCGTCCTGGGCGCATTGGAGGGATCTCGGCTACGGCGTCACGCTCGAGCCGATCGCCATTGTCTACAACCGCCGCTTCCTGCCGAACCAGGATTTGCCGCGTACCCATGCGGGCTTGAGGGACTGGCTACGCAGCCAAAGCGCCAATTTCCGGGGGCGGGTAGCGCTTTATAATCCGGAGAAATCCGAAGTGGGCATGCTTCTTTTGTCCGAGGACGCCAGAGTCACCAAGGACGCGTGGAATCTGTTCGATACCTTCGGCGCGTTGGATGCCCATCTCTACAGCACCAGCCGGGACATGCTTTCCCACATTGTCAGTGGCGATCAATGGGTGGGCTATAACGTCATCGCCTCCTACGCGGTGGAAATGCAAAAAAAACATCCCGAGCTCGCGGTGGTTTATCCCGCCGACTATGTGCTGGTGATGTCGCGCGTCGCATTCATCTCTGCCAAGGCCGCGCATCCCAACGCAGCCAAGCTGTTTCTGGATTTTTTGCTTTCGAAGGAAGGCCAGGAAAATTTCAAAAACCATAGCATAGGCTCGGTTCGGGCCGATATCGGTGTGCCCCCGCAGCAATCGCGGCTGGATCCTATTCGTACCCAGGCGATTCGCATCGGTCCGGGCTTGCTTTCCGACCTAGACAGTCTCGTCCGCGCCCAATTCGTGAGGCGCTGGCGCGAGTCGCGCAGCGAAGTCGAATGAGGGGACGGGTGCGTCCCGAGCTGCCTGGAACCGCACCTTGGCCAGCAGCCCTTTGCCGCCGGCCGGAGTTTCAAGAGTGACGCTGGCCCCCATCCGTCGGCCTAAGGCTTGTACGATGGAAAGGCCCAATCCGCTGCCTTCGCTCGCGGTATCGTGGGGCAAACGGTAGAAGCGCTCAAAGACCCGCTCCCGTTGCTTGAGCGGAATGCCCGGGCCGTCATCCTCGATCTCCAGAAGCCTATATTCGGCGCAAACGCGGACCGCGATACGGCCGCCCGGCGCACCATAGCGGATGGAATTGTCGAGAAGATTGGCGATCATTTCGCCAGCAAAAATGGCGTTTCCTGCTACCGGCAGTCCTTCACAGCTTGCGTCGAAGCTGATGTCCATGTGCTTTTCCAGGGCAACGGTGGCGTAATTCCGCGCGGTGGCGGCGGTGCATTCAATCAAATCGAAAGCGGCCGGTCCTTCATCGTCGCTTCCCGGCCGTTCCGCCTTGGCCAGCGAGATGAGCTGCACGATCAGATGCTGGAGCGCCCGCACCGCAAGGTGCATGTCGGCAAGGGCGTCCCGTACCTCCGCCGAACCGTCCGAGCGCCGGCTCAACAACTCGACATGGGTACGCACCACAGTGAGGGGCGCACGCAACTGGTGCGACGCATCGGATGTAAAGCGCTTCAGCGTTTCAAAAGCGGTCTCGACATGGCCGAGCAGGGAATTGAAAGCCGACACGAAGGGGAGCGCCTCTTGGGGCACAAATGAAAGGTGGAGCGGCGCAAAATCGATCTCAGGCCGATTGTTGCGCTCCTCGACTTCCTTGCGCAGGAGCGAAAGCGGTTTGAGCCCCCAATCGACCGCCATCAGGACCAAAGTGGCGATCATCGCCATCAGGATGATCTCGCCGGTCCCCAGTGCAAACAACATGCGTTTGGCAACCGCGGTTCGGTTATTGACGGTTTCCGCTACCTGGACGATGACCGGCGCATCCAATTGCGGCACCAGCTTGGCTTCCGAGGCGACGCGGATTGGAACGCCGTGGAAAGAGCTGTCGCGGAATTCGACGTCTTCTAGCCTTATATTCTGGTCCTTGGGTGCGGCGAGCTCTGTATAACCGGTGATCAGCTTGCCGCGATAGCTGATGCTGTAATACACATTGTCGCGATCGGGATTTTCCAGCATGCCCAGCGCGGAGGGCGGCAGATCGAGGGTCAAATAGCCTTGCTGCATCGCCAATGTTTCACCGATCGCCTGCAGCGATCCGCTCAGCACGCGATCGCTCACATTTCCGACCACCTGATGCACGAACCAGGCCCCCCATATGCCGCCCGCCAACAGCACGCCACAAAGCGGCAGCAACAGCATCAACAGCAGGCGCCGTTTCAGAGAGGGCCTTATACGATCGGAGAATTTCATGCGAGCCGCAGCAGATAGCCCAGACCGCGCATGGTGACGATCTCGATTCCGCTATTTTCCAGCTTGCGCCGCAGGCGGGCGATATAGACTTCCAGGGCGTTGGGCGCTACCGGCTCGTCATAGCCGAATATATCGGCGGTGAGCCGGGCTTTGGGCACGACGGTGCCCTTCTTGACGGCGAGCGCTTCCAGTACCGCCCGCTCGCGCCGGGTCAGTTCCAGCAACTTGCCGCAGATATAGGCGGCCCCCGTGATGCGGTCGAGCGTCAGGGGGCCAACGGTTAATTGGGGATCGGGGTTGCCCTGTCCGCGCCGGATCAGGGCGCGAACGCGCGCCTCCAACTCCTCTACCGCGAACGGCTTGGAAAGATAATCGTCTGCCCCCTGATCCAGGCCGTGGACGCGATCCATCGTGGCATCGCGCGCTGTCAGAATCAGAATTGGAACATTCACATGTGCCTGTCGCGCGCGCTTCAATACCGTCAAGCCGTCCATATCCGGCAATCCCAGATCCAGGATCACGGCGCTGTAGGGCTCCATCTTTACGATATCCAGCGCGTCCTGTCCGTTCGCCACATGGTCTACGGCAAGACCCTCGGCACGAAAAACTTTGAGCATGCCCCGGGCGAGCGCAGCATCGTCTTCTACGATCAGCAACCGCATCTTCCCCACCTATGGAGGGAAGCCTATCCGTCGGTGATTTGTCCGGCAATGCGTACCTTGCATATTGCGCCGCAGCGAAACGGACGGCATGGCCCTCTTTCGCGGTGACGCTATAGAAAAATTCTATACGAGCCAAAAAATTTTTCCGTATTGTCGTCCTTTGCCGCCCGCATCAATGTCGAAAAAGACGGGAGGCGAACCGAGCGATTCCCTTCCTGTTTTGACCATGAAAACACCGGCACTGCCGGTGGCACGACGTTCAGATTCGCGAAACGCAGGGGAGATTCGCAAAATGTTCGTGGGGACACAGGCAACCGGTTTCAGGCGCACTGGATCGGCGAAGGGCCGCGCTCTTGCCACGGCAGGCGCCGCTGCGATGCTGAGCATGCTTGCCCAAGCCGCAGTCGCGCAGGAAGGCAATGCTGTCGAGCAGGTGGTTGTCACTTCAACCCGCATCACCGCCGGTGGCTTCGACGCACCGACACCAACCACGGTCGTAGGCGCGGCGCAGATACAGAACGCGGCGGAAGAAAGCGTTTTCACCGTCATCAATCAGATTCCTGAAATGGCGGGCAGCGCCCAGACCTCGACCGGCACCACCAGCAGCAGCGCCGGCACGGACGGCCGTTCGACTCTTTCGCTACGCAATCTCGGCACCAACCGCACTCTGGTTCTGATCGACGGCCAGCGGGTGGTTGGCGTCGACACGACCGGCGGGACGGATATCGCCCAATTTCCCCAGGCCCTTATCCAGCGCGTCGATGTGGTGACCGGCGGCGCGTCGGCATCCTGGGGTTCGGACGCCGTGGCCGGCGTGATAAATTTCGTTACGGATAAGAATTTCAGCGGCTTTAAGGGCAGCATCGGTGGTGGCCAGACCACGTATGGTGATGGTCAGAACGGTGAAGTCTCTCTGGCCGGCGGCAGCGATTTCGCGGGCGGCCGCGGTCATATCGAGGTCAGCGGCGAATTCACTACCGATGGCGGCGTCGGCAGTCCTGGTCCCGGCAGTCCATCGGCGCGGCCCTGGTACAAAGGCTGGAAGCTGCTGCAGCGGCCTATCGGCCAAACCACCACAGGCCTGCCGCAATACATCGCCTCTCCCTATGTCGCGGATTCCCAGATGTCGCCGGGCGGCCTCATTACCGGCCAGGGCACGTCGCTGACGCCCTCGGTGGTCGGCATTGCCTTCGGGCCGGGCGGTCAGCCTTTCCCCATGCAATTCGGTTCGGTTCGATTGGACCCTTGGATGATCGGGGGCGACCAGCGCTCCGACGAAGGATGGGGGCCGGATTCCGAGAGCAAGCTGACCCGCGGCAACTTCTATGCACGTGTCTCCTATAATTTGACGCCTACGACGAACATCTGGGCTACGGCCAGCTACGGTTCGGTTTATACGTCGAATGTCGCCTTCTATACCGACTATAAACCTGCCAACCTGACCATCCAATGCGACAATCCCTATTTGCAGGCGGCGATCGCCACGGCCTGCGGTGGCGCTGGCCATTCGTTCCAATTCGGTACCATGAACGCCGATCTGCCCAACATTCAGGTACAGAATCTGCGCACTATGCGCCGCTATGTGATGGGGGTGGACGGCGCCTTCAGCCTGTTCGGAACCGACTGGACCTATGAAGGCTTTCTGAATCACGGCACCAACGACATCACCAACAACAATTGGAACCAGACTCTGACGCCGCGTTACAACGCAGCGATTGACGCCATCCGCGATCCGGCCAGCGGTGTTATCGAGTGCCGCAATCCCAACGCTCGCGCCGAGGGTTGCCTGCCGCTGGATGTCATCGGCACAGGTGTCGCAGACCCGTCCGCCCTGACATGGGTGATGTATCCCGGCCGGACCTGGGAATATTCCTATTTGCGGCAGGAAACCGGAAGTCTGACCTTCAACGGTTCACCCCTGTCCGATTGGGCCGGTCCGATTTCGGTCGCCACCGGCCTGGAATATCGGGAAGAGGCGTTCAAGCAATTCGCCAATCCCTGCCAATCCAACGCCTGCGGCGACCCCTTGCTGGCGACGGCGGGCAACAATTACTTCTCGGGAAATTTCCATCCCTCTCGCGGCGCCTATCATGTCAGCGAAGCGTTCCTGGAAACGGTGGTGCCGTTGCTCAAGGACGATGAATGGGGCGTCGCCGATCTCGATTTGGCTGGGCGCGCGACGGGCTACAGCGAAGCAGGTTATATCTCTACCTGGAAAGTTGGTCTGACCTATTCGCCCGGTTTCCTGCCGGGTGTGAAATTCCGCACCTTGCAGTCGCGCGACGTGCGGGCGCCGAACCTGAACGATCTCTATGCCGCGCCCTCGACCCCCACGGGCGGCGTCGTGGACAAGTTTCCAACCTTGAATGGGGTCACCAACCCCAAATACCTGTCTACCATCATTGTTCATGAGGCGACACTCGCCAACCTGGGACTGGCGCCGGAAAAATCCCTCACCACCGAACTGGGCGTCGTTTATCAGCCCGATTGGCTGCCCGGCTTCAGCACCTCGCTCGACTATTATCGTATTGGGATGAAGGGGGGCATCGGCACCATATCCGCCCAGCAGGAAGAGGATTTGTGTGCCGCGGGCAATACGCTTCTCTGCAGCTTCATTGATCGCGACAGCAGTAACGTCCTGTTGGACGTCAATGTCGAAAAGATCAACCTCTCATCGATCGTAACGGACGGGTTCGATTTCGAAGCGTCCTATGCGGCGGAACTGAGCGATTGGATCGACGGCCTGCCAGGCGAGATTTCCTTCCGCTCGCTGGGAACGCACGTCAGCAAATTCATCACCAATTCCGGCGTTCCTGGCCAGGCGTTCACGGAGTCGGCTGGCGCCAATTCTGGCTCGATTGCCGAATACACCTGGAACAATTATCAGAACTACTCCCTCGACCGGCTGGGCATCACTTTGGCCGAGCGCTGGTTCAGCGATGGTGTCAACAACCGTTCCTTCATCCAGTGCTCGACCAATTGCCCCATCTCCACGCTCAACAATCCGACCATCAACAACAACAAAATGGACGGCGCTTTCTATGTCGATATCGGCCTGACCTACGATATCAGCAAGGGAGACGGGCTCCAGGCCACCGCCTTCTTCAAGGTGGACAATGTCGCCAATGTCGATCCGGTGCCAAATCCGCAATATGGTTCGCTGCCTATCTCCAACGGTACCAATCCATCGCTCTATGACACGATCGGCCGCAACTATCGTATCGGCATCAGGTTCAGCGATTGAATGGGGACAATGAGAATCGAGACGAAGAACAACAACTGTACTGGCGGAACGCCCAGGCGCCGCGCCGAAGTGAAGCTCAAAGACTGAATGTCGCCGGGTGCGGAATAGGCCGCATCCTTTTTCTTTGCGTCCAGTCCTGCCGCGGCAGGATGTTCAGGATTTATCGATGGCAAACCGGATATCTTCGTGGCGCAAACTTTATGTCCCGCTTTTCGCCGCCAGCGTGATCGGCAGTCATCTCAGCGATCGGGCACCGCGCGGGCGCTGCACCGCGTTGCCTGGACAATGGCTTCACCGCGCTGAGCCATGTGATGGCCGTACTGCGCGCGGCGACAAGCTTCGCCGACAACGGCGTCGTAGCCCTCGCGGTGGCTCGCTGGGAAAAGGAATTGAACAGGCGCAAGTTGGGCGAGCTCGGTTTTCATCCCGAATTCGAACCGTGATGTGGCAAGGGCGTCCGAGCACAAATTACAAGGAGGAACGACATGGATAGAAGAGATTTTGGCAGGAGTTTGATGGGCGGCGCAGCCGGCGCTGGGCTCGCAAGCACTGGTGCGCTGGCGCAGGACAGAAAGGCGCCGAACGACGGCCCCTATCGCGTGTTTCCGGACCTGCCGGTCAAGCGTGAAGTCAAGATCCGCACCGGTGGGGACTATCACTCCGTGGCGGGCAATGGCGGCATTTTCTCGGAAGAGGCGCTTAATTATTTTCGTCGTTTCAATGCGCGTTACATCACGGGCATGGCGCGCTCGACCGCCACGGCCGCCGAGATGGCCGATTTCCCCCACGACGGCGCGTTCCTGAACGCCTCGGGTCCCTGGGATATGGACGAGCTCAAGCGGGGCCAGGAAGCCTGTCACAATGCCGACATGGTGATGGAAGGCGTTCGCATGGATTCGGCCTATATCATCATGAAAGAAGGGCCGGTGCGGGAACGTTATCTTGACATCATCCGGGGCAATATCATGAAAGCGGGGCAGGCGGGTTGCACGCTTGTCACCATGCATTGGACGATGATCCCCATTTACCGCAATTTCACCGTCCCCGGCCGCGGCAATTCCACTTATGTCGGCTTCAAGCTTGAGCCCAATTGGCGGGATCTTCCGGTCTATGGTCCTTCGGGCCGGGTATCGCTCGATGATTATTGGGGCCGCATCGAATATTTCCTCAAAGGCGTGCTGCCGGTTTGCCATCAGGCCAAGGTGAAACTAGGCGTGCATCCTTATGATCCGGGCGGGATGCCGCTCGGCTTTCGTGGCGTCGATAATTGGGACGCGGTCGACTATGTCGCCGCACTGAAGAAATATGCCCTGCTGGTGGACGACCCGTATAATTGTTTCACCTATGAATGCGGCGTGGCTGGCGAGTCGCTGCCTGATCCCAACACCGAGATCGGCATCATGCGCTGGCTTGCCGAGCGCGGGAAAATCGCTCAGGTCCATTTCCGCAACGTCCGCGGTCATGTCGGCAATTTCCTCGAAGTCTATGAGGATGAAGGCGACTGCCCGATGTTCAACTGCATCAAGGTGCTGCGTGATACCGGCTGGGAAGGCACGCTGCTGCCGGATCACAATCCGGTCAATCCAGACGATCCCAAGAAGCTGCAGGCCTATGGCTTCTCGTACGGGTATATGGAGGGCCTGCTCAGAGCGGCGCGGGAAGAGGGTATTCGCGCAACACGGGCGTGATGGAATTGCGCGCCGGCTGCGGACAGCAGCCGGCGGCACACCATGAACAGTGAAAGGGAGATTTTCGTTATGAAGCCAATCATCATTGCAATCGCGGCGTTCGGGCTCGCCGCCGGTACCGCTTCGGCGCAACAGGGCGACCAAGCCATGTCGCGCCCAACTGTCGGCATGGGCAGCAAGACCATAGACTCCTGCACGCAAGATACCGCCAAATATTGCGCCACTTCTCCGGATTATGTGCGCAAGGAGTGCCTGGTGCGGAACTGGGACCACATTTCGAGCGATTGCCAGGACGCGCTCGGCAAACCATTCGATGTCACCCAGCGCCGCGGCGGCGGTTGATCCGGGGGCATCGATGAAATTGACAGTTATTAGTGCCGCAGCGCTCCTTATCGGAATCGCGGCGGCGTCAGCGCAGGGTATGGCGCAGAGTAGCCGTCCTTCTGTCGGGATGGGCAGCAAGACCATGGAGTTCTGCAAGGCGGATATCCAGAAGCATTGCGCCAGGGCATCTGGTGCCATGCAGAAGGAATGCCTGGTGAAGAATTGGGACCATATCTCGAACGACTGTCAGGACGCGGTCGGTACGTCGGGGCGACGGCCAATGGGGGCCGCGGAATAGGGCTGCATTGCGTAAAGCCTCGTTGCGAACTGACCCGCCGCACGAGACCGGCCCGCAGCAACAGGGTTTTTGGGATGGAGATAGCAATGGACAGGCGGGATTTCGGCAGGGCGTTGATCGGAACGGCAGGAGCGGGCGTCGCCGCGGCGGTGACGGAGTCCGGTCATGCGGCGCAAGGAGTTCCGTCCCGCGATGCAGCCTATCGCGTCTTTCCAGATCTGCCGGTCCGACGCAATGACAAGATCCGTACGGGCGGCGATTACCACGAAGTGGTCGGTACGCAGGGATTCACGTCCAAGCAAAGCCTGAATTATTTCCGCCGCTTCAACGCCCGCTATCTCACCGCTGCGGCGCGCGATACGGGCGTGGTGAAGGCGCCCAATCCTCTGGTGAAAGGGGGCGGCGCGGAACTGACGGCGGAGGGCCCCTGGGATCTCGACCAGCTCAAGAGGATGCAGGACGATTGCCAGAATGCCGGCATGATTCTGGAATGCATCCGCATGAGTTCTGCCTATATCATCATGAAGCCGGGGCCGGACCGCGATCGCTATCTTGACATCATCCGCGACAATATCCGTAAGGCGCATCAAGCCGGCGCGACTCTGATCAGCCATCACTGGACGATGATTCCCATCCGGCGGAATTTCAACGCCCCGGGACGCGGCGGCTCGACCTATGTCGGCTTCAAGCTCGAGCCCAATTACAAGAGCCTGCCGGTCAATCCCGCCTCGGGCCGCGTGTCGGCAGAGGATTATTGGTCGCGCATCGACTATTTCCTCAAAGGGGTGATCCCGACCTGCAAGGAATACAATATCAAGCTGGCGGCGCATCCCTATGATCCGGGCGGAATGCCGCTGGGTTATATGGGCGTCGACAACTGGGATGCGGGGGATTATGCCGCCGCGCTGAAGAAATACGTCATGCTGTATGACGATCCCGCGAACGGTCTCACTTATGATTGCGGCGTCGCCGCGGAATCGCTGCCCGATCCCTCGACCGAGATCAACATCATGCGCTGGCTGGCCGAGCGCAAGAAGATCAACCAGGTCCATTTCCGCAATGTGCGCGGCCATCTGGATGATTTCCTGGAAGTCTATGAGGACGAGGGCGACGCGCCGATGTTCAATTGCCTGAAGGTGCTGCGCGATACCGGCTGGGAGGGCACCTTGCTGCCCGACCATAATCCGGTCAATCCCGACGACCCTCATAAGCTGCAGGCCTATGCTTTCTCGTATGGCTATATCGAAGGCCTTTTGCGGGCGGCGAAAGAAGAGGCAATTCGCGCCACCAGGGCTTGAATATTGATGATGGTGGAAGCTCGCCGCTCGATAGCGGCAGCTTTCGCGCGTCTTCCCTTGTGTTTGATCGGGAGTCCGCCAGCCGGCGCGCACCAGCACGCTATAGAAGAAATCTATACAAGCCAAAGAATTTTTCCGTATTCCCGATCTGACGGCAAAGCCTCACTCTCCAAGCAAAGACAAAGGCAGACGGTGGAATTTGCAGGATTCCCTTCTGTCTGCGCGCAGATAGACGCAACGGAGGGAAGCCGATGAAATTTGCCATCTTGCAGTCCACCATTAATATGCGGACCGCTATGCACCTCATGCTGGGCACCAGTGCGCTGGCTCTGCTGCTAGCGCCTGCTCATGCACAGAACGCCGACCAAGGTTCGGAATCGGTGACCGTAACCGGCACGCGCATCAGTCAGCCCGGCTTTACGGCCCCGACTCCGGTGATGGCCGTGAGTGGTGCGACGATGGACAAGGTCGCGATGACGATGGGAGATGCGCTTGCCACCTTGCCGGCAGTGGTCCCGACGGGCGGCGCCAATCAGACCAGTTCGGGTGTCGGTGCCGGGGGCAATGGACAGGCGACGGTCAATTTGCGTGGCCTTGGCTCGCAGCGCACACTGACACTTCTGGACGGCGTCCGCTTTGTCGGCGACACCGGCAGCGGCGTTCCGAATATTGATCTTTTCCCTAGCGGACTCATCTCACGCGTCGATATCGTGACGGGCGGCGCGTCAGCCGCTTATGGGTCCGACGCTGTCGCGGGCGTCACAAATTTCATTCTCAACAAGAATTTCGACGGCGTTCAGGGCAGCGCCGAAACCGGCATTTCAAATTATGGCGACGATCTGGAGACCAAGGAAGTCGTGACCATGGGCACCGGCTTTGCTGGTGGCAAGGGCCATATCGAGGCCAATTTCGAATTCTATCAGACCCAGGGCGTGCGTGAATATGACCGCTGGTTCGACAGTATCGGCCCGGATGAATTCGCCACCGGCTTGCCCGGACCGACCAAC
Organism: Rhizomicrobium sp.; assembly: GCA_036268715.1. GTDB lineage: Bacteria > Pseudomonadota > Alphaproteobacteria > Micropepsales > Micropepsaceae > Rhizomicrobium. Next base: position 5,756 of record DATATP010000065.1, on the reverse strand, counting down.
ACGCTGCAAGCCGCCTCGATCAGCACGGCCACGACCCAGGGCGGCTTGATTGTTTCATCGACCACCACAGCCGGAAAAAGCTCCACGCTGCTGAAAGGCACGGCCTTCGGCGCCGGCGGGACACCCTATCAGTTCAACTACACCACCTATTCCGGCGGCGGCAACCAGCGTGAACTGCCCAACGGTCAGCCCTATTCGGTGGTCGGCCTCTATGACGAAGCATCGGAAACTTCACCGGAGTTGCGGGGTAACGCCTATGTCCGCGGCAGTTATGACATCGACGACACTGTCACCATCCATGGCGATGTGCTGTATGCCCTTAGCCACAACAATTATTCCGGCGGGGTGAACTACGCCACCGGCAAGCCGCTCGCGCCGGTCATTCAGGTGGATAACGCCTATCTTCCCGCCGCTACGCGCGCTCTGATGATCGCCAACAATCTTCAGTCGATCACTCTGGGCGAGGAAATCACCCAGACGCCTTACCGTCCCAATGGCACAAACGTCACATATCGCGGCACGCTCGGGGCCGATTTCAAAATCGGACCGCACTGGACCGGAAACCTCAACTACGAGCATGGGGAGACCCATTACGGCGTCGGTTTCTCCAAGATGTTGAACACGCCCCATTGGGTGAACGCGATAGACGCGGTGAACGTGACCAGCGCCAATGTCGGCAGTTCAGGCCTGGCACTGGGCAGCATCGCCTGCCGCTCCACCCTGACCAGCCCGACCAATGGCTGCGTGCCGTTCAACGCGGTCGGCGTGTCGATGGGCTCGGACGCCGCCGTGGCCTATGTGAGCGGCACAGAGCACGACCATTATTACGTGCGGCAGGACGCTTTTGAAGGCAACATCTCGGGGCCGCTGTTCAGCGAGTGGGCGGGTGATGTCATTCTGGCCGCCGGCCTGAACTATCGTTTCGATTCCTACATTCAGGAATCGGACGCGCTGTCGGTTGCTTTCAATACCTACACCAATGCCAACGGTCAGTGGCGTACCGGAAACACCCAGCCCTCCTCCGGCGCAAATGAAGTCTCCGAAGGTTATCTCGAGTTCGCGGTCCCCCTGCTCAAGGACCTTCCCATGATCGAGGCGCTGGATGCCGATCTTGCCGTGCGCGAAACCGACTATCGTACGTCCGGGTCCGCGACGACGTGGAAAATCGGCGTCAACTATCAGCCGATCGACGATCTGCGTTTTCGTCTGACACGATCGCGCGACATCCGCGCGCCGTCGCTCAGCGAATTGTTCAATGTCGGCGCCAATGGCGGCGCGCCCACGGTCGGTCTTATCATCAACGTTCCGGGTTATGGACCCGTGACCACCACGTCGGGGACGCGCACGGCAGCGACCGGCAATCCGCTGCTGAAGCCGGAAACTTCCAATACCCTGACCTACGGGGCGGTCTATTCGCCGTCCTGGCTGCCCGGCTTCGACTTCTCGGTGGACTCTTATGCCATCAATATCAGCGACGCGATCTCGACTCCCACCGTGAATCAGGAAGTGACGTTCTGCAATGCGGGCGTGGTGTCGAACTGCGCGTTCTTCGTCTATGACAATACCAATTCGGTGACGCTCGCCTACACCAAGCCATTCAACTTCACGAAATACCGGGTCGATGGCGTCGATTTCGAGGCGAGCTACAGCTTCGATATGTCGGATATTCTTTCCGACCTGGATGGCAGTGTCGCGCTGCATGCGGTGGCTGGATTCGTCGATCATGACGAGAACAGCACGACGGGTGTGGCCCCAATCGACCGGGCCGGCGACGTCGGGCCGAACGGATATCACATGCCGCACTGGAAAGGGACCTGGCAAGCGATGTACGACACCGGCCCCTGGGAAGCCTTTGTTCAGGTCCGCTATATCGGGGCCGGCCAGTTCGACAGCACGCTGCTGGAAGGCGTCGACATCGACAATGGTAATGTTTCAGCGGCAACCTATCTGGACCTGAACCTCAAATACACGATGCCCGATACGGTCGGGAACTGGGCGGTGTTCTTGGGGATCAACAACGCCTTCAATATCACTCCGCCGCTCGATCCCAGCACAGGCAACAACCCTTACCGTACCCAGACGTCGCTTTATGATGTCGTCGGCCGCTTTTTCCGGGTCGGCGTGAAATTCAAATTCGATTAAGGACTACGGCGCCGGTGACGACCGTAGAGCAGGGTGACATTGATGCGGCGGTTTCGATAGCCGGCCTTAAATCGGATCGTGTCGGTCTGGTGGAAAAGGTCCGAATCGAAAATCACGGCACGGTTTGAGCGATAGGGTACGGTAATTGATTTCGCGCCGCTGCGGGTCAGGAAATCGCGAATCGGGCCGGCCTCGCCGTTGTAACGGGCAAAGTCCCAATCAGGCGGCGGCTTGGTGTCCCAGATTACCAGGCCGCCGCTGCCCGGATCGAGATTGGCTTCGTCGGGAGTGATCCAGAAATTGACATTGATCGCCGCCTCGTCGGCATGGACCGCCGTGCCTGCGAGCCGGCTGTCATATTTGAAAGCCCAGAGATAAAGCAGCGGATAGCCGTGGAAGATTGCCGGATGGGCGCGGCGCAGCTCGTCGGCGATCTGTGCCAGCAACGGGCACGCGAAGCCTTGTTCCGGAAAGGCGCCCAGATAGCCGTCGCTATACACTGTGCGCCATATCGCGTTATCCCAGCAGAAGCGGCGCAATCCTTCCAGCGCTTCGACAGTCAGGAAATTGTCGATCACGACGCTGCAGGGGTTGGTTGTCCGCCAGCGGGCGGCGACGGCGCCGGGATCGTTGCTGCGATTGATCGCCGCCGTCTTCAATTCCACGCCGTGCGCGAAAGATGATGATTTCCCCACCGATTCCGCGAGATATTCATTCTGTTCCCGGTCATGCCGGGTCTTGTGCGGCGGCTCGTCTGCAACCGGCCTTACCGATGCGGCGTGCCGGACGATAGCGGCGGCGCGGCTGAAATCGGCAAAGCCTTCCCGAATGCGGTCCATCTCGCAAAGAAGCTTGGCGCGATTGTTCAGGGCGGCTGGATAGTTCGGCTGGATGTCGATCGTCTTGTTATAGTTCGCCAATGCGTTCTCAAGCTGCCCCAGCTCGCGCAGGGTGAATCCCCGATTGTTGAGGGCCGGCGCCGAATCCGGCTTGATCGCCAGCGCCGCATCATAATCGGCCAACGCCTCTTCCAGGCGGCGCAAATCGGAAAGCGTGACACCCCGATTGACAAGCGTTTCGGCAAGTCCTGGCCCGAGCGCAAGCGCCTTGTTGAAGCTCGCGAGCGCCTCTTCGAATCGTTTCAAGCTGCGCAGGATGTTGCCGCGATCGTTGAGCGCCTCGACATGATCCGGCGAAATCGCCAGCACTGCATCATAATCCCTGAGCGCCTTTTCTAAGCGCTGCAAATCGAGCAGGGTGCGGGCACGGTTGAGCAGGACTTCAAACGCCTCGGGCTGGATTGCGAGCGCCTTGTCATAGCTCGCCAGCGCCTCGTCCAGACGCCCGGCTGCACTCAGAAGGTTGCCATGATTGGCCCATGCGGGTGCAACGTCCGGCTCCAACGTCAATGCGGCGCCAATCCATTCGATGGCCTCGGCGTTCCGCCCCTGCTGCGCACGAATGATCCCCAACGCGTGATGTGCGGTGAAACTGTCGGGTTCGGCGGCAAGCATTTGCCGGTAAAGCCGTTCGGCTTCAGGGAGATCACCGGCCTGGTGAAGCCGGAGTGCCCGGTCAGAAATTTTTTTCAGGTCGGGTGGTTTGGACGCCATGAGGTCCGGGGGACGGGATCGCACATGACGCTACTCTATTCTTTCAGCACGGAGAATGGCGCTGTGACCTGATCGCAGCGGCCTCTTAAAGCTTTGGATAGCCACCAGCGTGACGCGCCCGCTCGCGCACCAGCGCCAGAATGGCGCTGCAGAGCGGTGTGGACTTTCCCGTCAAAGCCGCGAGTTCGACCACCGCGCCCAGCATGGCGTCGATCTCCATCGGCCGGCCGCGCTCCAGGTCCTGGAGCATCGAAGTCTTGTGTGCCCCGACTTCACCCGCACCATCGATCCGTTTTTCGATTCCCACGGGAAAGCGGACCCCCAGCGCCTCCGCGACCGCAGCGGCCTCCTCCATCATGCTGCGCGCGACCGTGCGCAGATCGGGCCGGAAAGCCAGCCGGTCCAATGTGGACAGGGTGAGCGCGGACATCGGATTGAACGCCAGGTTGCCCCAGAGCTTCACCCATATTTCGTTGCGGATGTCGGTGCGAACAGGCGCCTTCAGCCCCGCGCGAACCAGGATTTGCGACAGCGCTTCCACTCGCGCGCTTTTGGACCCGTCCGGTTCGCCCAGACTGAAGCGATTGCCATAGGTATGCTCGATCACCCCGGGCTCGATCACTTCCGCGGCCGGATAGACGATGCAGCCGATGGCATGCCGTGGCGGCAGAAGCTGCCATAGCCTGCCGCCCGGATCGACGCTTTCAATCGGCCGGTCGCGCCACGGACTGTCGATGCCGTGGAAATACCAGTAGGGAATGCCATTGACGCCGGTGACCAAAGCGGTGTCCGGACCCATCAGAGCCGCAATCTGCGGAGCCGCGGCAGGCAGCCCGACTGCCTTCAGTGTGATAAACACGAAATCCGGATGGCCCAGCGCTTCGGGCTTGTCCGTGCAAGGAATATCGGCCGTGACGGTCTGGCCTTCGCTCTTCAGGGTCAGGCCCTTTTCCCGCATCGCGGCGAGGTGTGGGCCGCGCGCGACGACGTTCACCTGCGCGCCGGCTTGATGCAGCTTGACGGCGAGATAGCCGCCGATCGCGCCGGCGCCGAAAACGGCGATCTTCATCCAGCCAATCCCAGCTTCGCTGCCAAGCCGATACGCTGCAGCTTGCCGGTTGCGCCTTTGGGAATCTCCGTCAGGAACACGATCTTGCGCGGCACCTTGAAATCGGCCACTCGTGCGCCGACAAAAGAACGCAATTCCTGCTCTTCGCAACTGGCACCGTCCCGCAGAACCACGGCGGCGGCGATGTCCTCGCCCAACATGTCGTGCGGCACCGCGAAGGTGACGACCTGCGCAACGGCAGGATGATCCATGATGATGGTATCGACTTCGAGCGGACTTATCTTCTCGCCGCCGCGGTTGATCAGTTCTTTCAGCCGCCCGGTCAGCCGCAGATAGCCCTTTTCGTCGATCGTGCCCTGATCGCCGGTGCGAAACCAGCCATTGGTGAAGGCTTTGGCATTGGCATCGGGATTGGATTCATAGCCGAGCGTCACGTTGCGTCCACGGATTACCACTTCCCCCAGCGCGCCGGGCGAGAGAAGCGCGCCATCCTCGTCCATGATCGAGATATCCGGGCCGGATGCCATGCCCACACTGCCGGCGAAACGCGGCTGCGGAGGGAGGGGATTTGACGCCATCTGGTGCGACGCTTCGGTCATGCCATAAGCCTCGATGACGGGCACGTTGAACACCGCTTCCATCCGTTCCATCACCTGCGGCGGCAGGGAGGAAGACGACGACCGGATCAGGCGCAGGCGGCTCTTGCCGATGATTTCCTTGTTGCGGTCGGCACGCGTCAGGATCGCCTGATGCATGGTCGGGACGGCCGTGTACCAGGTCGGATTGGCCTCTTCGAGCCAGGCGAAGAATTTGAGAGCATTGAAGCCCGGCGTGCAGAATACCGACGCCCCTGCCGCGATGCTGGAGAGGGTGGCGGCCATCAGGCCATGGATGTGAAACAGCGGCATGATGTTGAGGCAGACATCGTCCGG
>DATATP010000064.1:0-40612 GCA_036268715.1 Rhizomicrobium sp. | reverse complement strand
TAATAGCGCGTCACGTCATGGCCGATACCGATGGCGGTCAGCTCGATGCTGGAATGGGTCTCGATCTCCTCGATCACCCGGCGCAGATGCTTTTCAAGATAATTGCCGGCATTGACCGACAGGGTTGAATCGTCCACCGGCGCGCCGTCGGAGATCACCATCAGGATCTTGCGCTGTTCGGGACGGGCGATCAGCCGGTTATGAGCCCAAGTGAGGGCTTCGCCGTCGATATTCTCCTTGAGCAGGCCTTCGCGCATCATCAGGCCCAGATTGCGCTTGGCCCGGCGCCAGGGCTCGTCGGCGGCCTTGTAGACGATGTGGCGCAAATCGTTCAGCCGCCCGGGCTGGGGCGGTTTGTTGGCTGCCAGCCATGTCTCGCGCGCCTGCCCGCCTTTCCAGGCGCGGGTGGTGAAGCCGAGAATCTCGGTCTTGACGCCCACGCGTTCCAGGGTGCGGCCCAGTATGTCGGCGCACATCGCCGCCACCATGATCGGCCGACCCCGCATCGAGCCGGAATTGTCCAGCAGCAGGGTGACGATGGTATCGCGGAATTGGGTGTCCTTCTCGCGTTTGAAGGAGAGGGGATGCATGGAATCGATGACGATGCGGGTGAGACGCGAGGTATCGAGCAATCCCTCTTCCAGGTCGAATTCCCAATGCCGGTTTTGCTGCGCCAACAGCAGGCGCTGCAATTTGTTGGCGAGGCGCGACACGACCCCCGACAGGGATGAAAGCTGCTGGTCGAGGAAATTGCGCAGCCGGTTGAGTTCTTCGGCTTCACACAAATCCCCGGCGGCGATTTCCTCGTCGAATTCAGCGGTGAAAATCTTGTAGCCCCAATCCTCCTGATGGGCGAAGGGCGCGTCCTGCCGGGCCGGGCGGGCGCCATCTTCCGGCTCGGTTGCGTCGGACAGGTCCTCGGATTGCTCGCCGGCGATTTCGGTCTCGACTTCCTCTCCCTCATCGCTTTCAGCGTCGGAGAATTCGCTGCTGGTGCTTTCCCCGTCCTGGCGCTGGTCCTGGTCCTCGCCTTTTTCACCCTGATCGCCGCTTTCGCCGTCCGCGTCCTCGCCACCCTCATCGCTTTGCGTCTGGTCGCCCATCTGCAAATGATTGAGCATGGTGCGGGTGAGGCGGGCGAAGGCTCTTTGATCGCGCAACGCGGTGCCAAGTTTGACGAGATCGGCACCGGCACGTTCCTGGACCAAAGGGCGCCACAGATCGACCGCGGCAGCGATGGAAGCCGGCGGCTTTTCGCCGGTGAGCGCCTCGCGTACCAAAAGGCCCATGGCATCGGCCATCGGCACCTCTTCGCGGGTGCGGGCCTTGGCGAGACCGCGGGCCACCAGCCGCTGCTCCAGCTCGGCCGCGAGATTGGCCTTAACCCCCACCATTGCCAGAGAACCGATGGCTTCGACCCGCGCCTGTTCGGCGGCTTCGAACATCGACGCTCCGTCCGTCGATTGCGGGCGGAATTGCGAATGGATTTTCTCGTCGTGATACGCCTTGCGCAGCGCATAGGCGTCGCCGGTGCCCCGCACCACCGCCACTTCATGCGGAGCCAGGCCCCGGCTCGGCGCGGGCAGGCGCGCTTTAAGGCCCTTCAGCGAGGGCGGCTCGGCGGAGAAATTGACTTCCAGTTCCGGCTCGCCCGCCAGTGAACGCACCGCGACGGAGACGGCCCGTTTAAACGGTTCGGAGGGGGATTCAGGTTTCATGGCAGAACGGGTCACAACCCTTTTTGTCAGGGCCCACCGGAGTGTGGGCCATCCAGATGGAACGTCTCCAGTCGCGCTGAAACCAACTGGGTGGCCCGCATTCGCGGGTCCTGACACTCAGCTTCACGCCACCAGCACCTTGGCCGCGCTCTCCGGTAGCTCCTCGCCGAAGCAGCGCTGGTAGAATTCCGCCACGCTGGCGCGCTCCAATTCGTCGCATTTGTTCAAAAAGGTGAGCCGGAACGCGAAACCGACATCGCCGAAAATCTCCGCGTTCTGCGCCCAAGTCATCACGGTGCGGGGGCTCATCACTGTGGAAAGGTCGCCCGCCACGAACGCATTGCGGGTCATGTCGGCGACCCGCACCATCGCGGAAATGGCCTTCCTGCCTTCCGGCGTGCTGTAGCCGGGCGCCTTGGCCAGCACGATCTCTTCCTCGGCGTCATGGCTCAGATAATTGAGGGTCGTCACGATGCTCCAGCGGTCCATCTGGCCCTGGTTGATCTGTTGGGTGCCGTGATAAAGCCCGGTGGTGTCGCCCAGTCCGATGGTGTTGGTGGTGGAGAACAGCCGGAACGCCGGATGGGGATGGATCACCTTGTTCTGGTCCAGCAAGGTCAGCCGCCCCTGTACCTCCAGCACCCGCTGAATGACGAACATCACATCGGGGCGGCCCGCGTCATACTCGTCGAAAACCAGCGCCACTGGACGCTGCAGCGCCCAGGGCAACAGGCCTTCGCGGAATTCGGTGACCTGCTTGCCATCCTTCAGCACGATGGCGTCCTTGCCGATCAGGTCGATGCGGCTGATATGGCTGTCGAGATTGATGCGGATGCAGGGCCAGTTGAGCCGCGCGGCAACCTGCTCGATATGGGTGGATTTGCCGGTGCCGTGATAGCCCTGCACCATGACCCGGCGGTTGAAGGCAAACCCAGCCAGGATGGCAAGGGTCGTATCGCGGTCGAAGCGATAGGCTTCGTCACGCTCCGGCACATATTCGTTGGCGTTTTTGAAAGCCGGCACTTTCAGATTGGTCTTGATGCCGAATAATCGCGCCGCGTCTACGGTGGTATCGGGCGCCAGCCCGGGATCGAGGGCTTCTTGCACGCTGTTTTGATCGTGGGCCATTGGGCTGTCGGGCCTTTATTCCGTGGTAGAGCGCGGAACGGTGACGGCGCCGAAGCGCCCTCGCAAGGTCAGCACCTTTAGGTGAGGCCGGAGGCGCGCAGCACGCCATAAGCCTTGATGACCTGTTTCAGGCGTTCCTCGGCACCCCTGTCACCGCCATTCGCGTCGGGATGAAAACGCTTCACGAGTTCCTTATACCGCGCCTTGATCTCGTTCAAGGTGGCGTTGTGCGCCAGCCCAAGCGTGTCCATCGCCATGATCTGCAATCGCAACAATTGCCGCTCCGGGCGGCGCACAGCCTGGGTTTCACCGTCCTCGTCGAAAAGAACATGGCTGTCATGGACCCCGAGCGGAGCTTGGCCCATGCGCGGCCGGGCCGTCCGTTTGCCTAGCGGCCAGGTTGGACGGTGGCCCAGAATGGCTTCTTCGCGGAACCTTTCGATGGCGGCATCGTCCATGCCCTTGAAATAGTCCCAGGACTCGTTGCGCAGGCGCGCATGATCCCGGCAGCACCACAAGTATTCCGATAGATTGTCGCGCGATTTCGGCACGCGGTAGGCGCCCGGTTCCGAGCAGTCTGCCACCGCACAGGGGCGCTCCCGGCTCTCCGGCATGACCCGCACCCCCGGTTTGATCCGGATATCGCTTTTGAAGCGCGTGCGGGGGTTGTTTTCCACTGTGGGATTATGGGATGCGATCGGTAAAAGACAAGAAAACGTATTGCTTGACTTTGCCGGACGACGGGCGGAGTTCATGGCTCATGACGGTTGCCCAAGCCATTCACGGGAAATTGACGAACGCTTTCGCGCCCAGCACGTTGGAAGTCTCGGATGAAAGCACGCGTCACGCCGGCCATGCGGGAGCCCAGCGTCCTGATGGAAGACTCGGAGAGACGCATTTTTCGGTGCGGCTTGTGTCGTCGGCATTCGAGGGCCTGTCGCGGGTCGAGCGCCAGCGGCGCGTCTATGCCGCGTTGGACACGGAGTTCAAGGAGGGGTTGCACGCGCTCTCGCTGACCGCGTTGACGCCTGCCGAAGCCCGGCGGTGATTTTGCGGACGGCGCGGCCCGTTATGCTTTTTCCGGCTGCACCCTCGCGGCGGGCGGAATGACCCGCAGCGCCGTGATTTGGTTGCGCTGCCGGCGCAGCACTTCGAATTCAAAGCCGAAAAAGGCAAAGCGCTGGCCGGGTTCGGGGATGGTGCGCGCTTCCTGAATCACCAGCCCGGCGATGGTGGTGGGTCCATCGTCCGGCAGGTTCCAGTCCAGCTCGCGGTTGAGTTCCCGGACCGACACCGTTCCGTCGATCAGATAGGAGCCATCGGGCCGTTGGCGCACATCGGGGCGTGCATGGAGCTGAAGTTCGTCGGGAATCTCGCCGAAAATCTCTCCAAGAATATCTTCCAGGGTGATGAGACCTTGCAGCGCGCCATATTCGTCCACGACCAGGGCGAAATGGCTGCGCCGCTCGCGGAAAGCGGAAAGCTGTTCCTCGAGCATCGTGGTGTCCGGCACAAACCATGGTGGGACAGTGAGACTGGGAATGTCGATAGTATCGAGGTCGCCTTTGTGATGGATCACCGCCTGGGCCAGCGGTTTCAGGTTGATGACCCCGATAATATTCTCCGGCTCGTCCTTCCAGAGCGGCACGCGGGTGTGATGTGTTTCAAGCACCTCCCTGACGATCTCGCGGGGTGGCAGGCCGCCATCGACACTGGCCAAGTTCTTGCGGTGCTGCATGACATCGCCCACGCGCAGGGTAGAAAGATCGAGGATGCCGCCGATCATGTCGCGATGCTCGCGCTCGACCGCGCCTTCTTTGTGATGCAGCGCCACGGAGCCGCGGATTTCCTCATGTGCCGCTTCTTCCGTGGGCGCCTCCCCATGCTGCACGCCGAACGGGGACAGCAGCCGCCAAACAATCCATTGTACCGCCGCCACGATCGGCGCCAGCACAGCCACGATGCGGCGCAGTGGCGGCGCCACAGCCAGCGCGAAGCGGTCGGTGCGGGCGATGGCGAGGGTCTTGGGCAGCACTTCCGCGAACATCAGAATGACGACGGTCATTATCCCGGTGGTAATCGCCACGGTGCGCGGCCCGAAACGGCCCTGCAGTGTTGCCGTCATCAGCGAGGAAGCGAGGATATTGATGAACGTATTGCCCAGCAGCAAGGCGCCGATCATCCGCTCGCGATTGCCGACCAGCTTGTTGACGCAGGCTGCGGCGCGGCTGCCGTCTTGCTCCAATTGGTGCATGCGGCCACGGGAAACGGCGGTCAGCGCCGTTTCGGAGCCGGAGAAGAACGCCGAACACGCCAGCAACAGGATCACGGCGCCGAATGTCAGAAACATGGTGTCACCTCGAAGCGGGCGACATTACAAGGTCGGGGCCTCGGACGGAAAGCCGGTCCCCCCTTCGGGGATTTCCATTCCGGGGACCCGCACGGCCGCTTTTCAGGCGCTCAGGACGGCCTTCACCGCGTCCAGCGGCACGTTCCGCGCGACGAAGGCCTCGCCAAGCCTGCGCAGCAGGATGAATGTGAGCTTGCCATCCTTCACTTTCTTGTCGTGGGCCATGTGCGCCATCAGCGAATCGGCACTGGGACGGGAACCGGGGATATCCGCGATGGCGGAGGGCAGGCCGACGCTTGTGAGATGGCGCACGAAACGCTCTGCGTCCTGGCCGGGCGCAAGGCCTAGCTTCACCGATAGCTCGAATGCCAGAGCCATGCCGATCGAGACTCCTTCGCCATGCTTCAGCCGGTCCGAAAAGCCTGTTGCAGCCTCCAGCGCATGGCCGAAGGTGTGGCCGAGATTGAGCAATGCGCGCTCGCCGGTTTCGCGTTCGTCACGGGCCACGATATCGGCCTTCATCCGGCAGGACCGGGCGACCGCCTTTGTCATCGCCGCGCCATCGCCGCTCAAGGCCTTCGCGCCATGGACTTCCAGCCAATCGAAAAAACCGGCATCGCCCATTGCGCCATATTTGACCATCTCGGCATAGCCGGCGAGCAATTCACGCCGTGGTAAGGTCGAAAGCAACGATATGTCGGCGATGACGATGCGCGGCTGATGGAACAGGCCGATCAGATTCTTGCCTTGCGCCGCATTGATCGCGGTCTTGCCGCCCACCGAAGAATCCACCTGGGCAAGAAGGGTGGTCGGCAATTGGGCGAATGCGACGCCCCGCTTGAGCACGCCGGCGGCAAAGCCGGTGAGATCGCCGATCACTCCTCCGCCCAGCGCCACGATCAGGCCGCTGCGGTCGATCTCCATATCGAGCAGTTGGCCCGTCAGTTCCTCGAGGCCCGCGAAGCTCTTGCTCGATTCGCCTGCCGGCACCACGATGGGCCGCGCGTCGATGCCGGCCCTGCCCAGCGCGTCCAGCACCTGCGCGAGATGGATTTCCGCGACATGGCTGTCCGTCACAACCGGCACGGCGCCGCGCACGAGCGGTTTCAGCAGCGCGCCCGCCTGGCCCACCAGGCTGCTGCCGACATGGATATCATAGCTGCGCCCGTCCAGCCCGACCTTGATGATCTCACTCATGACGTCTCGCGTAGCCCCCCCTCCCATAATCCAGAGGCGGCCAGGGCGGCAACGATCTTCTCCACCGCCGCGCCATGCGGCTCGTCGACGCTTTCCAGGACCATATCGGCTTGGGCATAGACTGGACCGCGCTCCGCCAGCAGCCTTTCCAACGTGGCGCGCATGTCGCCGTTCTTGAGCAATGGTCTTGTTTCGCGTTTGCGGACCCGGCCTACCAGCACATCGACCGGCGCATTCAGCCAGATGGTGAAGGCGGCTTCACGCATTGCGGCGCGGGTCGTGTCGTCCATATAGGCGCCGCCCCCTGTCGCCAGCACATGCGGTCCTTCTCCCAGGAGGCGCGCGATCACCCGGCGCTCGCCGTCGCGGAAATAGGGCTCCCCATATTTCTCAAAGATCTCGGATACCGCCAGGCCCGCCGCCGCCTCGATCTCATGGTCGGCATCGCGGAACGGCACCTCCAGTCGCACGGCCAGGCGCTTGCCGATGGAGGTTTTGCCCGCCCCCATCATACCTACCAGCGCCACCGTCTTTTTAAGCATGCGCCCCGGATACACGAAAGTCGCGTCATGCTAAAGCGGGGCATGGCCCGTAGAATCCACGACAGCGCCCACCTGATCGAGGCGTTCCTGGACATGATGAGCGCCGAGCGCGGGTCCAGCGCCAATACCCTGGCAGCCTACCGGCGCGACCTGGTCGATTTCGCCGGCCACGCCGATCCCGCCAAAGCGGGCCGGGAGGACATCCGCGCCTATCTCGGCGGGCTGGCAGCGGCCAGCATCGCGCCCGCGTCCCAAGCGCGCAAATTGTCGGCCCTTCGTCAATTTTACGGTTTTCTCTATGGAGAGGGCGCCCGCGGCGATGATCCGACGGGGACGATCGAAGCGCCGAAGGGCGGGCGTGCTTTACCCAAAATCCTGAGCGCCGACGACCTAAACGCAATGATCCACACCGCAGCGCAGGACCAGACTCCGGAGGGCCTGCGGCTCAGCTGCATCGTCGAGATGCTGTATGGCGGAGGGCTGCGTGTTTCCGAGCTTGCCGGCCTGCCGCTGGCCGCGGCGCGCACACGGGAAGGGTTCATCCGCGTGACGGGCAAGGGCGGCAAGGAAAGGCTGTCGCCGCTGAATGCCGCGTCGCGCGGCGCGCTGGAGGCCTATCTGGCGGTGCGCGAGGAATTCATGCCCCGCGGCGCACGCCGGCAGGCCCATGCCGAACGCTATCTGTTTGCCTCGCGCAGCGCGGAGGGATTTCTGACCCGCCGCCGCTTCCATCAATTGCTCAAAGGCCTGGCGCTCAGGGCCGGACTCGACCCCGCCAAGGTTTCGCCGCATGTGTTGCGCCATGCCTTCGCAACTCACTTGGTGGAAGGCGGCGCCGACCTTCGCAGCGTGCAGACCTTGCTCGGCCATGCCGATATCGCCACCACTCAAATCTACACCCATGTGGCGCGCGATCATCTCAGGCGCGTCGTCGCCAACGCCCATCCGCTTGCCAAGGCCCCCCGGCGGGGCCGCTAAGCCCTTGGAACCAAAGGGTTCTAAAATCATTTTCTTTCCCCCCATGCTGTGGCACTTTCCGGCACAACCTGTGGTGATTTTCCGTGGACTATCTGGAATTCGAACGTCCCATCGCCGAGCTCGAGGGCAAGATCGTCGAATTGCGCAAGCTCGCCGATGAAGACCCCGCCATGGACATCGATGCCGATGTCGGGCGGTTGAAGGAGCGCGCCGACCAGATGGTGCGCGACACTTATGCCAAGCTGACCCCCTGGCAGAAGGTGCAGGTGGCGCGGCATCAGAACCGGCCGCATTTTCTGGACTATGCCAAACTGATGTTCGACGAATTCACGCCCCTGGCCGGCGACCGCAGCTTCGGCGAGGACCGGGCCATCGTCGCTGGGCTGGCGCGTTTTCGCGGCCGTCCCGTCGCCTTCATCGGCCAGGAGAAGGGCAACGACACCAAGACCAGGGTGGAGCATAATTTCGGCTCGGCGATGCCGGAAGGCTATCGCAAGTGTGTGCGCCTGTTCGAGCTGGCCGACCGCTTCGGCCTACCGGTGCTGTCTCTTTGCGATACGTCAGGCGCCTATCCAGGGGTCAGCGCGGAGGAGCGCGGCCAGGCCGAAGCCATCGCCCGCTCGATCGAGGCGGGACTGTCGTTGAAGGCTCCCTTTATCGCCACCATCATCGGCGAGGGCATGTCGGGCGGCGCCATCGCCATCGCCGCCGCCAACCGCATCTATATGCTGGAGCATGCGATCTATTCGGTGATTTCGCCGGAAGGCTGTGCCTCCATCCTGTGGCGCGACGCCACCAAGGCGCAGGACGCTGCCGGCGCACTGCGAATCACGGCGCAAGACCTTCAGGACCTGAAGGTGATCGACGCGATCATCCCCGAGCCAATCGGTGGCGCCCATCGCGAGCCGGAAAAGGCCATCAACGCGGCCGCCGACCAGATCGCTCGCGGCCTTGCCGAGATGGAGAGCCTTTCCGGCGAGGAATTGCTGCGCCAGCGTCGCGCCAAATTCCTCGCCATGGGACGCAATCTTTGATCACAGGGCGATTTCGCTGGGCGATGACGTTTGCTGCGGCGCTGCTGTTGTGTTGCGGCGACCCGGCGTTTGCGCAGTGCACGGCCCCAAAGCCGGTTCGCAGCTATTTGAAAGTCCATCGTACCTGGTCGGTCGTGGAGGCGCGCGATCTCAGTCCGGCCGACAGGCTCGCCTGGCGGCGCGCCCATCGCGGCGCGTGCCCGGGCATGACCGCTCTTGACCTCGGCGGCAGGGGCGAAAAATCCTATGCCTTGGCGGTCATCAACAAGGTGCGGGACGGTCGCATGGAGCGGCTGATCCTGCTTCAGGCCCAGGCAAAAAGGCTGATCCCCAAAACCCTGGTCCCCGCCTTCCGGGTTGGCGATCCGCTGGTGGTATGGCGCGGCCGTAAGCGAACGGTCCGGCAGTTCGGCTCGCGCCAGAGAATTCCTATCGTCCATGACTCGATTATTTTCGAGAAAATGGGCCTGTCGTCCAAAGTGTTCTATTTGGCGGATGGGCAAATCCGCACGGTGCTGGTGACGGAATGACATGGAAGGCGGTCGAACCGCCTTCCATACGTCGCAGGTTTATTTTGAAAGCCCAAAGGACAGCGAAGACACCCAACCTTGGTTGCCGAGCTCGTCCTTCACTTCCCACATTGTGCCGTCCTTGTTGCCGGTCGGATAGAGCATCATGCCCGAGTCCAACGGACGTACCACTTTGGATTTGATGTTTGAGGTCATGTACATCCGCCCCGGCCGGGACATGGTGACTGCCTGCCCAGGCGCTTCCGCCGAGGCATTGCCCGACAGGCCGCCCAGATCGCCCACCAGCTTGGTATAGGAGTCGATATAGGCGAGCACTACCACCTGGCCGATATCCGTATTCTGGTAGCTGGAAATGCCTGCGCCGCCGAAGCCGCCCCAGCCGCCCCAGCCGCCGCCAAACCCGAAGCCGACATCGGTCTTGGATCCGTGGCCTTCCTCCATCGCCTGCTGCTCGCTGGTGCGCACATTGGTGACGGTCAGCACCACATCGGCGGTCTTGCTGGAGATGTTGATGTGCGAGACGATGGCGCCCACGCCGCCGCCAAGAAAGCCACCCAGGATACCCCCGACATTGGTGCCACTGGAATTGCCGTTCCGGTTCACCACGTCCGGGACCAAGATGTAATCGGCGGCGCGCACCTGGCCCATGCCCATGTTGGAGCCCTGTTGCAACTGGCCGCCGCTGGCCAGCGCGCGTTCCTGCTGCGCCATGGCAAACCCGGCGCCCCGGTCGAGCAGGGTGAAGCAGCCGGATTTCATCACGAACACTTTGAGCAGCGATTCGGGAGATTCCAATCCGAGCGGTCCCCACCAATTGTCCTGTGGCTCATGCACCGCCAGGGTACCGATCTTGTGGGTACAGGTCGGAATTTCAGCCTGTTTTCTCTGTGTCTTGTCGTTGATCGAATCTGCCGTAGCCGGCAACACAAAAGTCAGTGCACTGGTTGCGAAAACGAACGCGGCGCCGACCGCGAACTGCAACGGCTTGCCGAAGCGCATCTCGAACCTCGCTATGTTGTAAAGAATCCCGATTGCCCCCGCACGAACGGTATCGTCCGCGCAGGCCCAAAGACTAGCCCAACATGGAAAATCCGCAATATCCTTTGTAAAATTCTATTGCCGTCCCGCGGCGCAGCGATAACGTGAGGCAGTCACCACCAACCCCACCATTTAAACCGTCCGACGCGACGCGACGGGCGCTAAGCGGCGCTAGGCGGTTAGCGACAGCGTAGCGCCACGCTGCAGGTCCTTACCACCAGCCTCGCCATTTAAACCACGCCACCGGTAAAATCGCCGACAGCACGATCAGGAAGAGCCCCCATTCATAGCCATAAGCCCAACTCAATTCCGGCATGTTGTGGAAGTTCATGCCGTATATCCCTGCGATTAGCACCGGAGGGATGCCCACTACCGAAGCAATGGTGAGCACCTTGAACAGGTCGTTCTGTTCGTTGTTGATGAAGCCCAAGGTGGCGTCGAGTAGGAATTGCAGCTTGTCGGTCAGGTGTACCTCGTAATCGTTGAGCGAAAGCACATCGTTGCCCGCCATCTTGAGCCGCGCCCTGACCGGATCGCCCAGCCAGCCATTGCCATGCTCGGCGACAAAGGGCACCGCGCGTTGCAGCACCAGCAGCGTATCGCGGATATGCGACAGCCGCTCGCCCATGTCGCCAATCTCGATCAGGGTCAGCCGCAACAGCCTGTTGACGCGGGTGACGTTATGCGCCGGGCGCTGCATCTGCTTTTGGAAGATGCGGCCGGAAACCTTGTGCGCCTCGGCGCGCAATTCCTCCAGCCGGTCGGCACCATAATCGATCAGCGCCTCAAGGATGACCATGAAAACGTCCGGCGCAGTGCGCGGGCGGCGGTTCACTCTTGCGGTGACCGCCTCGAACACATGCAGCCGGGCAAAGCGGATGGTGACCAGCAGGTCCGGGGTCAGCACGAAGCCCAGCGGCGAGGTTTCATCCTGGCCGTTCTTCTCGTGCGGCGTAACCGGCACGGAAATCGTGAAGACACTGTCTTCATATTGCAGCCGGCTAGAGAATTCGATTTCGTCGAGTTGCCCGCGCGGCGGAATGTCGAGGCCGTAATCGGCGCAGGCGCGGCCCAACTCCTCGTTCGTCGGATTCCACAGATCGATCCAGACCGGCCGGCCTTTGGATTCATGGATCGTGAGCACGCGCGACTCCGATTAAACCAGCGCGCCGTGACAATGCTTGTATTTGCGCCCCGAGCCGCAGGGACAGGTGGCGTTGCGCTGAACCTTGGCCCAGGTGGATGGATTGTTGGGATCGACCGGCATGCTGCGGGCCGCAAGCTGGGTGACCTGTGCGTTGCGGGCGAACTCGTCCTCGCCGGTCAACGGATCGATATGCGACGCCTGCATCTGGGGCAGGGGCTGAGTCTCGAGCGGCGGCGGCGGGGCGGTCGAAATCTGCACATGCATCAATTGCTGCACCACATCCGTGCGCATCTTGGCGAGCAGGCCCTCGAACATCTCGAAAGCGTCGCCCTTGTATTCGTTGAGCGGATCGCGCTGGCCATAGCTCCGCAAGCCGACATACTGGCGCAAATGATCCAAATTGACGATGTGTTCGCGCCAATTATGGTCCAGGGTCTGCAGCAGGATCGCTTTTTCGACATAGCGGGTGACCTCGACCCCGAAATTGGCGGTGCGTTCGGCGGCGCGGCTTTCCACCGCCTTCAGGATGCGTTCGCGCACCCCCTCTTCGGCGATGCCTTCCTCCTTGGCCCACTCCGCCACCGGCAGCTCGACGCCGAAGATACGGCCCACCTCGCCCTCCAGGCCGACTGCGTCCCAGGCTTCGGCATAGGCCTTTTCCGGGATATGCCGTGCCACCAGCGAATCCACCACGTCCTCCCGGAAGTCGGCAATCTGATCGGAGACATCGTCGGAAGACATGATCTCCTTGCGCTGATCGAAGATCACCCGGCGCTGATCGTTCAGCACATTGTCGTATTTCAGGATGTTCTTGCGGATCTCGAAATTGCGCGCTTCCACCTTCTGCTGTGCCTTCTCCAACGCCTTGTTGACCCAGGGATGGCTGATCGCTTCGCCGGGCTCCAGTCCCAGCTTGGTGAGAATGGAGTCCATCTGTTGCGATCCGAAAATGCGCATCAGATCGTCCTGGAGACTGAGGAAAAATTTCGATGCGCCGGGATCGCCCTGGCGGCCCGAGCGGCCGCGCAACTGATTGTCGATGCGGCGGCTCTCATGCCGTTCGGTGCCGATGATATAGAGGCCGCCCGCCGCCAGCACCTTCTGCTTGTCGCTCGCGACCTCGGCGCGGATTTCCTCTGACAGGCGGGCGCGTTCCGCCTCGTCCGCCACATCGGCAAGCTCGCTCTTGATCCGCATCTCGGCATTGCCGCCGAGCTGGATGTCTGTGCCGCGGCCGGCCATGTTGGTGGCGATGGTCACCGCCCCCGGCTGCCCCGCCTGGGCGATGATGGATGCTTCCTGCTCATGATAGCGCGCGTTCAGGATGCTATGGGGAATGGGGGTGGGATTCTTGGACAGTTCCACCAGATGTTCGCCCAGTTCGCGGTCGCGGCGCGCCCGCGCCTTGGCGTCCGCGTTGGCCTTGTCGTCCTGCTCCACCGCTTCGGCGCGCGCGATCATGCCCTTGCCGGTCTCGCGGATATAGCTCTTGTCGTTCAGCTTCTGATCGATCAGTTCCGACTTCTCGATCGAGGCCGTGCCGACCAGCACGGGCTGGCCGCGCCGGTGGTTGACGGCAATCTGGACAAGGATCGCCTGATGCTTTTCATCCTCGGATCGGTAAACCTCGTCATCGGCATCGGCGCGCGCCACCGGGACATTGGTGGGAATCTCCAGCACGTCGAGCTTGTAGATGTCCATGAATTCGGCGGCCTCGGTCATTGCCGTGCCGGTCATGCCCGCCAACTTGCCATAAAGCCGGAAATAATTCTGGAAGGTGATGGAGGCGAGGGTCACATTCTCCGGCTGGACGCTGACATTCTCCTTGGCCTCCAGCGCCTGGTGTAGCCCTTCGGAATAGCGCCGGCCCTCCATCATGCGGCCGGTGAACTCGTCGATGATGATGACCTGATCGTTCTTGACGATATAATCTTTGTCCTTCTGGAACAGAAGGTGCGCTTTCAGTGCCTGATTGACATGATGGACGATGGAGATGTTCTCGGTGTCGTAGAGATCGCCCTGGGGCAAGAGGCCGACGGCCTTCAGCATCTGCGCCATATTCTCGTTGCCCACCTCGGTGAGCGAAACTTGGCGCTGTTTCTCGTCGAGTTCGTAATCGTCCTTCTTCAAGCCCACCATCACCGCATCCACCGCCTTGTACATGTGGGTGAGGTCTTCGGTTGGGCCGGAGATGATCAGGGGCGTGCGCGCCTCGTCGATCAGGATGGAGTCGACTTCGTCCACAATGGCAAAGGCGTGGCCGCGCTGGGCCATGGTGTCCAGCGAATATTTCATGTTGTCGCGCAGATAATCGAATCCGTATTCGTTGTTCGTGCCGTAGGTTACGTCGGCCGCGTAATTTTCCCGCCGCTCCTCGTCGCTGAGGCCATGCACGATGCAGCCCACCGACAGGCCGAGGAAACGATAGACCTGGCCCATCCAGTCGCTGTCGCGCTTGGCCAGATAGTCGTTGACCGTCACCACATGCACGCCCTCGCCGGTCAGGGCGTTGAGATAGACGGGCAGGGTGGCGACCAGGGTCTTGCCTTCGCCGGTCTTCATCTCCGAGATATTGCCGTTGTGCAGCACCATCCCGCCCACCAGCTGGACATCGAAATGGCGCTGGCCGAGGGTCCGCTTGGCCGCCTCGCGCACCACCGCGAAAGCTTCGGGCAACAGATCGTCCACGGTTTCGCCCGCCGCCAGCCGTGTTTTGAAGGCTGGGGTCATCCCCCGCAATTCTTCGTCCGACATGGGGGCAAAGCGGGATTCCAGGGCGTTGATCTTCGCCACGGTAGCCCACAGGGGTTTCACCTTGCGCTCATTGGCGGAGCCGAATATTTGCTTGGCAAGCGCGCTGAACATGAATTCCTCGGTTGGGCGACCTGTAAGGGATGGCCTTTAAGGGGTCAGGGCCGCCATTCCCGCACGGCAGCCGCGCCGGAGAGATAAGAACGGCCTTACCCATTGTCAAATTGGGCTTTTGTCCCAACTTTTTCCTGCTTCCTTGGGGTTCCAGGTCCAGTTGGGGCTTGTCAAAGCGGCAATTTCTCACAGTATCCCAGCCAAAGTTCCTCGTGTCGTGGTTTCGAAGTTCGCGACATGCCCGATATCAAGCGGCCCAAGCGAACCTCGAAACCGAAACGCCACTTAAATTCAATGAATTGCCAGTGTCCCTGGATTCCGAAATTCGCCAGGAGCCTATATAGAGACCATGCGAATTTCGGAATCGGGACACTGGGGGCAGCGCAGAAATGACAAAGACAGTCAGGAAGAAGACGGTGGCCGCACCACTCAAGGTTGCTCGCGGCCCGAAAATTTCCCCCCTCGCGCCCAAGGCGCAGCCCCGGCTGCCGCCTCTCGCCGGGGTAAGGGTGGCAACCGGCGCGGCTGGGATCAAATACCGGGACCGCACCGACGTGCTGTTGGCATTGCTGGCGCCAGGTACCCAGGCAGCGGGCGTGTTTACCCGCTCCCGGACCGCCTCGGCCCCGGTGGAATGGTGCCGCGCGCAATTAAAACATGGCGGAGCGCGGGCGGTGGTGGTGAACAGCGGCAATGCCAACGCTTTTACCGGAGCTGCGGGCATGGCGGGCGCCCAGACGGTTGCTGAGGCCGCGGCCGCCGTAGTGGGCTGCAAATCCAGTGAAGTGTTTCTTGCCTCGACGGGGGTGATCGGCGAACCCCTTCCGGCGGAAAAGATTACCCGTATCCTGGGCCGGGTCGCGGAAGAGGCCTCCGCCAGCGGATGGCAATCCGCCGCCGAAGCGATCATGACCACCGACACTTATCCCAAGATGGCCAGCGTGGCGGCGACGATCGACGGCCATAAGGTGACGATCAACGGCATCGCCAAGGGCTCGGGCATGATCGCGCCGGACATG
This sequence comes from Rhizomicrobium sp., assembly GCA_036268715.1. Taxonomy (GTDB): domain Bacteria; phylum Pseudomonadota; class Alphaproteobacteria; order Micropepsales; family Micropepsaceae; genus Rhizomicrobium. Next base: position 25,066 of record DATATP010000064.1, on the reverse strand, counting down.
GCGACCATGCTGGGTTTCGTGTTCACCGACGCCAGCCTGCCTTCGGCGGTGCTGCAGGACTGTCTGGAAGCGGGGGTTGGACCCTCCTTCAATGCCATCACGGTGGATTCCGACACCTCCACCAGCGATACCCTGCTGCTGTTCGCGACCGGCAAGGGCGCCAAGCATCCCCCGATCGCCAAAGCCGGCGACAAGCGCCTGCTCGATTTTCGCAGAAAGCTCGACGCGCTGCTGCTCGATCTGGCGCTGCAGGTGATCAAGGACGGGGAGGGCGCCCAGAAGCTCATCCGCATCGATGTGACGGGCGCGGAAAACAACGACTCCGCCAAACGGGTTGCTCTTTCCATCGCCAATTCACCCCTGGTCAAGACCGCTATTGCCGGTGGCGATGCCAACTGGGGCCGGGTGGTGATGGCGGTCGGCAAGGCGGGCGAGGCGGCGGACCGCGATAAGCTGAAAATCGCTTTTGGGGGGCGCGTGGTCGCGGAGAAGGGTGCCCGGGCGGCCAAGTACGACGAAGCTGCCGCCACCAAAGCTGTCTCGGGGCGCGAGGTGGAGATCGCCGTCGATCTCGGGTTGGGCGACGGATCTGCCAGGGTTTGGACCTGCGACCTCACGCACGCTTATATCGACATTAACGGCTCCTATCGAAGCTGACAGCGATGCTTGCACTGTCCCGGCGAACCGCCCTGGCGGCCGGCGCATTGCTGCTGCCGTCCCGGGCGCTGGGCCAGGCCGCGCCGTGGCGCAAGTTGCGGGACCTGGAAGGATCGAGCGGCACGCGCATCGGCTTGGCGGCCATCGATACCGGGAGCGGAAATGCGATCTTCTATCGAGAAGCCGAACTGTTCCTCATGTGCAGTACTTGCAAGCTTCTGGTGGTCGCGGCCGTGCTGTCGCGGATCGGACGGGGGCAGGAAAGTGCTACGCGGCTGGTGCGGTATGGCAAAGCGGATATGATGGATTATTCCGCGGTGACCCGCGAAAATATTGCCCAGGGAATGACCGTCGGTGCGCTTTGCAAGGCGGCTATCCAGAACAGTGACAATATCGCAGGGGCATTGCTGATGCGGGATTTGGGCGGTCCGGCGGCCGTAACACGTTATGTGCGGAGCTTGGGCGATATGCGCACACGCCTCGACCGCACAGAACCAATGCTCAACGAGCCCGACGGCAATCTCGATACCACGGCGCCGTCCGCCATGCTTGCCGACATGAAAACACTGCTTCTGGAGAATGCGCTGGCGCCTGTCGCGCGCCAGCAACTGATGGAGTGGTTGAAAGCCGGCATTACCGGGGTTACGCGCTTGCGCGCCGGGCTCCCGCCATCTTGGACTATCGGCGATAAAACTGGCAGCGGCGGCGGTGGGGCGGTTAACGACATCGCAATAGCGATCCCCCCTGGCCGTGCAGCGATATTGATCGCGGCTTATACGAACCATGGAAGCGATGCGGTGCTGGCCGAGATCGGCCGCATCCTTGCCGGGGAGTTCGCCTAGACGAGTGTCGCGTCCAGGCTGATCTGCGCCTTGAGAACTTTCGAGACCGGGCAGCCTTTCTCGGCTTTGCCCGCCAACTCCCTGAATTTGGCTTCGTCGATGCCGGGAATTTTCGCTCTCAAAGTCAGGTGCGCCTTGGTGATCGAAAACCCGTCCGCCTGCTTTTCTAAGGTGATCTGGGATTCGGCGCTCAGTTCCTCCGCGGTGAATCCCGCCTCCCCCAGAATGTTCGAGAGGGCCATGGCGAAACAGCCGGCATGGGCGGCGCCGATCAGCTCTTCCGGATTGGTGCCAGGCTTGCCTTCGAAGCGGCTGGCGAAACCGTAAGGCTGATCCTTCAACGCGCCGCTCTTGGTCGAGAGAGCGCCCTTGCCGTCTTTGAGGCCGCCATGCCAGACAGCCGTTCCAAAAGTGCTCATCGTCCTCTCCCGTGTTGCAAGAGAGCAGTCTAGCCGCAATAACCCGCCATGTTAACCATGACGCTTAACAAGCCATTAGTTTACAGGACGCGAGAATGCCCGACGCGCAACCCCTGATTCTGGTCGTTGCGGCGGCGTTGGTGGATACCGATGGACGTGTGCTGATCGCGCAGCGTCCGGACGGCAAAAGCATGGCGGGCCTATGGGAATTTCCGGGTGGCAAGATCGAGAGCGGCGAGTGGCCAGAAGCGGCGCTGATCCGCGAATTGGACGAAGAATTGGGAATCGCGGTGAAGGAGCCCTGTCTCGCGCCGTTCACCTTTGCTTCGCATACCTATGGCGAATTTCACCTTTTGATGCCTCTTTATATCTGCCGCCGGTGGGACGGCACGCCCCGGCCACTGCTGCACGCAGCACTCAAATGGGTACGTCCGAAGGACATGGCCGCCTATCCCATGCCCGCAGCCGACTTGCCGCTTATCCCCATGCTGCGCGATCTCTTGTGAGGAGCTTTGCGGGCGATGCGCGCGGCGCCACCGCGATTGAATATGCGATGATCGCTAGCCTGATCTCCATCGTCATCGTCACCGCGGTCGCCGCGATCGGAACCAAACTGTCCAGCTTCTTCACTTCCATCACGGACAATTTTTGAGCGGCTGAGCAGCGTCGCGGAGCGCATCGGCGAGTCGCACCTTGGCGCTTCCGGGGCGCAGCGGCTGCTGCTGGCTTTCATGCGGTGCCCAGCCCGTCAGATAGAGAATCTCGAACGTCGCAAGCAACTTGCCGTCGTCGCTATGGCGATCACGATAATGCTCCAGCATTGCGGCCAGTGTGGCGCGCCGCAGAGGCTTGCGGCTGCGTTCGGACAAAGCGTTGGTCTGGCCATGAGCACGCAGATCGCGAACCAATGCGGAGAAATCGCCATAGCGCACCGTCAGACGTTCGCCGTCCGCAACCGGCAGGGCGAAGCGGGCGCGCTGCAACAGGCTGCCAAGGTCGCGCACATCGGCGAAGGGTGAAATCCGGGGAGAGATGCCGCCCAAGGTTTCACTTTCGCCATGGGCGAAAGAATCGCGCAACTCCTTCAGGGTGCCGCCGCCGAACAAGGCGGCGAGAAACAGTCCGTCCGGCTTGAGGGCGCGCCGGACCTGGATCAGCGCGCCGGGCAGATCGTTGATGGTTTGCAGCGAGAAAACGCTCACCCCCACATCGAAATTTTGCCGGTCCAGCCCGAGCATTTCGTTCCGGTCGAAAAGGGCGGTGGTCCAAGTGTCCGCGAAAGGTCCAATCTCCGTCGGCACCCTCTCTCCGATCAGCAGCCCGCGCGCGAAATGCCGCGTCACCGCCGCCAGCCTTTCGGCAATGTTCTCGGTCGCGGCGCGTATCAGAAACCGATCTCCGGCGATAGCGGCGGCGCGCGCTTGCGCCAGGCTCGCCATGTGATGGTCGAAAAGAGGCGGGCGGCTGGCGCTCATCTTCGCTAGGATAGCTCCTATGCCCGCAGATTGGAAAAATACCGCTCTGGACCTTGTGTTTCCGCCCTTGTGCCAGGTCTGCCGCGCGCCGGTGGGTGCCGGTGGAGGGGTTTGCGCCACGTGCTGGTCTACGATCACCTTCCTCGACAGCCCGGCTTGCGCCTGTTGCGGCATTCCTTTTCCGGTCGAGCTGGGCGAGGCGGAAAGCCTGTGCGCTGCCTGTCACGGTCGCCGGCCCGCTTTCGACACGGCGCGGGCGATCCTCGCCTATGACGAGCATAGCCGGGTTGCCGTGCTGGCACTCAAACACGCCGACCGCCTCGATCTGGTGCCGGGATTTGCGCGCTGGCTGGCCCGTGTGGGAAAGCCGGCCCTGGCCGACAGCGACCTTATCGTGCCGGTGCCGCTGCATCCTTGGCGGCTGTGGCGCCGCCGTTACAACCAGTCTGCGGAACTGGCCCGGCGGCTGGCGCGGGACGGGAATTTGCCGGCCGATCCTTTCGCTCTGGTCCGCACCCGGTCCACACCAAGCCAGGGCGCGATGGCATCCGCCAGGGCCCGGCGCCGCAATGTGCTGGCGGCATTCAAGGTTCCCGAGGCCGCGCGGGTGGCCGGCCGGCGCATTTTGCTGATCGACGATGTGCTGACGACCGGTGCCACGGCTGAATCCTGCGCCCGCGCTCTGAAGCGTGCGGGAGCCGTAAAAGTCCATGTCCTGGCCCTGGCCCGCGTTGTCCGCGCCGCGGAGATGACTATATGAATGACACTGTTAACCCGATTCCCGTAGAAAGGAACTTGCGCTCATTCGCCGGGCCCCGAACAAAAAATCATGAAAGCCGTCCGCATCTATACCAGCCCGATCTGTCCCTATTGCATGCGCGCCAAGTCGCTGCTTGACAAGAAAGGGGCCGCTTTTGAGGAGATCGACGTGTTCATGGACGGCGGCGCCCGCGAGGAGATGCTGGCGAAATCCGGTGGCGCGCGCACGGTGCCGCAGATTTTTATCGGCGACACCTATGTCGGGGGATGTGACGAACTTTACGCATTGGAGCGCGACGGCAGGCTCGACCCGCTGCTGGCCTGAATTCCGGACCTTCGGCTCTGGACAATTCCCTTCCTGGAACCGAATAATGGTGCCTATAAGCCAGAATAAGAAGGGAATCCCATGCGTTCTGTTTCGCTCGCCGTCCTCGCCGCCCTTTTGGCCGCCGGCCCTGCCGCAGCCCAGATGGGGGACATGCCCGGCATGGCGGCCAATCCCGGTCCGACCATTGCTCCGCCTCCGACCGCGGCTGAATTGAAGCTACCGCGCCCCGCGCGCGCCCGCGGCATTCCCGGCGCGCTTGCGGCCGAGGGAGCCCTGACGGCGATCTCCACCTGTCTGGGCAATGGCTACAAGGTGACCGGACTGGTCACCGATACCGCGGGGGTGCCGATCGCGATGATCTCCGGCGATGGTGCCGCTGCCATCACCCAGCGGATCGCCATGACCAAGGCGCAAGCGGTGCTCAAGTACAAAATGACCAGCGGAGAAGTCGCCGCCAAGGCGGCAGCCGACAAGAGTTTCGCGGCGGAGGTGAAGGCCGATCCGATGATCGAGACAGCGCGCCAGGGCGCTATCCCAATCATGATCGGCTCGGAGATGGTCGGCGCCTTTGCCGTTTCAGGTGCGCCGGGCGGCGACAAGGACGAACCCTGCGCCCGAGCGGGACTGGCCAAGATCGCCGACCGCCTCAGATAGCCCGCAACCGATACGACCGAGGGACTTGCCATGAAAAGTTTTGTTTTCCTTGCCGCCGCAGTGTTCGCTGTTGGCGCCGCCTGGGCGCAGCCCATGCCCCCCGATAATCCACCCAGGCCTACCATGGCGCCCTCGCCCACCAATGCGGAGACCGGGGCGCGGCCCCGGCCGCATCGTGCGACGGGTATCACCTATGAGTTGGCGGTCGAAGCCGCCGAGACGGCAGTCGCCCATTGCGCCGCATTACCCAAGGATTACCGCGTGACGGCACTTGTCACCGATTCCGCCGCGGTGCCGATTGCCTTGGTAACGGGCAATGACGGCGCGGCCATCACCCAGCGTATCGCGATGGGCAAGTCGCAGCTGGTGGTGAAATACAAGACGGCTTCAACCGACGCGGTCGCCAAAGCCAAAAGCGATTCCGCTTTCCGGGACGAACTGGCGGCCAATCCCCTGATCGTTGCGGCTCGCCCGGGCGGCCTGCCGATCATGTTGAACGGTCAGTTTGTCGGCACCATCAGCGTCTCCGGGACCCCGGATGGGCACGACGATGAATGCGCCAAGGCCGGTCTCGACAAGATCCAGAGCCGGTTGAAGACCTTCTGATGACCGCGTTCCGCGCGGCCTGCGTGCAACTGCGCTCGGGTGAGGACGTCGCGCAGAATATTCGCGAGACGTCCGCCCTGGTGCGGGAAGCGGCGGCCCGCGGGGCGCAGTTCGTCGCCACGCCCGAAAACACCACCCTGATGGCGCCGGACGGCGGCGCCAAGCTCGCGCACAGCTTCGACGAAGCTCATGATCCCGCCCTGCCGGCGTTCGCGGCGCTGGCGAAGGAATTGGGCATCACATTGCTGATCGGATCTCTCGCCATCAAGGTCAGCGAAAGCAAGACCGCCAATCGCAGCTTCCTCATTTCACCGCGCGGCGAAATCGCCGCCCGCTACAGCAAAATCCACCTGTTCGATGTCGATCTTGCGTCGGGCGAAAGCTATCGGGAGTCCAATACCGTCGTGGGAGGCAGCGAAGCCGTGCTGGCGCAGACGCAATGGGGCAGCATCGGAATGACGGTTTGCTATGATATCCGCTTCCCGCAACTTTATCGGGCGCTGGCCCGAAAGGGCGCTTTTGCCTTCACCGTCCCATCCGCCTTCACGGTTCCAACTGGTCAGGCGCATTGGCACATCCTGTTGCGGGCCCGCGCCATCGAGAACGGCGCCTTCGTGATCGCCCCGGCACAGGCAGGCCGTCATGCCAATGGACGCAGCACCTATGGCCACAGCCTGATCGTCGGACCCTGGGGCGATATCCTGGCGGAGGCGGCAACCGACCCCGGCGTGATCGTTGCGGATATCGATCCTGCCTTGTCGGGTGCTGCACGCGCGAGATTACCCAATCTGCGCCATGACCGCGAATTCATCGGCCCCTGAGCATTTCTGTGTTTCGCTGAAACCCTAAAATGATCGATTTGGTTTTGTCGCGGTTCCGGGCGAAACCGCTCCGCACAGTCCTGGAATCCCCAAACTGCTTTATCGCTCGTAAACCCTTTCGTCAGACGGGTCTTGCGAATCTTTCTGGCCGGGAGCATTTTGGACGCGCAGCCTGGGGGCAGGTTGTGGACCGTTGCGGCTTTCGACGCAGCGGCCTGGGTTCGGAGCAGTGGGCGTGATTTCCTACAATTTGCGTTGCCGCAATGGGCATGAGTTCGAGGGCTGGTTCCGCGATGGGACTGCCTATGACGAACAAGCCCATAGCGGCAAACTGACGTGCCCCCATTGCCAGACGGTAAAGGTCGAGAAGGCCATCATGGCGCCCGCGTTGGCCGGCACCAAGAAAACCCGCAAAGCCGCCGCCGAGGCGCGGCAGATGCGCCAATTCATGACCGGGCTGCGCAAATATGTGCAGGAGAACGCCGATTACGTCGGTCCTAAATTCGCCGAGGAAGCGCGGAAAATCCATTATGGCGAGTCAAAGGATCGTCACATCTACGGCGAAGCGACAACCCAGGAAGCCCAGGAGTTGGTCGAGGAAGGCGTGGACGTCGCGCCCCTGCCGCCCGATCCCGAAGCGGCCAATTAACGTCGCGTTTTGGCACGATGTCGTCCCGTGAGCCTTGGCGCCCGCTGGGCGTGGACATGTCCGGTGGACGGCGAAAGAGGCGAACGCCGCGAGCTTGGGCGAGCGGCAGGCGCGGTGCATCCCGCAATGAAATCCACGCTTCACATCTTCTCTTTCAAACCCGTCTTCAGCAGCCCCCAATTAACCGGATAGCTCGCGGCGAAGCCGGCCAGCATCGCGATCTGCATCAGGAACCAGAATTCCGGCCGCCCCACGTCCAACGGGGCGCCCAGCAGCGGTTGCGCCAATCCGAACTGGCCGATCGCCATCACGCCATACATGCCGAGCTGCCAAGCGGTGAGCGACAATGTGTCGGCCTTGAGGGCAGCAATCAGTCCTGCCGCGAGGCCCAGTTTGCGCATCGGAGCGATGGTGAAATACTGAAACAGGATGCCCAGCAGGAACGCGAGCACGAAATCCAGTACCCAGGCCGCAAAGATCTTCTCGCCGAACAGGCCGCCCAGCCCGAACCACACCAGAATCCCCGGCGCCGCGAAAGCGGCGGTCTCGGCAATCAGGTCGCCCAAGGTGCAACCGGCACCGCAATGACAGGTGGCGGACGCCGTCATCAAGCCAAAAGGCGCGTTGCCATGCTCATAGGCATTAACGCGCCGATACAGCCAGACGGCCAGCGGTCCACCCGAAAGAGCTACCAGCGGCCAGACCAGGTTCATGATCCACATGGGCTGCGGTCGCTGTCTCTCGTCCGCAACAAGCCAAACGGCGCAACCGATGCCAAGCGTGAGATTCGCGAGGGACAGGATGTGCAGCCAGAGCGGGGTGGTCATATTCCGGCAACGAAAGAATCGCCTTAACGGTGCGCCGCCGCGATCATGTAATTTACCTCGGTATCGCTCGACAACTTCCAGTTCCAGGCCAGGAGATCGAAGGAAACACCCTGGATTTTCAGTACATTGAGGCCCAACTCCTCAAGTTTTGCACCAAGTACCGCGGGCGCCAGGAAACGGTTCCAATCATGGGTCCCTCGTGGGAGCCAGTTCAGCACATATTCCGCCCCGAGCTTGGCCAGAGCGAGGGACTTCAGGGTCTTGTTGAGCGTTGCCACGACCATCAGCCCGCCCGGCTTCACCAGACCGGCACAGGCCTTCAGATAGACATTTACATCAGCAACATGCTCTACCACCTCCATGTTGAGTACCAGATCGAAGGCGCGGCCCTCCGCGACCAGGGCCTCGGCGGTGGTGTTGCGGTAATTGATGGCAAGCCCGCTCTCGCCGGCATGGGCCCGGGCGGTTCCGATATTTTTTTCCGATGCGTCGGCGCCTGTGACGGCGAAGCCCAGCCGGGCCATCGGCTCGGACAGCAGGCCGCCGCCACAGCCAATGTCGAGCAGACTGAGTCCCTCGAACGGCTTGAGGCTCCGGCTGTCGCGTCCGAACTGCGCCGCCGCTTCGGTGCGGATGAAGGAAAGCCGTACCGGATTGAATTTGTGCAGCGGAGCGAATTTCCCGCCCGGATCCCACCATTGCGCCGCCAGGGCGGAAAATTTGGCGATTTCCTCCGGGTCCACGGACCCGGATTCCGGCGAATGTTTCGAAGGGTTGAGCGGAACCGTCACCTTGTCTATGTAGGCCCCCTCACATTCATGGGCAAATCCGGCAGATGGCGACGATCGCGATGAAATTCGGCGGCACCTCCGTCGCCGACATGGACCGCATCCGCCATGTCGTCGGCCTGGTGAAGCGCGAGGTCGAGCGCGGTCATAAGGTGGCGGTGGTGGTCTCGGCGATGGCCGGGGAAACCAATAAGCTGATCGCCTGGACCAGTGAGGCGGCAAAGCCGCCCAACGCTGCCCGGCCGCCGCTCGATACGAGCAGACCCGGCCAACGCGAATACGCCCCTGTGCCGGAGGCGCGCGAATATGATGTTGTGGTCGCGGCGGGCGAGCAGATAACCAGCGGGCTTCTCGCCATCGCGCTCAATGCAGCGGGGGTAAAGGCGCGCTCCTGGCTGGGCTGGCAAGTGCCGATCAACACTTCGGCCGTGCATGGCTCGGCGCGAATCGAAGGTGTGCCGGCGACTGAGATGCGTGAAGCGCTGGAGCGCGGCGAGGTGGCTGTGGTCGCGGGTTTCCAGGGCGTCGCGCCGGGACATCGCATTTCGACTCTCGGCCGCGGGGGCTCCGATACATCGGCGGTCGCACTGGCGGCCGGCATCCAGGCCGAGCGTTGCGACATCTACACCGATGTCGATGGCGTTTACACCACCGACCCGCGGATCGTGCCCAAGGCGCGGCGGCTGGAAAAAATCGCCTATGAGGAGATGCTGGAAATGGCGTCCTTGGGCGCCAAGGTCCTTCAGACCCGCTCGGTCGAGATCGCCATGCTGCATCGCGTGCCGACGCGCGTGCTTTCGACCTTCTCCCCCGACACGGGGGGCACATTGCTTTGCGACGAGGAAGACATCGTGGAAAAGAAACCGGTCACCGGCATCGCCTATAGCCGCGACGAGGCCAAAATCACTTTGCACAGAGTGCCCGACCGGCCGGGTGTCGCCGCCGCCATTTTCGGGCCTCTGGCCGATGCAGGGGTGAATGTGGACATGATCGTCCAGAATGTCTCGGAGGACGGTCGGAAGACCGATCTCACTTTCACCGTGACCCGGGGCGAACTGGCGCGTGCGCTGGCCGCCATCGAGACCCATGCAGCCCATATCGGATATCGCGATGTTACCCATGACGCGGCCGTCGCCAAGGTCTCGATCATCGGCATCGGCATGCGGGCCCATCCAGGCGTGGCCCATACCCTGTTCCGGGTGTTGTCCGAGAAGGGCATCAACATTCAGGTGATTTCGACCTCCGAAATCAAAGTGAGCGTGCTGATCGCCGAGGAATATGTCGAGCTGGCGGTGCGGGCGCTGCATTCCGCTTACGAGTTGGATGCGGCATAGTCTTCCCGGATTGGCTATAGGGAACTGATGTCAGCCGCCGGTGGGCCCCGACTTTTGCTTCGCCGCTTGCGCGAGATCATGGCGGAGCAGACCAGCGCGCAGACAAGGCTGGACAAACTGGTGTCGGTCATCGCCTCCAATATGGTGGCAGAGGTTTGCTCGATCTATCTGCGCCGCGCCGGCAAGGTCCTGGAACTCTTCGCCACCGAGGGTCTCAACCGCAGCGCCGTGCATGTCACGCGGCTGAAGGAAGGCGAGGGGTTGGTCGGCATGGTGTCGGAGACGGCCGAAGCGGTCAATCTCGCCGACGCGCCGTCCGACCCCCATTTCTCCTACCGGCCCGAAACCGACGAAGCGCCGTTCAAGACCTTTCTCGGGGTGCCCATTGTGCGCGGCGGTCAAGTCTTTGGGGTTCTGACGGTGCAGAACAAAGCCGAGCGACTTTACGCCGAGGAAGAGGTCGAAGCGCTTCAGACCGTGGCGATGGTGCTGGCCGAAGTTGTGGCGCAGGGCGGCTTCTTCAACATCGCAGAACTGGACGAACCGGAGCTGCGTGTCGACCGGCCCCGCAAATTCGTCGGCGAAGGCCTGTCGGAAGGTGTCGCGGTGGGCCGGGTGGTGCTGCACGAGCCTCGCGTCAAGGTCGACCGTTTGATTGCTGACAATCCTGCCGAGGAATTGAAGCGGCTGGAAGAGGCGATCAACTCGCTCCGGCAATCGGTGGACGGAATGTTGGCCTCCAGCGAACTGGACCTGACAGGCGAGGGCCGTGAGGTGATCGAAGCGTACCGCCTGTTCGCTTACGATCAGGGCTGGCGTCAGCGCATGCGCGATGCTGTACGCACCGGCCTGACAGCGGAAGCGGCAGTCGAGCGGGTGCAAGACGAGACCCGCTTGCGCGTGCAGCGGCTGGGCGATCACATCATGCGCGAGCGTGCGCATGATTTCGACGACCTGGCGCGGCGGCTGCTGCGGCATCTTACCGGGGAGGAGGCGAGCAGCCGCAATCTGCCCCAGGGCACGGTGCTGGTGGCGCGCAACATGGGACCGGCGGAGCTTTTGGATTATAGCCGCGACAAGCTGGTCGCTCTGGCCTTGGAGGATGCGGCCGCGACCAGCCATGTCTCCATCGTGGCGAGGTCCATGGGCCTGCCCATGGTGGCATCGCTGGAGGGCCTGTCGGACCAGGCGCGCGCCGGCGATTTGATTGCGGTGGATGGCGAGACCGGCGAAGTGCATCTGCGCGCTGCGGCCGAGATCGTGAATGCGTTCGAGGAGAAGCGCGGCCTACGACTCCAGGCCCAGGCGCGTTTCGCCCTTGTGCGCGACCTGCCCGCCGTCACGCGTGACGGTGTGGCGGTCAAGCTGATGATGAATGCGGGCCTGGAATTCGACATGCCGCAACTTGCCCAATCGGGCGCCGACGGCATCGGCCTCTTCCGTACCGAGTTGCAATTCATGGTCGGCGAGACGATGCCGCGCCTTGCCGACCAGATCGCGTTCTACAAGACGATCCTCGATTCGGCGGGCGACAAGCCGGTGGTGTTTCGGACCCTCGATCTGGGCGGCGACAAGGTGCTGCCTTATGCCCGCTGGGAGCGCGAGGAAAATCCGGCCCTTGGCTGGCGCGCCATCCGTATCGCGCTCGACCGTCCCGCGCTGATCCGTTATCAGGTGCGCGCGCTGCTGGCGGCGGCGGCGGGACGCACCTTGCGCATCCTGCTGCCGATGGTCTCGGATGTGGACGAGTTCAACCGCGGCCGGGCCCTGATCGACCGGGAGTTGGAGCGGGCCCGGCTGCTCGGCAAGACAAGGCCGGTCCAGATGCTGGTCGGCGCCATGCTGGAAGTGCCGGCGCTCGCCTTCATGCTCCCGCAATTGATGCGTTCGGCGGATTTCGTCTCGATCGGCTCCAATGACCTCCTGTCCCTGGCGTTCGCGGTAGACCGTACCAATCCCCGTGTCGCCAAGCGGTATGACAACCTAAACCCCGCCTCCTTGACCCTTATCCGGCTGATCGTGCACAGCGCGGCCGAGAACAGCGGCGACCTGTCCCTGTGTGGGGAAATGGCCGGCCGCCCGCTGGACGCCATGGCCCTACTGGGCCTGGGGCTGAGGACCCTCTCGATGCAGCCGGGGCAGATCGGGCCGATCAAGATGATGATTCGCAGCCTGAACCTGGGAGAAGTGTCCGCCTTCGTGGACCGCCTGTGCGGCCGCACCGACCATAGTTTGCGCACCAGGCTGGCGGCGTTTGCGGCCGAGCGGGGAATTGTCTTAAAATAGCCGTCGGTTCCCGATATTTAAGGGTGCGGCGGTTGTTCGGCCGCCGGGCTTTAAGATAGAATTCAGCCCCAAGCACTTAGCTGCGCCGGAAAAGCGGCTTGGCCGGGCGGAGCAATGAGCAATTTGACACCGATGTCCACGGACGAAGAAGGCGCGAACCGTCGCCGCATCCATTTACGAGAGATTACCGGCGACGGCGAATTGCCGCTTGAGACGGTCGGCCAGGATTTGCGCGCCGCGCGCCTGCGCCGGGGCGACGATTTGGCCACTGTCAGCAAAGCCCTCAAAATTCGCAAGGATCATCTGGAGGCGCTGGAGGAAGACCGGCTCGATAATTTGCCGGGCAAAACCTACGCGATCGGCTTTATCCGTACCTATGCCCAATATCTGGGGCTGGATGCCGCCGCCTTTGTCGAGCGGTTCAAGCAGGAAATCTCCGGCCGCGCCGACGAACATGCGCCGCCGACTTCGGCGCCGCTACTGGATGAGGAACAGCGCCGCCTGCCCCAGGGTTGGCGCTGGATGGGGCTGGTGGTCGTGGTGCTGCTCGCCTATGGCGCCTATCATCTGTTTTCGGCGGATCGAGAAAACAGCCAGAGCGTGCCCCCGCCGCCGGTTCTTCCGCAGAAGCAGGCCATGGCGCCAAATCCGGCGTCCGCACCCGCTGAACAGGCGATGCCGAATGCTCCGGCCGATGCCGTTCCTTCATCCGGCCCCGGTTCCGTTCCGGCGGGCGCCGCCCCCAATTCCCAACAAGCCACCGCGACGCCATCACCGGCCGCGCCGATGGCCGCAGTCGCGCCCACCGGCAAAGTCTATGGCGGGCAGAACAGGAACGCCCGTGTGGTGTTGCGGGCGCGGGGCGCTACCCATATCGTGGTCAAGGGGCGTGACGGCACTACATTCATCAACCGCAATCTTGCGGCGGGGGACACCTACCAGGTCCCCAATTTTGTCGGCCTTACTCTCAGCACCAACAATGGCGGGGCGGTCGAGGTCGATCTCGACGGCCTTGCAATGGGCAATGCGGGGTCGGAGGCGCAGGCGGTCGACGATATTCAACTGGATCCCCAGGCCATCGTGGATCATTTCAATAATCGCCGTCCGGGTTAGAGACATGAGCATCCGCGCCTATCGCGACATCCAGCGGCGCAAATCGCGCCAGATCATGGTCGGGAAGGTTCCGGTCGGCGGGGACGCGCCGATCAGCGTGCAGACCATGACCAACACCATTACCGGCGACGCCCGCGCCACCATCGACCAGATCCGCGCCGTCGAGGATGCGGGCGCCGATATTGTGCGTGTCTCCTGCCCCGACGAGGACGCGACACGCGCCATGAAGGCGATCACCAAGGCCGCGCGCATTCCGGTGGTGGCCGATATTCATTTCCACTACAAGCGCGCCATCGAGGCGGCGGTGAATGGCGCGGCCTGTCTGCGCATCAATCCGGGCAATATCGGTTCGGTCAGCCGCGTGCGCGAGGTGGTGCGGGCGGCCAAGGATCATGGCTGCTCCATGCGTATCGGCGTCAATGCCGGCTCGCTGGAGCCCGACCTGTTGGAGAAATATGGCGAGCCCTGTCCGGAAGCGATGGTGGAGAGCGCGCTCAACCATGCCAGGATTCTCGATGACCTGGACTTCCGCGAATACAAGATTTCCGTGAAGGCGTCGGACCCGTTCCTGGCGGTCGCGGCGTATCAGGCGCTGGCAGACGCCGTGGACTGTCCCATCCATCTCGGCATTACCGAGGCGGGCGGCATGATTTCCGGTACGGTGAAGTCGTCCATCGGCATGGGCATGCTGCTGTGGAGCGGGATTGGCGACACGATCCGGGTGTCGCTCTCGGCCGATCCGGTGGAAGAAGTGCGGGTCGGCTTCGATATCCTGAAATCACTCAACCTGCGCCATCGCGGCGTCAATATCATTTCCTGCCCGTCCTGCGCGCGCCAGGGCTTCAATGTGATCGATACGGTCAAGCAACTGGAGGACCGGCTCAAGCACATCTCCACTCCCATGTCGCTGTCGATCATCGGCTGCGTCGTCAATGGGCCGGGCGAGGCGCGCGAAACCGATCTCGGCTTCACCGGCGGCGGCGCAGGCAAAGGACATGGCCAGATTTACCTGAACGGCAAGCCCAGCTACCGCATCGACAATCTGAACCTGATCGACCATGTGGTCGAGTTGTGCGAGAAGAAGGCCGCCGAGATCGAAGCTCAGCGCAGCGCTGTGGCGCAGCCGCTGGAAGCCGCGCAGTAGCTAGCCAAGTTTGCGGTTGTCGTGGCCGGGCTTTGACCTGGCCATCCAGCCGAAGCCTGTTTGTTGCAATTCAAGAATGGGTGGCCGGCTCTGAGGCCGCCATAACAAACTCGGAATGATCCCCGCCGCCAAACTCGAACGTCTGCTGGACCGCTTCGCCGCCATCGAGGCGGAGATGGCTTCCGGCGCGGGCGGCGCGGCTTTCGTCAAGCTGTCGCGCGAGCACGCGGAATTGTCGCCGGTGATCGCCACGGCACGGGACTATCGCAGCACCCAGACCCAGATCGAACAGGCCGATGCGCTATTGTCCGATCCTGCCACCGAAAGCGAAATAAAGGCGTTGGCCGAACAGGAGCGCGCCGAATTGAAGGAGCGGCTGGCGGCGCTGGACCATGACCTGAAAATCCAGCTTCTGCCTCGCGACGCCGCCGATACCTCGTCAGCCATCATCGAAATCCGCGCCGGGACCGGCGGCGACGAGGCGGCGCTGTTCGCGGGCGACCTGCTCGGCATGTACCAGCGTTATTGCGCGCTGCAGGGCTGGAAGACAGAACTGCTCTCGCTCTCGGAAAGCGATCTCGGCGGCTTCAAGGAAGCGGCCCTGGAAGTGGCGGGGCGCGGCGCCTATGCCAGGCTCAAATTCGAAAGCGGCGTGCATCGGGTGCAGCGCGTTCCCGCCACCGAGGCGCAGGGCCGCATCCACACTTCGGCCGCTACGGTGGCGGTACTGCCGGAGGCCGAGGATGTCGATATCGTCATCAACGAAAAGGATCTGCG
The DNA here is from genome assembly GCA_036268715.1 of Rhizomicrobium sp. Lineage (GTDB taxonomy): Bacteria > Pseudomonadota > Alphaproteobacteria > Micropepsales > Micropepsaceae > Rhizomicrobium. The sequence goes on along the minus strand of DATATP010000064.1, from coordinate 9,587 downwards.
CATCGACACCTATCGCGCCCAGGGCGCGGGGGGCCAGCATGTCAACAAGACCGACAGCGCGGTGCGCATTACCCACATTCCGACCGGCACGGTGGTGGCGATGCAGGAGGAGAAGTCCCAGCACAAGAACAAGGCCAAGGCGATGACCCTGCTGAAGGCAAAAATCTTCGACGCCGAACGCAACCGCGTGGATGCGGCGCGCGCCTCGGAACGCAAGAGCCTGGTGGGTTCTGGCGACCGCAGCGAGCGCATCCGCACCTATAACTTCCCGCAAGGCCGGGTCACCGATCACCGCATCAACCTCACCCTTTACAAGCTGGACCGCATCGTCACGGGTGACGATCTCGGCGAAATCATCGACGCGCTGGTGGCCCAGGACCGGGCCGACCGCCTGGCCGAGTTCGAAGCGGCTCAACTTTGACAGAAAAACAGCGATGAAAACGGACATGCTACTGGGGTCCGGTGCCGCGCGCCTCGCAGAGGCCGGAATCGACAATGCCCGCGCCGAAGCGCGGCTGCTGCTCGCCCACGCGCTGGGCGTCGGGCGCGATGCAACCCTGTCTGTATCCGATGTCACTTCCGGTCAGGCGACCGCCTTCGACGGCTTCATTGGCCGCCGCGCCGCCCGCGAGCCTTTCGCCTATATCGTCGGACGCAAGGAATTCTGGAGTCTGGAATTTGCGGTGGGTCCGGGCGTGCTGGTCCCGCGCCCCGAAACCGAGACCCTGATTGAGCAGGCGATCACATTCTATCCTGGCCGTCCGCATGGCCTGTCGATTGCCGATCTGGGGACTGGCTCGGGCTGCCTGCTGGTCGTGGCGATGAGGGAATTTCCCGCTTCGCTCGGGTTGGGGATCGATTCCTCCCGCGACGCGATCAAATGGGCCAGGATCAATGGCCTTTCCTATAACTTGCCGGCTCGGGCGGAGATGCGGCTGGACCGGTGGGATGCGGCGCCCGAGGAGGCCTTCGATCTGGTATTCTGCAATCCGCCTTATATCTCAAGCGATGACATCGACCGGCTGGAGCCGGAGGTGTCCCGTTATGAGCCACGGGCTGCGCTGGATGGCGGGCCGGATGGGCTTGCCTGCTATCGCGCGCTGGCGACCCTGCTGCCGCGAATCCTCAAACCGGGCGGGCATGCTTTTCTCGAAATCGGGGTGGGACAGGCCGGGCGGGTGGAACCTTTGTTCCGGAATCTTGAAATCCGGGCCCTGGCATCCGACCTATTGGGGGGCCCCCGTTGTCTGGTTTTGGAAAAACCCGACAATGCCCTTGGAAAGGCGAGGCCGATCCGGTAGTTTTCGAGTCTGTTCTGGGGTTGGAAGACCCTGCCGCGCTTGAAAGCGCGAGGGGCGATGTCCGGACCGCATCACGACGCGGCCGGGCGGGGGACGGCAAAGCGAACCAAGAAACAGCGTCCGCAGCCCGCGCCAATCGCGGCCGCAACGCAAGAAACCGATGGCAATTCTGGCAACATAAGATGGGGCTAAAGTGAAGCGCTCACGCAGAGGCGGCCGCAGGCCGCAACATAGTGGTAATGGCGGCGGCAATGGTGGCGGCGGCGGCGGCGGGTACAACCCGAACCGCACCTTCGATTCGTCCGGTCCCGAAGTAAAAATCCGCGGCTCGGCCAGCCATGTCTATGAAAAATATCTTCAGCTCGCCCGCGATGCGAATTCGGCGGGAGACCGGGTGATGGCCGAGAATTATCTGCAACATGCGGAACATTATTATCGCATCATGGCCGTGGCCGCCGTGCAGCAAGCTCAGTACCAGGCCCAGTTGGCGGCCAACAACCCCAACCAGCAGCAGCGTCCGCCGGGCGCCGGCGAACAGCCGCCGATCGGCCAGGTGGCCGGCAGCGCACCGTCTTTCTCTCTCAACGATTCCAGTATGGAGGACGAGGGAGAGGAGGCCGAAGCGAATTAGTTTGATGGTCCCCATCTGTCACAGCTCGGGTCGGCTCCGCCTTCGGAAGGCCGGTCGCCTTCCTCACCTTTGCTGCGACATCTTCCCCTGGCGCTACGCTAGCGGGGGAAGACGGCGGGAGCGGGCTGCGGGACCCTTGCAGCAATAACGTCCCAAGACCATATCCTGCTCGAACAGTGCCCGACAGGGGCTGTATCTTACGGGCCTGCCGCCGCCCAGGGGCGGGCCGGGAGGCAGCATGGACGTCGAGAAATTCACCGAGCGGTCGCGCGGCTTCATTCAGTCGGCGCAGGGTCTTGCGCTCAGGTCAGGCAACCAGCAATTCACGCCGGACCATCTACTCAAAGTCCTGATCGATGATGAGGAAGGCCTTGCCGCGCGCCTTATCAAGGCCGCAGGCGGCAACGATGTGTCGGTGCGCAAGGGCGTGGAGCAGGCGCTCACCAAGCTGCCGAAGGTCGAGGGCGGTTCCGGCCAAGTCTATCTCGCACCGGAAACCGCGCGCGTCCTGGACGCCGCCGAACAAGCGGCCAAGAAAGCCAGCGACAGTTTCGTCACCGCGGAATATATGCTGCTGGCGCTCGTGCTTACCAGCGGCACCGAAGCCACCCGCATCCTGAAGGATGCGGGTGTCAACGCTCAAAATTTGAACAGGGCGATCGCCGATCTGCGCAAGGGTCGCACCGCCGACAGTGCCACGGCCGAAAACGCTTACGACGCGCTGAAGAAATATGCCCGCGACCTCACCGAATTGGCGCGAACCGGCAAGCTCGATCCGGTGATCGGGCGCGACGAGGAAATCCGCCGTACCATCCAGGTCCTGTCCCGCCGCACCAAGAACAATCCGGTGTTGATCGGCGAGCCGGGCGTCGGCAAGACCGCGATTACCGAAGGACTGGCGTTGCGCATCGTCAATGGCGATGTTCCCGAATCGTTGCGCGACAAGAAACTGATGGCGCTCGATATGGGCGCGCTGATCGCGGGCGCCAAATATCGTGGCGAATTCGAGGAGCGGCTGAAAGCCGTGCTGGGCGAAGTCACCGGTGCGAATGGCGAAATTATCCTGTTCATCGATGAGATGCACACATTGGTCGGGGCGGGCAAGGCGGACGGCGCGATGGATGCCTCCAACCTTTTGAAACCGGCCCTGGCGCGGGGCGAGCTGCATTGCATCGGCGCTACCACCCTGGACGAATACCGCAAATATGTCGAAAAGGACGCCGCCCTGGCGCGCCGCTTTCAGGCCGTGTTCGTGCGCGAACCGACGGTGGAAGACACGATCTCCATCCTGCGCGGCCTGAAGGAAAAATATGAGCTCCACCACGGTGTGCGCATCACCGACAGCGCGATCGTGGCGGCGGCGACGCTGTCCAACCGCTATATCACCGACCGCTTCCTGCCGGACAAGGCGATCGACCTGATGGACGAGGCGGGCTCGCGCCTGCGCATGCAGATCGATTCCAAGCCGGAAGCGCTGGACGAACTCGACAGGCGGATCATGCAGCTGAAGATCGAGCGCGAGGCTCTGAAGAAGGAATCCGACAAGGCATCCCGGGACAGGCTGGTCGCGCTGGAAAAGGAGCTTGGCGAACTCGAAGAGAAGTCGTCCTCCCTCACCGCCCGGTGGCAAGAGGAGAAAAAATCCGTCGCCGATGTGCAAAGCCTCAAGGAGAAGCTCGACACGGCGCGCCAGGAAGTCGAGATCGCGCAGCGCAAGGGCGATTTCGCCCGCGCCGGCGAATTGACCTATGGCGTGATCCCCGGCCTGGAACGGCAATTGAAAGCGATCGAAGACAAGAAAGACGATGTGCTGGCCGCCGAAGCGGTGACGGAAGAGAATATCGCCCAGATGGTCTCGCGTTCGACCGGCATTCCGGTGGACAAGATGCTGGAAGGCGAGCGCGCCCGGCTGCTGCACATGGAAGATAGTTTGGAGAACCGCGTGGTCGGCCAGGACGAAGCGGTTCGCGCCATCGCCAATGCGGTGCGCCGCGCCCGCGCCGGCCTGCAAGACCCCAACCGGCCGATCGGCTCCTTCCTCTTCCTGGGTCCGACCGGCGTGGGGAAGACCGAGTTGACCAAGGCGCTGGCCGAGTTCTTGTTCGACGACGATAGCGCGATGGTGCGCATCGACATGAGCGAGTTCATGGAAAAGCATGCGGTGGCACGGCTGATCGGCGCGCCGCCCGGCTATGTCGGTTACGAGGAAGGCGGCGTCCTCACCGAAGCGGTGCGGCGCCGGCCCTATCAGGTGATCCTGTTCGACGAGGTGGAGAAGGCGCATGTCGATGTGTTCAACGTGCTGCTCCAGGTCCTGGATGACGGCCGGCTGACCGATGGGCAGGGCCGTACCGTGGACTTCAAGAATACCGTGATCATCCTGACCTCCAACCTCGGCACGGAGTTCCTGGGCGAAGGCGACCAAGCCAAGGGCCGTGCCCAGGTGTTGCAGGCGGTACGGGCCCATTTCCGTCCCGAATTCCTCAACCGGCTGGATGAGATTATCCTGTTCCATCGCCTGACGCGTGCCGACATGGACAAGATCGTGGATATCCAGATCGGGCGGCTGTCCCGGCTTCTCGCGGGCCGCAAAATCATTGTCCAGCTCGACGACAAGGCGCGCCACTGGCTGGCGCAAGCCGGCTATGATCCGGTTTATGGTGCGCGGCCGCTGAAGCGCGTCATCCAGCGGCGGCTGCAGGATCCGCTCGCGCATCTGCTGCTGGAAGGCAAGATCGCCGATGGGGCCGCCGTAAAAGTGAGCGCCAGCAAGACCGGCCTCAGCATCAACGGCCAGGAATTCGCCGCGGGCGCGGATGAACTCACCGACATGGTGCCAGCGGGCGCAGCGCTGAATTGAATTCCGTAGGACGGTTCAGCTTGGCTGAGCGAACGCGGAGCCGACCCGAGCTGTGACAGATCGGGGTGAACTACTTTGCTTTTGCCTGCCGCAAATCGGTGGAGATGTCGGCCACCTTGATCTCCAGCGGCATGCTGGCGACCGTCTGGTCGACCTTCAGCCGCTGTTCCTGGAAGGCGCGCAAGTCGCGGCCGGTGAGCACACGGCCTTGCGCCATCTTGACCTTGAGTGGATTGACCTGGGTTCCGTTCACGAAAATCTCGTAATGCAGATGCGGCCCCGTCGCCATTCCTGTCATGCCCGAATAGGCGATGACCTGTCCCTGGCGGACGCGGCTGCCGATATGTAGTCCGGGCGCGAAACGCGAAAGATGGGCATAGCCGGTCGCATAGCCATTGCCATGATTGACCTTCATGAAATTGCCGTAGCCGCCATACCGGCCTTCGAGCTGCACCGTGCCTGCGCCCGCCGCCATCACCGGCGTACCCATCGGTACCGCGAAATCCACGCCCTTGTGCATGCGGGTATAGCCCAGGATGGGATGAAAGCGCGAACCGAAGCCGGATGAGATGCGCGCGCCGTCTACCGGCGTCTTCATCAGCATACCCCGGGCCGATTGGCCCTTGGCGTCGAAATAATCCGGCGGGTCGTTGGGATCGGGCTGATAGCGATAGAGAACGATGTCGTTGCCGGACAAGCGCATGCGGGCATAGGAGATCGAGCCATCTTTCGCCGGCTGGCCGTCCGGCGTGTAGTAGTAATCGTAATAGACTTCGAAACTGTCCCCCGGATGCAGGTCGCGCTGGAAGTCCACCTTGTAGGAGAACATGCGGATCATATCGACCACGACGTCGGCGGGGATTCCGGCTTGCATGGCCGACAGGTAAAGGCTGGAATCGATTGTCGCTCCGGCGCGGTGGCGATGGACTTGCAATACCTTTTGACTGGTCTGGGCGGCGAAGCTGCCGTCGGGCGCGCGGGTGACGGTGACGTCCTGTTCGATTGCCGGCGAAAAATGCAACGACAACAGGCGGGATATCGCCTGCACATTGCCGTTTGTGCCTTCCGCGATCTGGGCGTCTGCATTCACCGGTACCACCACCTTGCGATGATTGACCGTGATCGTGGTGGTCTTGGGTTTGGCTTGGGCAGGGGTGCCGGTGGCGTCGATTGTATTCGCCACCGAATAGGTGATGTCGAAACTTTGTCCTGCCTTCAGTCCCCGCGGGTCGTACTGTTTGCGTAGTGCTAAAATCGCTGCATTGGCGTCCCCATCCGAAATGCCGGAATCTTCCAAAATTCCCGCCAGGGTATCGCCGGGATCGAGCGTAACAGATCGGGTTTCGACACCAGGATTGGCATTTTGGTTGTCGGTTTCGGGGGGCGCCTCGGGGGCGGCAGTTTCCAGGCCGCCATTGCGGAGCAACCGGAACAACTCATAGGACAAAGGAATGTGGCTGGGCGTCCCGACCATGGGATTGGAAGCTGGCATGGTCCCCATTGCCATCAAGGTGACGGCGCCTGCCACCAGCACGGTCATTCCGGTGGAGACGACAGCCCAGCGCCCATCAGTGGTGGCCAGGGCGGCTCCCGCGCCGTTCATACGGCGGCGGAACCGGATGGAAAAATCGCTAGCTTCGCGGTATTTGCGGTCCACATCGGCTCCGTTGTGTTAAGGAGCGAGCGGACCCCCGTCCGTCGACCCCAGCCCATTTTTGCCCGCAACCCCTCCCCGGCGTGCGACCGTGATCCCATTAGCCTTCAATATCTTGCACCCGTCAACCTTGACTTTCTGTTAACAGGTTGTTCCGCTTCGACATTCTGTAACTTTAAGGTTGGTAAAAATGGCGGTCGCGGCCGCGGTTAACCCTTATCTGCGGGGCTTTCTGGCGATGTCCTTGGGGGTCTGGGCGTCGCCGGTGCTGGCCTGGGGGCCAGAGGGGCATGAAGTCATCGCCCATATCGCCGCCCGGGAATTGACTGCTCATGCTCGTGCGCAGGTAGCGGCCCTGTTAGGTGGCGGGGCCAGGCCGATGATGGTGGCGGACGCCAACTGGGCCGACGAGATACGCGATTCCCGGCCGGACACGGCGCGCTGGCATTTTGTGAACATCCCGTTGGGCGCGCCGCACGGCTACGACCGGGCGCGCGATTGCGCAAGCGATGACTGCGTGGTCGATCAGATCGAGCGGGACGCCCGGATTGTCGCCGACCGCAAATTGCCGCGCGCCCGGCGCGCCGAGGCGCTCAAATTTCTCATCCATTTCGTCGGAGACGTCCACCAGCCGTTACATACCATCGACAATCACGATAATGGCGGCAACGGCATCGCGGTGCGCATTGCCGGGACGAGTGGCCGAACCAACATGCATCGGGTATGGGACACCTTGCTGGTCGAAAGAGAGGGCGGCGATGCGGGCATGGTCGCGGCGCAGATTGAAGCCGGGATAGGACCGCGGCAACGCGCGGCCTGGCAATCAGGCACACCTGCGGGTTGGGCCAGCGAATCCTGGCAGCTGGCGCGGCGGGAGATTTATGCCCGTGTGGACGGCGGTGGCAGGACGGTCCGTCTGTCTCGTTCCTATCTGGTGCAAGAGGAGGGACCCGTGCGGGTCCAACTCGCTAAGGCGGGGCTGCGGCTGGCCCGGATGCTCAACACGATCTTCCGGTAGGCGCTATTCCGACGCGAGAATCGTATTGCGCACCATCGGATTTTTTTGGCGCGCTCACAAATTGCCGGCCGCCAACCCAATTTGTTCGCGCGCTGTTATTCCGAGGCGAGGATAGTATTGCGCACCATCGGATAGATTTGGGTCTGCCAGCGCGTGCCCGAGAAAACGCCGTAATGGCCGACGCCGGGCTGGACATAGTGCTTCTTGCGAAACGCCTTTAGCGATCTGCACAATTCGTGCGCCGCCAAGGTCTGGCCGACCGAGCAGATGTCGTCGCGCTCGCCTTCCACCGTCAGCAGACCCATCTTGCGGATCGCCGCCGGATCGACTTTGCGGCCGCGATATTCGGCGATGCCGCGGGCCAGATGGTGCTCCTGGAACACATTCTGCACCGTCTCGAGATAGAACTCCGCGGGCAGGTCGGCGACCGAGAAATATTCGTCATAGAATTTGCGGTTGGCCTCGGCCCTGGTCTCCTCGCCCTTCAGGATATGACCGAACAGGTCCATATGGGCGCGCACATGACGCGGCAGGTTCATCGACATGAAAGCCGACAATTGCAGAAAGCCGGGATAGACATGCCGTCCGGCACCAGGATAGCGATCCGGGACGCTGGCAATCAGATTGTCCTGGAACCATTCAATCGGCTTGGAGGTCGCCAGCGTGTTGACTTTGGTGGGATTGACCCGCGTATCGATAGGACCAGCCATCAGGGTAAGGGAGCGCGGCATCGCATCATTGCCGGCTTCCGCCATTGCTGAGACTGCCACCAAGAGCGCAGGGCAAGGCTGGCACACGGCCACGGCGTGGCCGCCGGGGCCTATCTGTTCCAGAAAGCGGATGATGTAATCGACATATTCGTCCGTGCCGAAGCGGCCTTCGCTCCGGGGCACGTCGCGGGCGCTTTTCCAGTCGGTGATATAGACGTCATGGTCGCGCAGCAGGGTTTCCGCCGTGTTGCGCAGCAAAGTGGGAAAGTGTCCCGCCATCGGCGCGACCAGCAGCACGCGCGGCTGAGGGATATTGGTCTGCTTGCGGAAATGGACCAGATTGGCGAAGGGCAACGGAAGCGCGATTTCCTCGGTCACCGGCACCGGCCGCCCTTCGACCGGCACTTGCGCGATGCCATAATTCGGCCGGGTGTGGACCAGATGCGAGCGCGCGATGATCTCCGCCGCCGCCCCGGCGCAGCGAGCCAGGTAATTGGCCGCGGGCCCCATCGCCGTGTCCAGCAGCCAGGCGCGAGCAAGGCCCGCAGCAGCGCGCAGGGGCGCCAATGCGTCCTGCTGGATTTGATAAGCTTCGTACAAGAACATCCCGCTTTTCAGCCCGCGGCCCTCGCCCCAGGGCCCCGAAATCCAATCTTCGCGATCATATGTCAAAATCCTAACCTATTTTATGCTGCGCTGCGAAATAATCCTTGTCAACGCACAGAAACGATCTGAGACTGCCGCCATGAAAGACGCCATCTTGACGATCTCGAGTAAAAACTACTCGTCTTGGTCGTTGCGGGGCTGGCTGTTGTGCCGGATGGCCGGCCTGGAATTCGAGGAAGAGACTCTTTCCAGCGACGATCCCTCGACCCGGGCGGAGCTGCTGCTGCTGTCGCCCTCCTTTCTGGTACCCCGCTTGACCCATAACGGCCTTAAAGTGTGGGATACGCTGGCATTGGCCGAATATCTCAACGAGACGTTTCCCAAGGCTGGCTTGTTGCCCCATGCGCCGGCCGCGCGCGTGCATTGCCGGGCGATTTCCGGGGAAATGCATCAGGGCTTCGCCAATCTGCGGTCGGCGCTGCCCATGAACCTGAAAGCGAATTATCCCGGGTTCAAGATCTGGGCCGGAGCGCAATCCGATATCGACCGGGTTATCGCGGTCTGGCGGGAATGCCTGAGGACCTATGACGGACCTTATCTGTTTGGCGAACGGCCCAGCATGGCGGATGCGATGTACGCTCCTGTGGCAACGCGCTTCAAGACCTATGACGTCAAGCTCGACCGGCTCAGTGCCGATTATTGCGAGACGTTGCTGAACCTGCCCGACATTATCGCCTGGATCGAAGCGGCGAAGGCCGAACGCGTGGAGGTCGAGGAACTCGAGGCCGAGTTTTGATCCCGGCTTCG
>DATATP010000063.1:0-13677 GCA_036268715.1 Rhizomicrobium sp. | reverse complement strand
CATTGGCGGTGGCGGATTTTTACTTTCGCAGCGACGACTGGGACTATCCGCTAGGACTGATTCAAATGTGCGCTGCGTCCCACGGCGCCCAGGTCCGAGGGGAGGCCCTGCCCGAATGGTTGGAGTGGGTCCCGAAAATGCCGTTTGAGGAGATGGCGCGCCATTCGATGGATTTCTGGTTATCCAGTGAAGACCTGCCACGGCCCGAAAATCGCATCTTCTACGACGCGAAACGGGTGGTGCTGGATACAACTGAGGGCAATATGGAGGCCCATCACCGGCTCAAGAAAAAGCTGGAACAAATTCTCGGTAGAGCGGGAGCCCATCCACTGCTCATGCAACGCTCTCTATACCTCGGCAAGAACATTCCCATTGGCGGCACGGCACATCAGGCGGGAACAGCGCGCTTTGGCTCCGATCCTACGACGTCAGTCCTGGACCTGGACTGCAAGGCGCACGAAGTGGACAATCTCTATCTCGCCGATGCGAGCTTTTTCCCTTCAATAGGTGCCGTGAATCCCACACTGACGATAATCGCAAATGCCTTGAGGGTGGCAGACCGGATCAAGGAGCGGCTTTGAAGCCTTGGCGGCTTCCGTCACGGGCCGGAGAACCCTGCGCCGCTGGACGGCGGACGGTTAGCCTCTTACAGCTCTCCTCGCGCAGCCAAGATACGAATCCGATCCGCTGTCCGCATGGCGATGCTGGTGATCGTCAGCGACGGATTTACCCCGCCCGTTGTAGGAAAGATCGAGCCATCACATACCCACAAATTGGGAATGTCCCAGCTGCGGCAGTCCGAGTTAACAACGCTGGACGCCGGATCGTCACCCATGCGCGCCGTCCCCGCCAGGTGATTTGTGTCGTCTTCCTGGCGAAAAATATCCTTTGCACCGACCGCCTCCAAGCTGATCTGCATTTGACTTAGAGCGTGCTGGATCAAAGCCTTGTCGCAGTCGCCCCAGCTATACGTAACGCACGCCACACGCAGCCCGTACTGATCCTTGTCGTCGGCGAGCGTCACCCGGTTGCGCTCGTCGGGCAGCATCTCGCCCACCATTTTGAGCCCGACTTGATGATTGTATTTCTCCATCTCGTCGCGCAGGGCCTGACCCCAAAGGCCCCGGGAGCTTGTCTGAATTGAAACCCATTCCACGGGCAGCGGCCCCTGCGCCATCCAGCAATAGCCGCCCGGAAAATCTTTGCGATCGTCGTAGTTCCAATGTTCGGTGATGGCGAGTGAGGGTGGGCCTTTGTACCACCGCACCTCCTGCGCCATTGTGCCGAACACAGCCTGGTTGGATTGCGTCATCAGGTTCTTGCCGACCAGGCCAGAGCTATTCGCCAACCCATCGGGATATCTGTCGGTTGACGAGGCCAGAAGCAACCTCGGCGTTTCGATCGCATAGCCGGAAACCACCACGTTGCGGGCCTTCTGAAACCGCCAAGACCCCTCTCGATGGTAGTGCACTCCCGTCGCCCGGCCATCCGGGCCCATTTCGATGCGACCGACCATTGCGAGATCGCGGATTTCCGCGCCGGCCCGTAACGCGCGCGGGATGAAGGTTACCAGCTGGCTCTGCTTGGCGTTGGTAGAACATCCGAAGCGACAAAATCCGCGATAGACACAGGGCGGCGATTGCCCGCGAGGCGCGGATACCGTGGCGAGCGGTGTTGGCGTCCATTTTATGCCCATTGCCTCTGCGCCGCGCGCCAACAAGACCGCGGCACCGTTCAACTCATGCGCACGATAGGGATAGCGGGGCCGCTTCGGCCCCCATGGGTAACTGACTGGTCCAGAGATGCTCAGTACCTTCTCAGCCTTGGCGTAATAGCCCCACATTTCCCGCCAATCGAGCGGCCAGTCGGCGCCGTAGCCAAGCATACTGCGGGATTTGAAGTGCTCCGGACGAAATCGCAATGACACCATCGCGAAATGAACGGTGCTGCCGCCAACGGCCTTCCCGCTGTTTTTGCCGCCCATGGTGATGGGGTTGGTGCCATCGACCACGCGCTCATCGGTCCAGTAGAGCTTTTCCTGTTCCCTCTCATCCGAGGCGAAATCTTCCAAGGGTCGAAAATAGGGTCCAGCATCAAAGCCGATGACCGAGAACCCGCTTTCGGCCAGTCGCGCGATCAATGGGCTGCCGCCAGCCCCCGTCCCAACCACGACGAAATCGACGACTTCATCCTCGCGGTACTGTCGCATCGGAACCCAGGCGCCCTGCCTGAAGACATCCGGTGCTTGGCCATTCGTAGCGCGCGGGGCAGCGAAGGGGTCAGCCGACACGGTCGTTCTTCCGCCGCGCCGCCGCCTCTTCGCCGGGAGCTGCTTCAGCGGCTTCCCACGGATCGCGCCGGTCCAATGCCATCCGCACATAGCCGCGAGGGCCTGCTGGACCTCCAAAACCGATCTCATTCCAGGCGACGGGATGGGCATAATAAGCGTGCGTGATGTCGGGAATAACCCGATGGTCGAAGAACATTTGGCAGGGCATTCCGTCCCAGGCCGAACTGGTTAGTCTGCCCTCCTGCATGCGGCGCAACAGACCATCCTGATGCTCGGGCGGCAGAGTGTGGAAACGCCCGCCATGCGCTGCCTCGGCCTCTTCATCCAGGGCTGCGAGGCCCCGCCGCCATGCCTCGCCCTGCGGCGGCAGTTGGGCATACCGGAAACCGTCCAACTTGCCATCGGCCATCTTCTGATCGACATAGGCGGGCAGGGGGACGGGGGGGCGATGCTTCGGCTGCGGCATGATCCTGTCGCAGACCGCGCCGAGGGTTTGCCACTCGACCGGCGAGAAGAAGCGCGGTGCGTGGGGTACCGCCAGGCGACGGTCGATCACCTGCCGGGTCGGCTCGTTCCACGATTGCGTCCAGCGCTTGGCCAGCACGTCATAGCCCGGAAAGCGATCAGTCATCTGGGTGATCCTCCATCAGCCCGAGCGCGGCGAGGCCTGCTAGAGCCAGGCCTGTGAAGCTGGGTGGCGCGGGGATCGGCGGTCCATTCAGCACATTTTGTCGCCAATTGCGCCAGCCGCCCATATTGCGGGCAACCCCGATGGTATGGAATCCAGCGCCGACGAATCCCAGAAGCGCAGTCAGACGCAGCCACAGCCGCGTCCACCGCCGCGGCTCGCGCGTACTTCTCACGGCAGCGTTCCCGATCAGGGCCGCCGTAACGGGCGGAATGGTTACCGGAAGGTACATGAATGGATCATGGTAGGCGCCACGAAAGTGCAACAGGCCGGCCTCAGCCACCGTCCCTAGGAGGCCCAGGCTAGTCGCTGCAGCGACGACCCGTCCGGCTGAGACGCCGCCAATGGTGGGAGCCTGACCGGGCCCCGTGTCCCGCACACGCTCCGCGAGAAACCCCGTAGCCCCAGAGAGGATAAGCGCCGCGGGAGCCCCGATGGGCGCCGAGTAAAACAGGTTTTGCCATGAGAAGCGGCCCGGCTTCTTATAAATGTTGAAAAGGTGGAAACCCGTGCCGACAAGTCCTGTCAGCGCAGCAGCGGCATAGACACAATCGCGCACGCGATGCGCCCCCGAACGCTTATCGGCATTGCCATGTGCGCTGACAGCAAGCGACAAAGCGGCAGTGACCAGCGGCGCGACCATGGCCCTGTTGTGGAAAGAGCCGCGATAATGCTCGATAGCGCTGTCGGCCAGGACCGAGGCAGCAATCAAGCCGGCGGCCCGATTCAGCCGCCGGGCCGCCTTGACGGCGGCACGTGGGTCAAGCGCGCCCGAAAACAGAGGAAAGCGGTATGTCCCGCCCGCCGTCCTTGCAACCGACCGCGAGGTGAGCGCCAGCGCGGCAAGACCTATGGCGGCAGCGGCAGAGGTGGCGAGCGCGGTGGCATCACGGGTCATATTGGCTGGCGACCCAAGCAGAGCGAACGTCACGTTTCTGCGAATTCAGTCTCCCTCCTAAAGAAGGCAATTCGCAAATAAGGATTCCCATGGCAACAGTTCTGCAAATGCGAAACCGTGCCGAGTAGCATATCCAAACAGGCCTGCCCGCCGCCGAGTCTGCTTGCATGCACTAGCTCTTATCGGCCGGTAGGACGCGAGCAAAGATTTGTTTGAAGCTGTTTTTGAGCACGCTGCCCAGTTCCGGTTCGCTGGGCATCATAGTCATGAAGTTCTTCGCATCTTCCAACGTGATGTGCGGCGGCAAAGGGGGCACGTTCGGGTCCGTGTAGCACTCCAGAATGACCGGCCGGTCGGCGGCGAGAGCCTCGTCCCACGCCATACCCAGTTTCTCCGGATCATCGACAAAGATGCCCTTCAAACCGAGCAGCTCCGCGTATCTGTGGTAGGGAAAGTCTGGGATGCTCTGCGTCGACTCCGTTTTGCCCGCACCGATCTGGATTCTTTCTTCCCAAGTCACTTGATTAAGGTCGCGGTTGTTGAGGACCATGACGACTAGGCGTGGATCGGACCACTCCTTCCAATATTTTGAAATCGTGATCATCACGTTCAAACCGTTCATCTGCATGGCGCCGTCGCCGATGAAGGCAATGACGACACGGTCGGGGAAGGCCATCTTTGCCGCCATGGCATACGGGGTAGCCGCGCCAAGCGAGGCCAAGCTTCCCGAAAGCGATCCCATCATGCCACGACGGATGCGAATGTCGCGGGCATACCAATTTGCCACGGAGCCGGAGTCGCCTGTCAGAATGCAATTGTCCGGCAATCGCTTCGATAGTTCCCAGAACACGCGTTGCGGGTTGATGGGATTGGCCGACATCATCGCCCGCTCCTCGAGCGTTTTCCACCAGTTGGCCATTCCCGTCTCGATCCCGCGGCGCCAAGCGCTTTCGGATTTGCGGTTCAACAGTGGCAGGAGGGCTCGCAGAGTGACCGCGCTATCCCCAACCATGCTGACTTCCATCGGATAGCGCAGGCTCAGCATCGTGCCGTCTATGTCGATCTGAACACCGCGCGCATCGCCCGGCTTGGGCAGGAATTCGCTATAGGGAAAGGCCGAACCAATCATTAAAAACGTGTCGCAGCCTTTCATAAGATCCCATGATGGCTTGGTCCCTAGCAAGCCTAGCGATCCCGTGACCCAGGGAAGGTCGTCAGGCAAAACGGCTTTGCCGAGAAGCGCCTTGGCAACCCCGGCCTGTAGGGTTTGCGCGACAGCAATCACTTCATCGGTGGCGCCGAGTGCCCCAGCGCCGACCAGGATGGCGACCTTTTCCCCCGCATTGAGCACGGCGGCTGCTTTGCGTAACAGGTCTTCTTTCGGTAATTGAGCCGGCCCGGCATAGCCGACGCCAGTATGGGTGCTGCCGTGAGCCATGGGCGGGTCTTCGTAGGGCAATTCCTGAAGGTCGTTGGGGATAATGACGCAGGTAACCGTCCTACGGGTGGATGCGATGCGAACAGCCCGGTCTATTAGATGGCGCATCTGGCTCGGGACGCTGGCGATCGCGACGAAGTCTCCGGCGACGTCTTTGAATAGCGATTGGAGATCCACTTCCTGTTGATAGTGTGCGCCAATCGCGGTGCGCGCTTGCTGGCCCACGATGGCAACGACGGGTACATGGTCCATCTTTGCGTCGTACAGACCGGTTAGCAGGTGGATGGCACCTGGCCCGGAGGTGGCGTAGCAGAGCCCAACCTCGCCAGTAAATTTCGCATGGCCGGACGCCATGAAGGCGGCCATCTCCTCGTGCCGGACCTGGATGTACTGGAGGCTGTCTTTGACTTTCTCAAGGGCGACATCCAGGCCACCGACGCCGTCGCCAGGATAGCCATAGACGCGCTTAAGTCCCCATTCCTGCAAGCGATGCCATACAAAGTCGCTTACATTCATGCTCATGGGGTTGTGCTCCGAAGCCGCGCCGAACGGAAAGACAGACGAGGGGCGGTCGTTCGGAACTAAAATTGTTAACGCGGCTCGGGTGGGCCCGTTCCCGCGTTACATCGTATTCCGACATATTGTGCTCATAGGACTTCAGACGTTCGGAGTAACCAATGGAAATTGAGGTAGTCTTAAAAGCGGGCGCGACGATTGGGGAATCCCCGACATGGTCGGCCGCTGAGAAAGCGCTCTATTGGATTGACGTTAAAAAACCTGCGCTGTACCGCTACGACCCAAACACAGGGAACTGCCGCAGCTGGCTGATGACCAGCGATATAGGCGGGTTTGGTCTCGTCGCCAATCCAGCGGGCGCCGTGGTTGCGCTGCGGCTGGGGATTTTCAGGCTCGATTTCGCCTCCGGATCTCTGACGCAATTGGCGCCCCCGCCCTTTGATCCAAATCTGTTCCGCTTCAATGAAGGGGCTTGCGACGGTGTGGGCCGCTTCTGGGTAGGGGTCATGTTTGATCCCTTGACTGATGGCGCTTCACCGCAGGAAGCAGCACTGCATAGCTTTACGCTGGCAGAAGGTCTACGCGCCGAACCGGACCATGCGCAACTGCATAACGGCATGGCGTGGAGTCCGGATGCAAAGAAATTCTATCTCTCACACAGCTACAGCCAGAACGTATATGCCTATGTTTACGACCAAGCGACGGGCCGTCTCGGTAGACGCGATCGTTTCGCCGTGGTTCCCAAAAATCTCGGTATTCCGGATGGTGCAGCCGTCGACACCGAAGGTAGTTACTGGTGTGCGCTTCACGGCGGCGGCCGGTTGCGGCGATATTCGGCGGCCGGTGCGGCGGATCGGGATATCGAATTGCCGGTGAGCCAGCCCACAATGTGCGCCTTCGCAGGCGAGGAACTCGACATGCTGTATGTGACCAGCGCCACAGACAAGCTCAGGCCCGAGCAGCGACGGAAGGAGCCGCTCGCCGGCGCGCTGTTACGCCTTCGGCCTGGTGAAAAGGGAATCGTCCGGCCGTGCACGTTGCGTTGATCGATAGATCATTGGCTCAGCGCGCAGGTCCGGGACGCGCGCAGCTTGACTTGACACGGCATCGGCCGCTTGAGCCTGCCCGATGTGCTGTGGCCACTTCACGATTCCGACGCCGCCACGGCCGCAATGACGACGGAGCAAAGAAGCAAGGCAGTCATTGTCTTCACCATGGCGCCACTCTTCGAAAAATGTTGACCCAGCATCTAACGGAAGGCATCGCGGCCAGTTCCTACGCGTGGCGTCATTTTGCTTGCAGATGGTGCCCAAATCGCTGGGGCTGCGTTTTCCTCCGATGACGGACGATCCGATAGAGCGGTTAGCCGCGGAACTTGTCCGCAGGTTTGGCGGAGGCGCCGCGATGGAGGCTGGTCACCTGGCCGAGAAGGCCCGTCGGATCGGAGATGCCGGGTCTGCGAAAAAGTGGAACACGGTGGCAGCGGTGGCGCGGCGGCTACAGGACGGCCTCCCCGCGAAATACGACTCCGACTTTCTAGAATAGCTCGTTAACATGGCCACAGGCGCTGGCGACGGATAGGCTACCGGCGGCGCCGGGCCGCGGCTAACAGCGAAGCGTACAGCGCTCTTACATCTGATGCGTTTGGTTGTGGGGCCAACAAACAGCGGATTGAAAGCCCCGGTATCAGAAGGCGGCGACACGTTCTGGCTGGGCGCCGCATTCCCGACATCGCGAAAGCGATATAGAGTGCCTTTGATCTGCGAGCTGGGAATACACCAATGGATTTCATTTACCGGATGCCGGCAGCCCTTTTGCTCTTTCTAATACTCACAACTTCGATAGCACTTGTGTGCGCCGGCCAAACGCTCGTGCATCGCCATTTCAAGGGGAGCGACTTTGTTACCCACAATGAAGTCGGCGGAATCATTATGGCGGTTTCCGGGTCGATATATGCGGTGATCCTGGGCTTTCTGACTGTCGTGGCGTGGGAACATTTCCAAGAGGCGCGCGAGTTGGTGGTGATGGAAGCCGACGCCGATATTGACGCATGGCACGTTGCGGTCGGTCTGCCGGGGGCGGTGCGCGCGCGTGTGCGGCAGGACGTGATGAATTACGCGCAGATCATGAAGGAGCGCGAATGGCCGCTGATGAAGCATGGCAGGTTCGATGCGGACGCCGCAATGATCACCATGGACGCGACCGATTCGGTCGGTTCGGCGGTGCCGCAGAACTCAGGTGAGGCGAATGCCCAGAATGCCACCATGCAACAGCTCACGGTCATGCATGACGCCCGGCAGAGGCGAATCGCAATGAATGACAGTGGCGTATCTTGGTTTGAGTGGCTGGTGCTTCTAATTGGTGCGTTCTGCATCGTGTCCTTCTGCTGGCTGTTCGGCCTAAAGAACAGGCGCACACACCTGTTGATGACATCCACCGTCGTTACCGTTATCGCTTCGATCCTGGTCCTGCTGTTTGAACTGCAGTATCCGTTCCGGAGCAATGTCGGTATTGGACCGCAGTCCTGGGAAAACGCCATCACTCATCTGCATCAGATGCAGGCCGGAAGTATGCCAGGGATGAAGATGTGAAATGCGCTATTTCGCGTCACGCGGCGTCTGTGTGCTTTACGACCGCGCCGCCCAAAAGTGACGAACGGGCTACGGGTTGCGCCGGGCCCATTGAACGGGGTGACCGGGTTGGCATAGGCCGGCTTGCGATCGACGTTAAGGACGAAGCAAAACATCATCTCGTCGATGTCGAAGGTAACGTCGGCGCTCATGGCGAATCGCGGGCACTAAATGCTCGGGGGCACGAATGCAGGAGTGGTGCCGTCGCCCCGGTTTTGTTTGTGCGATGTGACTCGATACGCAGGCGCGTCGTAAACAACCTCAATGTCGCCGAGCCAATGGCTTAGAGAGACTTGAGCCTATAATGCCCGTTCGGGGTGAGCGGCGCGTTCAATTTCGCTTGCGTGAACTGCTCATCCCAACATGCCGGTAGCGCCAAGCGCTTAGGCGTGCAGTATTTTGATCTGCCCCCGCATTCCTCAAAATTGCAGGCAATTCTTCGCGCTAAGCTTTTCGAGAATGGTGCGATTCACGCCGGGGACCTTGCTCAAGTCATCGATGCCGCTGAAGGGATGCTGCGTGCGGCGGGCCATGATTGCCGCCACGACATTGTCCCCCACTTGCAGGGTCTCCCCCAAATCTTCCTTCGGAGACGTGTTCACATTGATCACCGTTAGGTTTTTCTGAAAGTAGCTCACCACCCGGTCCAATTGATCGTCGGTTCCCGTCGCGCCATAGCCGGACATTTGCTCGAAGACCTGCTCCCAGCGGCTACTGCCACGCGGGGTGGAAAGAAATTGGGATGCCGCGTGGCAGACGGTACAGACGGCGGCTACCGCCCGGAAATCCTGCGGATCGCTGTCCAGGTTGGAGGCTTTGGTGATCGCGGCCAGGTCGCCCGCAAGTGCATGGACGGGAGAACTGGTCATAAAGATCCCGGCGCTGACCATCACCACCGTGGCGCAAGCCACACTCGCCGCCAGGCGGAGAGGGCTCCGCCCGGCCGTCTTAATACCCGAATGATTCACCTAGTTGCGGGCCTGTTTCCTGGTTCCCGCACCCTGCGTCTCGGCCCTTGCTTCGACCGCGGCAGGATCGCCTTCCGCGAACTGGTTTTCCGCGCGCATGAGACGTCCATTGTTGTCAAAGGCCAGTTCGAGGAATTTCTCGCTATGGATGAGATTGCCGTACTCATCCTTAAGCTGGGCGACCACCTTGTGCGATTTCACGTCGATCACATCACCCGATGAGGACAGCGCGATCTTGCCGTCCAGCCCCATGGTGATCCAGTTCGAAGCGTGCTGCAGCTTGATGGTCTTGGCGGGATCGAGCTTCCAATTATCCTGACCCTCATTGTCATAGATCAGCATCAGATTGTTGATGTCATCGGGCACCCACATCTCACTCTCATCCGGGGTGAGCGCCAGGCCATGCTGCGGCGCGCCATGACCGAAGAAATGCTGATTGGGATCGGCCCACTTGGCCTTCCAGGTCTCCGCAGGCGCTTCGACGCGCTTGATGATCTTGCCGGTCTTGGCGTCGGCGATCTCGAAGCCGAGCAGATTGTTGAGATTCGCGTAAACCCGCGAGGCGTCGTGGTTGATGACGAAGACGCGGACGTGATCGTCGAAGGTGATGGTGTGGGTTGCCTTCATGGTGGCCATGTCGGCGACCGTCATGGTGACGCCATTGGGGGCGTCGAACACGGTCTTTCCGTCCGCGCTCATGCCCATATTGTGGTTGAACATGCTCTTCGGCGTCTGGATGATGCCTTTCACCGCGCCGGTCTTGGCGTCGATCACGCGGTGAAAGTCTTTCAGATTCGAGCCCACTTCCAGGGTGAGGCCGTCGGGCGTGATCTGGCCCCGCTCGCAGCAGGTGCCCTTTTCGTAGGTGTTGTTCCAGACGATCTTGTCTGTCGCCATATCCATCGCGATCAAATGCCCGCGCGTGGAGATGTAGGCCATGTTGGTGACCGGATCGGCCATCATCGCCGACACTTCCTCCGGCGAAAGAGGCGCGGGCAGATTCTGAAGCGGAATGCGTTTGACGAAGGCGTAATGGGCCTTGGCGTCCAGCACGATGATGCCTTCGCCATTCCTGATGGTGGAATCGGGATCGTCCGACTCACCGCCGGGCACGGCGATATAGATCAAGTCGCGCGCGTGGCGGCCGAACTGCTCGAACCCATCACGGGGCCGCGCTTTGCCTACGTCGCCCACCAGCCGGGTGGGATGATCGGCTGAATTGACGGCGTTTTTCGTGCTCAGGCACTGGCCGCCACCATCCATGAATCCATAACAGGGAACCCCATTGCCATCGAGTTCGCCATGGGCAGGTCCCACCTTGCCGTAAAACATCTGGGCTTCCGAAGGTGAGATCGAAAGAGGTTCTAGGGAGAGAAATCCCGCGAGGGAGATCACCGATCCAGCCGCCAGCAAAACCTTCCGAAATGCCATCTTAAAGCCTCCTCCTGGTACCCGTTTCTAAATATGGATTCCTATACTGTGTAGTGAGATGTTGCAAGAAGACAGGCAAACCCGCGGACGGCGCGGTTTTGCTGCCCCTCTTGCATGATCTTACAGCTTATAGTGCACGCCCAGGGTGAACTGCCGCCCAATTATGTCATACAAAGTGCGGTTGCCGAAGTTCGGGCCCGAGATCAGGGTCGATGGCACCGGCGGCGGATCGCGATCGAACAGGTTGGTGATCGACAGATATCCCTGCAGCGCGTCGTTGATGTCATAGCTGAGGGTCATATCGGTATAGATGACCTGTTCCACCTCGTTCAGGCTGATCTGCGAAGGCGATTTGCTGCGGTCGATCTTGCCTGAACCGATAAAGCGTTCTTGCACGAACAGTCCCCACGGACCCGTCTGGTAGATATTCTGGAAATTCCAGGTCCAGGATGGTGTGGAGTTCACGCCGATATCGTCGGCCAGTTTTACGGCGGGCGGCGCCGGGTTGCCAGACAGCACCTGGGTGGTGAACTCATCGATATGGTTGGCGATGATGCGGCCGGTATAGTTGCCGTCACCCCAGCCCATGTCCGGCACATCGGCATGATAATCAAGCTCGATGTCCTCGCCTTTCGTCAGGCGTCCTGCGACGTTGAAGAAGGGCAGCAGCACGCGCGACAGACCGCCGCCTGCGGTGCGGATAATATCGTCGGTACAAAGATACGTCACGCCGTCAGCGCACTGGTCAAGTGTCTGTTGCGCCGTCAGCGCCTGGATCGCCTTGCTAATGGTGATCGAATAATAGTCCACTGACAGTTGGAAGCCCGGCAGGAAGTCCGGGCTCAGCACGCCGCCGATGGTGGTGGTGTTCGCGGATTCCGGGACCAAGTTGGTGTTGCCCACGGCGCCGGTCAGCACCGTGACCAGGGCGGTGGAGTGGTTGGGCGAATCCTGGACTGTCGAGGTGCCCTGGCTGGAGCCCTGATAGAGTTCGCCCAAGGTAGGCGCACGAATGTCGGTGGACCGGCTGGCACGCAGACGGAAATCATCAATCGGCTCCCACACCAGGCCCAGCTTCCAGGGTTCCACGCCACCCGAAAGGCTGTAGTCGATGTAACGCCCCGCCGCGTTGAAAGTCAGCGACTTGGCGAAAGGCTGGTCCTTCAGCAGCGGCACCTCGGTTTCCAGGAAGGCTTCCCAAACATTGTAGGTGCCATGGGTCGGCTGCGGATTGGTGCGCTCATAACCACCCAGCGAATTGGCGATACCTGTGGGGAAACCCGGGATGCCGCCGGTCGGGAAACCGGGAAGACCGGCACCTGTGCGGATTTCCTGAGAGCGCGGGTCGGTGACCTGGTTAAACGCTTCGCGGCGATAGCTCATGCCGCCGGCAGCGGAGACCGTACCCGCGGGCAAGTCGAACAGGTCGCCGTTGACCGAACCCTCGGTCAC
This sequence comes from Rhizomicrobium sp., assembly GCA_036268715.1. GTDB lineage: Bacteria > Pseudomonadota > Alphaproteobacteria > Micropepsales > Micropepsaceae > Rhizomicrobium. The sequence goes on along the minus strand of DATATP010000063.1, from coordinate 1,366 downwards.
GTCTTCGGCGACATGAACCAGTTGCATGGCGGTGCCGGTGACATAATCCTTGGCGGCGGCCGATGGCGAACCCGAACCGAAAATGTCGATCGGCACGCAGCCAGAACTGGCCGCCGAAACCGAGCCATTCAGGACAGAGCGGCAGACGATCTGGCCGTTGGCGGGATTCACCACCGCGTCCGAAGCGGCATAGAGATTGTCGGAGATCGGATCGTCGTTGGTGAGATAGGATACGTAGTTGCGGCCCATCTGGCCGTACCAGTGATAATCCCAGGTCGATCCGAGCGGTAGCTTGCCGTCTGCGCCGATGGTGACCTGGCCGGTGTGGGACCATTGGCTCATGGTCGGGATGGCGATGTCGGCGCTGTCGCGGCCAATGACGATCCCACGGACATTGTTCGCCTGCATCGCCTGGGCTACGGAAGCCGGCAGATAGGCATTGTCGGCATAGACGGTGAAGGCCGTGGTGGAAACTTCGAAGGTCGGCAGGCTGCGATAGTGGATCTCGTCCAGCGAAGAGTTGACCTGAAAAAAGATCGAGTTGTTATCGTCCAAATCATAGGTCACATGGGTGAAGAACTGGTCGCGGCGCTGGCGCGGTTGCAAGGTGAGGTCCAGGTTGGGGTTGTCGGCAACGCCCTCGCCGCCCTCCATGGTAGTGCCGCTGACCAGGGTGCCATAATTGAAATTGCGTGCGGTGCCGCCGAGATTGAACGTCGTGCCTCGGAGCAAGGTGCTGGCCGAGCAGCCGGCCAGGCTGGGATTGGCAAAGCTGGGATTGGCCTGGGTGCCGGGGGCCGGACCCGTGCAACCCGTGTTGAGGTTGGAGCCCGTCACCAAGCCGCCGGCGCCGGCGATGGAGGAGACACCGCCGACCACGACAAGATTGATGGGATTGGTGGGTGAGGCAGGATTGGCGCTGGTCACCGCCGGGTTGGTGATCTGGGCCGTGGCACGGGCCGTCCAAGGCCGGCTGCGGGCGGTGGTAACGCCATCGCTGAGATTGTCGAGGAAGGAAGCGACCACATGCAGGCGGCCGCCCATATACTCACCGCCATAGGTGAGCGAGGTCTTGTAGTTCATATTGTCGTCGTATTGGGAGATGCCTGCCTGCGCGTCGGCCTTGAAGCCTTCGAACTTGTCATTGAGAATAAAGTTGACCACACCGGCCACGGCGTCCGAGCCATAGGCCGCCGAGGCGCCGCCGGTCACGATATCGACCCGCTGGATCAGCGCTTCGGGCAACTGGGCGATATCGACGGCCCCGGAGGAGTTGTCGGACACGACGCGGCGGCCATCCATCAGCACCAGAGTGCGCTGGGTGCCCAGGTTGCGCAGGTTTAGGTTGTCCGCACCGTTGGAGCCC